>JAISER010000102.1 GCA_031263985.1 Clostridiales bacterium | reverse complement strand
ACTATCCTCGCAAAATACTAGCTTACCAAACAGCCGCCCAGATGGCGTCTTAAAAAATTCCAAACCAACAACATGTAACTGGGAATATATGGTGGACAATTAAACTTGCAATCTGCAGGTAAAAAGTTTTTCCACGTTTCTTCCTCCTTTTACTTGACTTCGTTTCGGTTGAGTACTATAATTGTGGGTGACTGAGCCTCAAGATAAGTGCTAAACCGATTTTAAGCCGTACTCATATGCCTATTGGGCTACCCTAATGATAGAGATTGTTGCTTGCCTCGCTTACATGGTGGTTTGCAATTAGGGTTTGCTGCTCTTTATATCGGTTTTTGGCTATTATATATCGGCTGTCAAGGGGTTTTCAGACTTTGCAAAAAAATTTTTGACAGGGAGGAACCTGTTATGACAACAACCTTTTTCCAACGCGTGGAGGCACTCTGCCGTGAGAGGAACATGAACATATCAGATCTTGGCCCGGCAGCGGGTATAGGCGTCGGTACTATCCCGGATTGGCGCAAAGGAGCAAAACCTCGTATGGCAACCCTTATAAAGGTGGCGGCATATTTTAATGTGCCTGTCGCGTACTTAACGGGCGACACAAACGATCCCATTGATTACGCGAACTTAGACACATCGGGCTTTAACCGCACTACCTACGAACATATACTTAAAAAGTGCAAGGGTAGCGTAGAACAGGCAAATCGTGAATATCTGGAGTTTGAACAGGCGCAAGCGCAGGATGCGCTGTCAGATCCAAACCGCCTCGCGATATACCAGAACAACGGCGGCACCGTCGGCGTACAAGGACACGCCCACGCGCCCGTGAAAATAATTAACGGCACGGAATACGCGCTCTCGGAGCAAGAGTCGGAACTATTGCGGGTCTTTGCCGATCTGTCTTTAATAGAGCAGTCTAAGGTGCTTGTCTACGCCGCTGAGCTTAGGGACAAAAACGGAGGGTCGTAAAATGAACAAGAACTTTGACCAAACGCTTTTCAATCGGTGGTTGGAATTGCGGGAAAGTCACGCCACCGCCAAACGTGAAAAGGATTATCGGCGCATTATCGATACCGGCGATGCTCTTATCACGCTTGCGGGGCAAGCCCCATTCATCGGTATCGTGGTGGCGATTTTCAAACGGGACATCGCCGACGCATACAGTGAATTAAGCGAACCCACGCAAGCGATCGCCCATTATAGAGCGGCAATCGCGGCATTTGAAAAGCACCGCGCCACGAAAAAGCTAAACAAGCCGGATGACTTCCTTTTAGACCTTGAACGGCTGCGAAAGAAGCTGTCTAAACTGGAAGCGGCAAATAAATAACTATATATTTATAGGAGGACGCGTTATGGGAACGAAAAACACCGTAACGGCGGGTGGCTACAAGGGCGGCCGCATTGAACTGAAAGTAAAACTTATAGGGAGTAACGAGGTTATCCTTATAAAACCGGGTATGCTTTCCGGTAAATTAACACTTGATAACAAGACCATCGCATCTTATGAGGTCGTTGATGCGGAAAGTCAAACGAGTGCAACAAGTGCGGTCGCCCGCGGGGCTGTCGGTGTAGCGTTATTCGGCCCTATTGGTATCGCCGCCGCTTTGTCCGCTAAAAAGAAAGGCTTACATACTATCGCCCTTCAATTTAAGGACGGTAAAAGCAGTTTAATTGAAGTTGACAAAGATATTTATAAAACCCTCGTAAATAACTTGTTCCAAGCGAACCCCGCACCTGTTTCTGATACGCCCCAACCCATAAACACCGCCGACGAGATCGCCAAGTTCAAAACTCTTTTAGATGCGGGGGCGATAACGCAGGACGAATACGAGGCAAAGAAAAAACAGCTTTTGGGGCTGTAAAAGACGCTAATATACTGTGCAACAAGGCGGGGTATGCTATAATGAAAGATAAAGATAACGATAAAAAGAAGCGCGGAAAACAAGGCGATGATAAGCCCGATCGCCCACTTACACGGGCGGTTATATACGCCCGGTATTCTTCAAGCGGTCAGCGTGAGGAATCTATCGAGGGGCAACTGCGTGATTGTTACGACTTTGCCCGCAATAAAGGATTAAACGTCATTGGCGAGTACATCGACAAAGCCTTATCGGGTAAAACTGATAAACGGCCGGATTTTCAACGTATGCTCCGCGACAGTGAGCGCGGACATTTCGAGGCGGTCATAATGTGGAAAATGGATCGCTTCGCGCGTAACCGTTACGACTCCGCGATGTATAAATATAGATTGAAGAAGAACGGTGTTCGTATCTGCTACGCGAAAGAAACGATCCCGGAGGGGCCGGAGGGAATTATTCTTGAAAGCGTGATGGAGGGGTACGCCGAATATTATAGCGAAAATCTTAGCCAAAACGTAAAGCGCGGATATTACGACAGCGCACTCGAATTGAAAACCCTCGGTCAGAAAGTCATAGGGTATAAAAAAGCCCCGGATGGTCGTTTTGAAATTGACGAGGGGCAAGCCGCAGTGGTTCGCCGGATATTTGAGGAGTATACTGCTGGGGAACGGGCAAAGGATATTTATACCCGGTTGAACAACGAGGGGCATCGCACCAGCCGCGGCGGGGTGTTCAATAAAAACAGCGTTCGCCGGATTTTGCAAAATGAGAAATACATAGGCGTTTATGAGTATGAGGACATTCGAGTCGAGGGCGGTATTCCTGCGATCGTTGACATACAACTATTTGAAAAGGTGCAAACTATGGTAGAAAAAAACCATGTTTCACCCAGCAGGGGGCGCGGGGTAATGTTCTTACTCACGACAAAACTATTCTGCGGGCATTGCGGATCGCCCATGACCGGCGATGGTGGAACAAGCCATACAGGGCAATCATACGCATATTATACCTGCAATAAACGCAGGTACGAACACGCTTGCGACAAGGAGCGCGCCCCCAAAGATTGGATCGAGCGGCTTGTCGTGGCTGAACTTGTCCGACTTGTGCATTCCGATGAGTTTATAAATGAGGTCGCCGACAAGGTGGTCGCATTTCAAGAACGCGAAAAAGACCGCTCCGCGCTGAATGCTTTGCAGTCCCGGCAAAAAGACAACGAAAAGGCGATCACAAATATGATCGCGGCTATGGAAGCGGGAATTATAACGCCGACCACGAAAACAAGGTTGATGGAGTTGGAGTCTGAACGGGCTAACATTGACAAGGGCATCGCCCGTGAACTTATCGCCGAGCCGACGCTTGACCGCGAGCAGATTATTTTCTTTTTAGAACGGTTCAAAAATGGCGATCTCGAGGATGAAGCCTATCGCATTATGCTTGTTGACACGTTCCTAAATTCTGTATTCTTATATGACGACGATCGGCTCGTCCTTTGTATGAATTACAGCGGCGAAAATAGTAAGATTACCTTGCCGCTTGTGGAAAAAGCCATTAAGGGCGGGGAGTTGAGCGGTTCGAGTTTCGCGCCGCCCGCCGCATCCTTTTATTTATTGTTCCAATTTTCGCTGGTTCAGGCTGAAGTTTGGCGCCTTAACGATAAAGCGCCGCGTAAGGACAGGCCGTGTTCGGTAATTAAAGGCGCCGAAGGCGCGTAGCGCTGAAGACCATTTATAGAAATTTTACCTATTGAGGACGTTATGATTGGTATTTTTATAAAAATCGCCAGAGGAGTCAAATTAAAATTGGCGAACGCGCGCTGGTCCTAATTGACAAAAAGGGCGAATCATGTTATTATTGATCACATAAAGGGCTTGGCCGCCTTTGAAAGGATAGGTTGCGCGAAACGCGCGGGTTTCTGGCTTTCACAGGCGCCGAACGCTGATTGCCGAATAAGGAGGTGCTTTACTGTGTTTATAATCAGTGATACGCTTTTGCTGATCTTTGTCGCTTTGCCGTCTTTAATAGCGGGTCTTATAGGGATAATCTCGCTTGTAGACTGGTGGGCTTACAGTTACGTGTAGGATAGAGGCTGAATGAAGTTAGCGTTTTACATATCTCTATACCTATAATTAGATTATTTGACAAAACTCGCGTAGCGCGAGTTTTTTTTTAATTTAGCGGCCAGGCGATAGCGGGAGGAAATGTTTATGCTAGAGCCTGTTTAATATCTCCATTTCGCGTCTTTTCGGCTTATCAGACTTGTCCTGAAACCTGACTCCGGTGTCCGCGCGGCGGATTTCCCACGATGCGGCGTCAGCGAAATCCTTGCGTACGCGCCTTGTACACGGAGGCTTTCGTTTTCTTGCCTTACGAAAAAAATCCGCTCGTGGATCCGTCGAAGTCAGTTTCCGGGACATGTCTATTGAATTGAGATTTGTCGCGAAAAAGACCGTTCGGATAGTTATGGTTTAGACTGAGTTCAGCGTTAGCTGAGCGCTTGCCGCGAGATATCGGCCGATCAGGGGCAAGTTCTCAGCTAAGGGGTTGCCTAAGAGGCTGTTCAAAAGCTTCGTTTCGCGTCTTTTCGGCTAATTTTCCGCCATATTTTGTCAGTGCTCTTTGCGCATGTTTTTTGAATGCGCGGCATTCGCGTTCGGCAAAAAAAACGAACGCGACCATCCGCCGAAAGCGAGAGTTTGAGCGGGCGCTAAGGCTTTGTCAGAAAATAACCTGTGCGTTTGGCTTGCCCTTTTGCGCCCCGGCCGCGGCGCCGGAACCCTTGAATACTACAAGTATTCGCGGAACCCGGCGCTCTGCCGGGACACAAAATCGCCGCGCCAACCGCACGTTTTATTTTCCGACAGACCCTAATCAACGGTTTTCAACTTGCGGTTAAGCGCGCTGACCACGGCGCGCAACGATGACTTGCTTACGCTTTCGCTGACTCCGGCGCCAAAGAAGTGTTTTCCGTTCTCATCCGATATGCGCACATAGGTTATGGCGCGTGACTTCGCGCCATGTTCCAGAGCGTGTTCGCTGTAGTCGGTTATGTCGAAGCGAACGCCAAACTCGTCGCTTAGCCCGGCGCTGAAAGCGCTCAAAAGCCCGTTGCCGCTTCCGGATATCTCGCGCCGCTCGCCGTTTGAGGTTATTTCGGAAACGACATATATTCGGCCGTTCGACACTTCTTTATAGCGTTCGAACTTTATGGGGTCGGAGACGTTGACGTATTGCTCGACAAAAAGGTCGTATACGTCTTTCGGCAAGAGCTCGCCGCCTGTTTCATCAGAGCGCCGCGTAACGATTTCGCCGAAATCTCGTTGCATTGCTTTCGGCACGGCTAGGCCGTAGCCGCGTTCAAGCACGAACGCGGCGCCGCCCTTGCCTGACTGACTGTTTATGCGTATTACAGGCTCATATCCGCGTCCGACGTCTTGCGGGTCTATCGGCAGATACGGAATTTCCCAGACGTCCGCGCCGCGTTCCTGGCGTTTCGCCATGCCTTTGTTTATGGCGTCTTGGTGAGAGCCGGAAAACGCCGTGAACACAAGCTCGCCGGCGTAAGGGTGGCGCGGATGCACGCTTAGCCCGGTGAAGCTTTCATATGTTTTAACTATGTCGTCTATGCGCGAAAAGTCCAGCTTTGGGTTTATGCCGTGCGAATAGAGGTTCAAGGCAACGTTCATTATGTCGGCGTTGCCCGTGCGTTCGCCGTTTCCGAAGAGCGTTCCCTCGACGCGCTGAGCTCCGGCTAACAGAGCGAGCTCCGTGGCGGCCACGCCGGTGCCGCGGTCATTGTGCGTATGGACGCTTATCACGACGTTTTCACGATAATTTAAGTTGACGCTCATGTATTCGATCTGGTCGGCGTATACGTTCGGCGTAGCCATTTCGACGGTTGACGGCAGGTTTATAATGACTTTGCCTTCGCCGGACGGCTTCCATACGTCAAGAACGGCATTGCATACGTCCGCGGCGTAGTCCATTTCCGTGCCGGTGAAGCTTTCTGGAGAATATTGGAAAGTGAATTTTTCACGTCCGTATTTTTCAGCTAAAGCTTTAAGCGCGACCGCGCCTTTTACGGCTATGCCGGTAATCGCGTCCCGGCTCATGCCGAAAACGACGTCGCGCTGAAGCGCGGAGGTAGAGTTATACAGATGCACTATAGCTTTTTTCACGCCTTCAAGAGCTTCGAACGTCTTTGTGATAATGTGTTCGCGCGACTGGGTCAGCGCTTGTATGGTGACGTCGTCCGGGATCAGGTCGTTTTCAATAAGCGTTCGTACAAAGTTGTACTCCGTGTCGGAAGCCGCCGGGAAGCCGACTTCTATCTGTTTGAAGCCGATTTCCGTAAGGCGCTTGAAGAAAGCGAGCTTTTGTTCAAGTGACATGGGGTTTATAAGCGCTTGGTTGCCGTCGCGCAAATCGACGCTGCACCATTCCGGCGCGGTTGTCAGGCGGTTTTCGGGCCATGAGCGGTCTTTAAACGTAAAAATCGGAAAAGGGCGATATTTAGCGTGGTTCATATGACAATCAATCCCTTCGTTTATGAAATCCGCGGTAATGCCGCGGCAATAAAAAAGCCTCCGTCTCATAAAGAGACGAAGACGCGCTTCGCGGTACCACTCTTGTTCGTCAAGCCATCGCGGGCTTAAACGCTCTCATACGGACACGGCGCGGCGAAAACGCAACGCTCATATCCTGTTCTTTTAACGGCGAACTCCCGTCCCATCCTACTTCGCTCAAAATGTCAAGCGCTTTCAGCGGGCGGCTCGAGGGCGAGTTCAGCTTCGTCAAGTCTCCGCCTCGCACCGTCCGGCGGCTCTCTGAAGACTCTCGTAAAACCTACTGTTCCCTGTCACAGCGTTTGTCAAGATTGTTTTTACAATGAAAAAACGTAACATACGCCGACGCGCAAGATGAACGGTTGAATACTGTTCAGCGAGCGGTCGAATACTACAACCATTAACTATAGATTATAACGAAAGAATCCGATTATGTCAACCGCTTTTTTCGGTGGTTTCGAGCCGGGCGCGCTATTCCAGCAATAGCCATAGGCGTTTTTGCGATAAATAGTTATAATATAAACATATTAGAAGTTTTTCGCCGTAGATTTACGCCGGCGTTTCTTATACTGACCTCAGAGCGCGAAAATTGAAAGTTTCTTTGGGCGCGCCTATATTTTAACGAACGGGCGAGGTAAAGCATTAAAAAACGACATTTTTTTGTTTAAAGGGATATTTACAGTTGAATTCGTTTGAAATTTGGCTTGCGTATAAAGGAAGTTACATGTATAATTGTCTAAAGAAGCGTTATTAAGGCAATAAAGCGGTTCTAATAAAAATTCGGACGGTTTTCAAGCGTAAATCGCAAAATTTCGACGAAATCTTATCTTCGCCCATAATTGGCCGCGTCAGATGGTATAAGCGACCTTAATAAAAGGGGAAACGTGGGGGGCGCCGAGGAATTGGCGCGTTGTTCGCGAGGTCGCGGACGCGCTGGGCGTTTTTTGACGCGCGGCGATACGAAGGCGTGTCTCGCGCGGATATGGGCAAAAGCCTCAGATAGGCGAAAGCCTGGTTTTTAAGGCGTTAGGGGGTTATTCTTTGAGTAGCGAATTGGTAAAAGGCTATGACAGCGACGGCGCTTACGACGAAATCGACGACATTATCGACGAAATTTTCGACAACGACGCGGCTGAGGACGTCTGTGAATACGCGGCCAGCGACGATACGGTTTTGTTGGGTTCTGACGGTTTTACTGAGTCGAAAGCTGAAAGCTTGGCCGCTAAGTATGATAAGCTAAGGTATGGCGAAAAGGAAAAAACGCGGACCGAAACGCCTTCGACGGAACATGACGAATTAAGGCGCGGGAAAGAGCGCGGCGAGGTTTCTGAAGTCGAAAAACGGAGGTCCGCTTCGGATGAAGACGGCATGTCTAAGTCTGAAAAACTTATTGCCGAGTACGATAGGTTAAGATATGGTAAAAACGAGGGCGAAAACGAGGCTGAAGAGCGTCCTGGCGTCCGGCGGCTCGCCGATGAGTTTGAGAAGCTGAAAAACGGTAAAACCGCGAGATATGAATCGGTAAATGTCGGAAAGACTGGACCCGCGATTCTTTCTAAAGACGAAAAACTTATTGAGCGCGATAAATTAAAAGCTGAAGAGTCCAAAGCGCTGAAGGCCGAAGATCTAAAAGTCAAGACATCCGCGAAAGCTCCGTCAAAGACCGCGGCGCTCGCTGAAAAACTGGCGGCTGAATATGAAGAGTCGAAACATGTAAAATCAGCGGACGAAACCCCTAAAACCGGAGAAACGTCAAAATCCGCGAAGCTCGCCGAGGAGTATGACAAGTTAAGATACGAAAAAGCCAAAAAAACGGCGGTCGAACCCTCTAAGATCAAAGAGCCGTCAAAAGCCGTGGAGCGATATGACGGATTAAGAATTGAGAAGGCGGGGGCCAAGGTTGAGAAGGCGGGGATCGAAAGCGCGCGCGCTGACCTTTCCGCTTTTGACGAGTTGCGCGCGAAGATAGAGTCTCTGGCGGACGAGCTTGATAAACTTAAACAAAAAGAAGCGCGCTACAAAAAAACTGATGAAAAAGAAGACTATGAACTAGTCAAGAAATGCGCGTTGATAATTTTAAAGTCCATGGAAACGGGTTCCATGAAACAACCGCGCGTAGAAGCGATTAAGAAATATCTATCGGAAATGACTCCGAACAATTGGTTGGTTTCCGCGCTTATTTCCGTGTTCGCCTGGCTCGGCGACGAAAGGGAGCTTGCGGAATATACCCTCAAAGACGCGTTTACTTATGACATGGAAAAGACGCTTTTGTTTTTTACGCTTTTTTGTCTGCGCGTGGGGCGCGCGGATGTCGCGAAAGTCTGGCTCGGCCGCTATTTAAAAACGCAGGATCCTTTTAATATGCGCGGAGAAACGCTTACGCTGCTGGGCGCCTATGTTTCCGGGACGTTCGGTGAAGACGAAACGGGCGAGTGTTTCGACGCCGTAAACGAATGGATGACGATTCTGTCTTCGAAGCCGGGTTATGACGACAAACAGAAGGAATTGTGGTCAGGATGGCTGAAAAATAATAAGCTGAAAATTGACGATTCCGAGTATAAGCCGCTTGCGGCGACAAGCGGCGCCTGGCCGGAGATTAAAGAGACGGCGGAATGGGCGGGCGCGCACAAAAAAACGCTGGAGGCGCTTAAAAAGGCGGTCGAGACTCCGTCAACCAGCGCCGCGTATATGGAAGCGCGTCTTGACGGCATATTGTACGATCTTATAGAAAAAGACAGCGACTCGTTTGACGATAATCGCGTCAATTTCGCTGAAGAGCTGCCAGTGATAGCCATGGGCGGCGATAAGTTCGGCGTTTCGTCCGATATTCGCAAGCTGGCGGTGAAAATATCTAAAAGCTGGATATATGAAGCGTATGAGGATTTGAACGATGAAAACTTCAGTCTGACCCCTAAAACGATACCGATACAGATATCGGATTGGGCTGGTTCGACGAAAAAAGAGAAAGACGTTAAACAGCTTAAAACTCATTTGGATCATTATTACGAAAATATGCTCACGGAAACTATAACAGGCATAAAACTTGATCTTATGTATTGGGTGTCGTTTTTCGCCGGCGTTCTCATAGTGGTTTTGGGGACGCCAACGCGTAACCCGCTTATGATAGTGGGAGGCGTGGTCGTTATATTGTATTGGGTTTACGGCATGGCGCTTCTGAAAACGGAACGCGATAAGGCCGCCAAACAAATTGAACAGTTGAGGCTGTCAGCCGCTGAGCTGCTCCAAAATATAGTAGCTGACTTAAATAAATACCGCGCCGCGTGTAATGAGGGAAACGAATATTATGATCAGGTCGTTGACTATATTAACGGAATTTAAAGTAGCGTCACGCCTTATGGCGGCGGGGGAAGCGTTTTCAGGACGCGGCGGAGGGGGATCGCATGGCTTTTAATATTGACGATGACGGCGGTATCGATGATTTGTGGAAAAATGAATATGACGGCGACCCTTCGGCTGAATACGCGGCTACGGATAATGGCCGGGACGATTCGTCCGATTATAGCGACAATACTAAAAAGCTTAGCGCCGCGGAGATTGAGTTGCACGGCTTTCCGTCTGTCAGCGCCGCTTTAAATTCAGCGGCTTCATACAAGCGAAAAGAAAACGGTTCTTTTCAAGATGAGGATTTTGACGTTTGGTCATACGATGGCGACGATTATTATATCGATGATTATTGTGACGATAAAAAATCCGTTTTGACGAATAAATCTGTCGTAACGCTTCAATCGGAAGACGCGAAACGGATGGGTGAGCTTGAACCCGTCGAAGAACAAAAAAAGCCGATTGAGGAAGACGCGCGATATGAAGAGGGAGAGCCGGTCAGAGCCGTTGAGTTTGATCATATTGTGAATAAAGTTGAAAAATCGGTTATGGAAGATACGAAGTTTGAAAATGAGCAAGTAAATGTAGTTGAATCTATTGAAATCCATTATATCGCCAAAAAATCTGAAACGCCGCTCACTTCCGCTAAAGTGAGGGAAGTCGGGAACGCGGAGAAATCTGATGAGCTGATTGAAGAAGAAACGGCGAAACCCGCTGAGTCAATAAAATTCGACCATATTGAGAATAGCGCTGAAAAGCCGGCGGAGCCGACCGTGGAGGATATTCAGGCGGAGGAAGAGCCGGTCAAGGTGGTTGAATCCGCCGAATTTGATTATATAGTGAATAAAGCCGAAAAATCTGGCGTCGCCGCTGGAGCGGAGGATATTCAGGCGGAGGAAGAGCCAGTTAGGGTTGTCGAATCCGTCGAGTTTGATTATATAGTCAATAAAGCCGAGAGACCTAGCGTCGCCGCCAGAGTGGAGGAAGCTCAGGAACCCCAAAAGCCGGCGGAGGATATTCAGGCGGAGGAAGAGCCGGTCAAGGTTGTCGAATCCGTCGAATTTGATTATATAGTGAATAAAGCCGAAAAACCAAGAATTGCCGCTGAAGCGGAGGAAGCTAAGGAACCTGAAAAGTCGGCGGGGCCGATAGCGGAGGATATTCAGCTGGAGGAAGAGCCGGTCAAGGTTGTCGAATCCGTCGAGTTTGATTATATAGTGAATAAAGCCGAGAAACCTAGCGTCGCCGCCAGAGCGAAGGAAGCTCATGAACCCCAAAAACCGGTGGAGCCGACCACGGAGGATATTCAGGCGGAGGAAGAGCCGGTCAAGGTTGTCGAATCCATTGAGTTTGATTATATAGTGAATAAAGCCAAAAAATCTGGCGTCGCCGCCGGAGCTGGGAAAGCTCAGGAACCCCAGAAGCCGGCGGAGCCGACCGCGGAGGATATTCAGGCGGAGGAAGAGCCGGTCAAAGTTGTCGAATCCATCGAGTTTGATTATATAGTGAATAAAGTCGAGAAACCTAGCGGCGCCGCCAGAGCGGAGGAAGCTCAGAAACCCGAAAAGCTTGCGGAGGATACTCAGTCGGAGGAAGAGCCGGTTAAGGTCGTCGAATCCATCGAGTTTGATTATATAGTGAATAAAGCCGAGAAACCTGGCGTCGCCGCTGGAGTGGGGGAAGCCCAGGAACCCGAAAAGCCGGCGGAGCCGATAGCGGAGGATATTCAGCTGGAGGAAGAGCTGGTTAAGGTCGTCGAATCCATCGAGTTTGACTATATCGTGAATAAAGACGAGAAACCTAGCGTCGCCGCCAGAGCGGAGGAAGCTCAGAAACCCGAAAAGCCGGCGGAGCCGACCACGGAGGATATTCAGGCGGAGGAAGAGCCAGTTAGGGTTGTCAAATCCATCGAGTTTGATTATATAGTCAATAAAGCCGTAAATCCTGGCATCGCCGCCGGAGCCGGACC
>JAISER010000112.1 GCA_031263985.1 Clostridiales bacterium | reverse complement strand
GTTTTGGGGGGTGAGCCTTTGGCGGCGGTGTAAAGAGAAAAGTTCTCGGGGACTTCGTCCCCGAACCACTACCGGGGGGCGCAAGCGCGCCCCCGGGCCTCCAGCGATACGCGAGCGCCTGCGGCGTTCGCGAAAGAGATAAAGTTCTGGGGGTGATGCTTTGGTGGCGGTGTAAAGAGAAAAGTTCTCGGGGACTTCGTCCCCGAACCCCTACCGGGGGCGCAAGCGCGCCCTCGGGTCTCCCGCGATACGCGAGCGCCTACGGAGTTCGCGAAAGAGATAAAGCTCTGGGGGGTGAGGCTTTGGCGGCGGTGTAAAGATAAAGTTCTCGGGGACGAAGTTCCCGAACCCTTGCCGGGGGCGCAAGCGCGCCCCGGGCCCCCCGCGATACGCGAGCGCTTGCGGCGTTCGCGAAAGAGATAAAGCTCTGGGGGGAGCCTTTGGTAGCGGTGTAAAGAAAAATTGTGTGAGCGAAGCCAGCGGTTTTCCGGAAACGGAGTTTCCGGCGAAAGTTCTTTGCCCCGCTTTCTTTCAAGAAAGCGGGCGGGTGTGGGCGGCGCCCACGGTCTTCAGTCCAAAATAATCCTGTGTCGAGCGTCAGCGGAGACTGATTTGCGTCCGATCTCTCTTTTTATCGTGTCAAGAATTTTAACAAGAGCGTCGTGTATGACGATGTTTGTCATAGGTCGCAATTTTTGGTCGGTTCTGTGCGCTACATAGTTCAGAATGACTTGCCGTTCGATACGCGCGCTATTAAGGCACATAAAGCAAAAGGTTATGTCCATAGCGTTTTTGGGATTGGCTTCGAGCGCTTCCTTAGCGAAGTATTTTAGGATCTCAACGCTGATCGTAGGTTCCTTATAGCCGGAATAGAGCGTGTGCGCGATATTTATAGTATTATATTCCGTTACGAAGTCGTAAAGCCCCTGATATGCGTCACGCAGATACGCTCCGGTTTTAAGCTTGAACCTGCAAAGCTCGATTTGGTTCGACTCAATGGACGCGCGGTCGTTCATTTCGATCTCCGCGAAAAGCGTGCGAAAGTCATCGCCCACGACTTCGTCGTAAAAATTCAGCGTGATAATGGCGTTAATATCCTCGTCCGCGCAAGATATCGTTGTAGGACTGTTTATCAAGTAGATCGAACCGTTGTGTTTTACCATGCCTTTTGAGAACGTTACGACGCGTCCGTCCGCGGCGGGCGTAAGGCCGCTTATGATGCCGTCGGACAGCGTTTCGCCATAAATATCCAAGATGTCTCTGGGAAAGTTTCGCAAATTTTCCAGCATTTCAATCTTCAGAACGCGTCCTTTTTTAAAAAACGGGTATTGAACTTCGAACAAGCAGGTCACTTCCTCCCGTCAAAGAAATTAATCTCCCACTCGTCGTTTTCAAATGGCAGATACTGCCTTTGGCCTACGTATAGCGTACCGTCCCGCCTGGCTATAGGCAACGCGTAAAAGCCCCATTTGTCCTCAAAAGCGAATGTGAAAATTTTAATTTCATTGTCGATAATGTTATCTATATCGTCCTGATATATCTTTTCGGAGTACTCACGCGTCAATTCTTCGTATGTCGTCGGCGTAAAATCGCGCGCGTTCGTGCGCAGTATATATTCGTGAACGCGTTTGCCGTCCGCGTCAAGCAAAGTCATTTTGACGCTTTCCGTGTCAATGTTGCGCGACGCGTAGCCGTAAGTTTTGGTGAGACGTTCGGAGCGTTCTATGAGCGTCGTTTCCGTCCCGGAATGTGTGAACGCTATGAGTTTATACGGCGTAATAGGCGCGGCGTTTTTGATTTCAGGCGCGATAAGCCCTATTTTCTGCGCGTTTTGATATTTAAGAGCGCCGTCAAGGCATATAAGCTTGTAATCTCGAACGGTTTTTTCCTTCTTGGACGATTCTATAACGCGACCTGGTATGAATTCTTTAAGCGCGTCGCGAAAGATGTCTATTTTACACGTTTGACCGGTAAGCTTTATGAAGTTGAAGCCGGAAAGCTGCCCGTCGAAATACATAGGTTCTATAAACTTTTTAATTATATGATATATATCGGCTTTAATGAGGGCCGTTATCTCTTCTTTGGTTATAACGACGCCGGGCGGATCGAAGACAGGGGTAAGATCCATCCATTCGCTTACGATGTTGCGCGCTATTTCGTGCGCGCGCGCTTTTTTGTATACGTGAAGAGTCCAGCTTTCTTCCGCGATTATCTTAGAGTCGTTTACGTCATGTTTAAGCCCGCGTTCGTGAAACGAAGTTTGATTTACGCTGATGGTTTGGAAAAAATCGATTTTTATCTTTTCGGCTAGATTCCACAAAAAATAAAAATTGCTCTTTACTTTCATGTATTCTTCGGCCGGGCTGTTTCTAAAGTCATAATAACGAGTAGGTATAAGAGATTCGCGCTGGGCGTACATCTCTTCCAAAGGCGCGTAGAGCTTAGCGTGGCCATCCTCCGCGTCAACGCGGCGATATACGTCCGACAGACCCGCGCCGAAGATGTCATTCACCCGTTTAAGCTCATTTTTCGCGTAGAAATCCGCGAACAAAATTTTAATATATTGAAATATGCGGTACGTTATATTATTGCCGCCGAAATTTTGCTCTCCGTTGGCGTAAGTGGTCGTAAGCCGCAGTTTATAAGTGATGTTGTTGTCCTCAATGTAATAGTCGCAGCTTGTAAGGTCTGTAGTGCCTCCGCCGCAATCTATTATAAGCGCGCGGTATTCTTCGCCGTCGTCGAACCTTTTGCGCTCTATCTGGTTGGATATGGAACTGTATAAAACGGCGACGCCTTCATCGAGCGCGGTCGAGTCAGCGATTTCGTATTCCGGCAGCAAATCTTTATACATTTCGATGTATTGCTGTTTTTGCTTTACCGGGCTTGTGATGTGCAGCTTGACATAGTCACGTTTATGCTGCTGTCTGGCCGCGTTTATTATAAATTTAAAGTACGCGCGTAAGATATCCTTACGCGATACGAACGCCGTTTTTCCGATTTCGTCGGATACTTCCTCGACTTTTTTATAATTGTTTATCCATTTTTTAAGACCCGAAAAAACGGAGATGGAGTTCGCGTAACTATTTTTACGGGCGTCTCTAAGCGCGTCATACCCAAAGCGATAGACTATGTTGTTAGGGTCGCCGCAGTCCGCGACGCTTATTACGGTCGGCACGGTTTCACAGCCTTCGATCGACTTGTAATCCGGAAATGTCACGTAGCTTATTTCGTTGATTTCGACGCCGGATTTTAATGAGTTATAGTCGTGTAAGCCGTGCGTGTCCATGTACGCTCCGGCGGCGGAGTTGCTTGAGCCGAAATCGATTACAAGCGGCGTGTCCGCCGTTCCTATTGTCGTGATAATAAGCTCGGAAACGGTCTTAAGACGGCAATGAAGCGACGTCGGCCTCAGTCGCTGAGTTTCATAATAATAATTGTATAGATATTTCGAGCCGGCGGGGTCCAGGAAGCCGATAGAATAATTTTTATATTCGGCTTCCGGCAAGTCGTCTAAAAGCCCGCTCGCGCGCGTCAGATAATGCTTGCCGTTAGATTCGGCGACGTTAAGTATGCCGCATACGCGGCGTTTGTCGTCAAACAGCAGCGCGTTGCCTTCGAAAATGCCGTTGCCATCGATTAAGTAATTATCGGTGATCAGGGTGTCGGCGTTTTTATAAAAAGTTATTCGAGTAGGCAATTGAATGTCAGAGTTTTCAAAGTTGAGGTTCTGTTTGAACCTGGCTTTGACGGCTTCGTAGCGCAGTTCGGAGTATGAATTGATTATGATGTTAAGGTTAGCCCCTCTGTATTTCAGTATCATGCTTATTAAGTATTCCCTGTCAAGCCTGTATGCCGCGCCTATGGCGAGCTTTTCGGTTTGGCATATTTCGCGAAGACGAACGGTCGTAAGCTGCCGCAACTCTTCAAGCGTATATGTGGCGGCGGATGAAAACTTTCTGTCCGGATTAAGTTCATATGTGTACGGCATTATTCACCTTCAAAAGTTATACTGAATTCAGTTTGAAAGCCAGGCGCGAAACGCGGACGAACCAGTGGGGTTCGGCGAGGTTTTGCGACAAAGCTCGGCGTTAAAAAGATCATTTTAATGGTCATGGTTTAGACTGAGTTCAGTGTTAATGTCAACGCTAGAATAATAAAGCTCTTTCGTGGAAGCGTTGATTGATTCCAACGAAAAAGCGGCTGCGATTTTCAAATAGACCTGTTTTATAATGATTTGAGTCGGTGAAACAGCTATGGCGCGGGTGAGAGAAGCCGCGCGAGAACCGACGAGCGCTAAACGCCGAAGAACAGGCTCTAATAGTTAACCGTTTCGCCGATTACCATAAATTCGTCCACGCCTATCACTCCGAATATGCGTTCCCAATATATTTCAGCGGCGTACTTAACCGGCATAAAGAGACGTTTGATTATATTAATTTTATCTACGTTGTCTGGCGTTTCAGAGGCGCGAAGCAAAGCCGCGACTTCGTCCTTGTCGGTCATGTTCAAAAAGATATAGGCGCCTGGGAATACGCTTTTAATCGTGCTTATCAGCGCATGCAGCGCCTCGCCCGACGTGTGTAGCGCAAGCAGGTTATTCGCCAGCGTTTTAAGCTCTTTTTGAGTAAATAGATCAATTTTTTCCTTTATAAAAGAACCCCAGAAACCGTCAAGCAAATCTTTTATGATGAAGCGGATGTAATATTCCCTTCTGCTCATGCCCATATTTAAATCTATGTCTTGCAGATGGTGCGTCGCAAGGTCGAACATTACGCCCACAATTTCCGGATTTTCGCCAAGATTAGGTTCGCACAATTCTTTAAACACGGAGTAAAAGCGGTAAAACGGATTAATCTCAACCACTGGATAGACGTCGGTTTCGTTAAGGCTGGAAAAACTAAGTTCCATATACGGCGACACTTCAAGCCCATGTTTGTAGGTTACGCCATCTTGGCCATAGCTTTTTTCAAGCGCTTTTATAGCCAGTTCCCAAATATAGTTCATTTGCTTACCTCAATAGTTTGGCGAATGTCAAGCGAACTCTCCGACGCACCTGTACTCAGGAAATAAAATTTGCAGTTCGGATACCAAAAAGCTCATTTTATCGTGAAGCGTATAGTCGTCTCTATTAATCGGCCTAAATTTAATGAGCATGAAGTTTTTAAGCGATTCAACGCGAAGGTTATCGTCAATAAAGCTGTTGCAGTCGATAGTCTCGGGTTTTTTATCATAATATGGCAAGACTTGAGCGTCTTGAAACAGCAGTTCGCCTGACATGCCATATGTTTGCAATATACGAGATATTTCAGCTTTTGTGCGTATGATGACTGATTTAAGAGACGAATAACGCCCTATAAAACCAAGTTCTCTCTTGTTGGATATAAGCTCAAAAGGGAAAGTTTGACGCGTATTGTTGGATACGTCCTCTATTTGAGCCAGATTCCACTGGTGGTGGCCGTCGCGAGGCGAAATGATGGCCAAATCGCGTTCAAGCCGTTTGCAATACATGTAATCGTCGTCTTGAGAATCTATTATATAACCGTTTTGCGTTCCGAAGTCTTCCAGAGATATCACGTGTTCATAGTTTATGCGGTCCTGCGCGGGTATAGGAAACGATCTGTCCTGCGCGGTTATGAATTTTATATTCCAAAGAGGCGCGACATTCATGATCTTATATTTTTCATATTCCGCCAAATCGACGGATATTTCCGATATAGTCGAACCGCGCTGAAACTCAACTTGTGAGGCGAGCGCGACCTCCACGAATTTATAGGCGTAAGGGCAGTTGACGGTGTTCCACGTAAGATCGCCGCGCTGGAACAGCTTATATAATCGTTCGATTTCCTTAATATATTTATCGCAGCGCCGAAGTTTGACTTTTATCTTTATAACATCGTCGTTAGAACGTATTATGCCGTTAAACTCACGGTCTTTGCTAAGCATTTCATCTATGACTGTAGAGTCGCACTTCATAAATACATTTAACAGGGATACTTCCTGGCCGTTTTTGACGTTTTCCATCATATCGTCAAGGTTATAAACGTTTTCGTCTAAGTCCGACGGCGCCATAGGATGCAAAAAGTCGTTTATGGGATCGATGTCGCCGATATAATCCATAGAGCAATATATATAGTATTTGTCCAGCGGGTCGGGAATTTCGTCGTATATGCGTTTTTCAAGCCGTTGGTACATGTCCATGTTGTAGTCTATTAAATTCTTGTACACGTCGAACAGCGCTTTTTTTAAAGCGCGGCGCTCTGATAAATCGCTAATGAGCTCCAAACGGCTTTCAATTATATCCTTCATAAAAAAGCCCTCTTGATTTTCACTTGATTTCTAAGAGCCTGTTTAAGACTTTGCTTTAAGCGGATTTTTTGCAGTGATTTTTCGCCAAACGCGGAAGCCACGCATTCGGAGAATACACGTAAAGAGCGCTGACAAAGCGTGGCGGAAAATAAGCCGAAAATACGTAAAATGGAGATCTTAAACAGGCTCTGGCTCTAATAGTTTTCGGTTGATTTTTAATTATTATACGCGTTTTAAAGTAAACGGGCGGTCAGGGGCATAAAAATCCCCTGACATTCCATTCGCGGCGTTATTGCAAATCGGCGAGGGAGAGTATTTGCAGAATCTCATCGTCGTCAAGTGAGGGATCGCCGTAGGACGCTGAGGCCGCTTGCGTCGTGGAATCGATCATCAAGGCGTTGATCGAGTTTATCTTCTCAGCCGTGGCCGCCGCTTTGTCCGCGCGCCCGATGCCCTGATAAAGCGTCTGCGCCTGATAATATTTATTTTTAGCCAGGTCGTATTCGCCGCGCAAAAGCGCCTCGTCGCCTTCCCGCTCAACAGCGTTTATTTCAAGCAGATTCGCTGCGATGTCGTTTTCCTTGATTTTAAGTTCAGCGGCGGATATTTTATCGTTTACCAACGTAGCTTCCGCGGCCATTGTGAACTTTATGTATATGGACTGAGCGTATCTATAGCTGTCAAGCGCGGCTTTCGCGTCGTTTTCCAGCATATGCAAGTCGCCGGACATAATAAGAGCTTCCGCGCGCGATATTTCCACGCTGTTTTGAAGTTCCGTCCGTTTGTCTTGGGCGGCCTCGATCTTTTGCGTTACGGCTATGGCCTTATCGGGTTGGCCCGCGGCTGCGTAAGCGTCTATGGCCTGGTTGTAATAGCGTATGGCGGAGTTATAATTTTCGGCTGACTGCGCCGACGCCGCGGCTTTATCGCCAGCAAGCTCAATCTCGCCGGCCGCGTTCGTCTTCTCCTCAGTTTCTTTAGCCTCTTTTTGTTGCGTTTCGGCGGCTTTTTCGACATCGTTCGATTTTTGAAGGCTTTTAGCCGACTCAAGCTTAAGCTTTATGTCCTTTTCGGCTTGCTTGTTCCCGTCTGACACGGCTTTATTCAAGGCGTCCTGATAATTTCTAAGGGCCGCGTCTATCTGGCCGAGGCTTACTTGAGAGTCCGCGAGCCTTATCAGGTCGCCGGTGTCGGCGTAACTCCCGCACATCGCTATTTTGTCCTCAAGTTCGCTTACGTCGAACAGATCGAAGGAAAATTCATCGTTGTTAATGCTCGCCACGGTCTCATTCGTCAGATCTTCGTCTTCAGAAAAAACCATGGACGTTTCATCGTTGCCTAAAGCGTCCGTCAGAGCCGTAGACCGTGATGAATATTTGGCTCTGTCGGGGTTTTTGTCAGAGAGTCTTTTCATGTATTTTTTTAATGTGTTATATGAGGCTAAAGCTTTTCGATAGCTCTTCTCGGCTTTTTCGTAATCGCCATTTTCCAGGAAATCGTCGCCTTCGATGATAAAACGCGCGACGCGCGATTTCAGCGTTAATTCGTCACGCAGTTCCTTATTTTGCTCTCCTTTTTTACCGGAAGACTCTTTGAGCGCCCTGCTTTCGGTAAGGCCGGCGTCATAAGAAACGAGAGCCTGAGAGTAATCTTCGTCATCAGAGTATGAGTCGCCTTCCTCGATATATGTTTTTACGGAAGCGACCGTAGCGTCGCGCTTGAATTTTCTCGCCAAAAATATGACTAAAAGAACGATGACTATGGCGAGCAAAGCTCCCGCGGCGATCAGCGCGATTTTAAGTATTTTGCGGCTGCGGCCTTTGTCCTCAAACGTTTTGTTTACGAATATGGCGGCGACCGTGTAGTTGTTTACAAGACCTTCCTGCTTGCTTAAAAACAGGTCGTTAAGCTCGTCAAGCTCGAGATAATCGACGCCGCTAGGCGCGTCAATGGCGTCGAGCATTTCGAGAGCGGTGATCTTTTCCCAAAAGCCCCATGTAGACATAATCAAGATGTCTTCAGTGAAGAGCTTCATTTTTTTAGAAGCGCTTACGTTCACGCGCCCATGTTTGCCAAGAAAACTAAGCAAATTGCGCGCTTCTTCCAAACCGTGCTCTTCGTCGTCGGGAACGTCGCCGTTGTCTATCATACGCTGATATAGGCTTTGGTCGTGGCTTTTTAAAAATATGCCGTTTCCTCTAAAGACGTAAAGACGAGTATTGCCGCACAGAGCGTAACGGAAAGTCTTATAGTCCGTCGCCACTATAAGCAAACTGGCTTTAAGCTGGAAGGCGCCGCTTTGCATCTTGAGCTGTTTATGCGCTTCTTTTACGTACGATTTAAGGCGGCGCTTGGACAAAGTCGGGTTGCGCGTGAAGCAACCTAACGCGGTTTCAACGGCAAGTCTCGCGCTTATGATTTGGTTGTCGTTGTCATATGATTCCGCCACGGCCCAGCATGCGAAGTTATCCAGTTCTACAAAGCCGAAATAGTCCTTGTTTTTATTTTTGCCGCCTGCTTCGGATATGTATTTTGTAATGAATTTGCTATTCAGTTTCCTCATACCGACCTCCGGATAGACCGACGCGTACGCGCTTTAAGCGGCGCGAAGCCGTATTTTGTTTATATTGTGTAGTTCACCCGACGGACAGCGGCGGATAAGGCGCCGATTTTTCGTATTTCGGGCGTATTTTAGATATCTCCAAAGCGATAATCGAAGCGTTGTCTTGGTTTTTAAACATCTTTTCGCGTATATGCTTTGAGAGATTCATGCATTTCTCGTAAGGATGCGTTTTGCGCTTGGAAAGCTCATGCAGTATCTCCATTTCGGTTAGGCTGTTTCGCGCGCCGGCGCTGCAAAGCAATATGGCGTCGGATTTTCGCAGCGTTCTTTTGCCGATTTCGCTGTGGTCAGGCACGTTAATTAATTCGCCGCCGCGGAAAATGATTATGGCGCCGTCCCCCACGCAAGCGTAATGCATTACGTCGTTATCCACAATGACCGCGACGAGTGTGGCCGCGACTTTGTTGCCGACGGAGTTGTCGCTGAATGTTTTTTCTATCGCTTCAAACGAATGGGCGAAATATTCGCTGGGTCCGAGACTTTCATACATGCCGCCGGTAAAATTCGCTTTCAGAGTGTTGACGGCGACTACAGCAGCGAATTTACCTATCTTTCGTTTTGTGGCGCCGTCCGCTATAACGGCCAAGGTGACGCCGTTTTTGTGAGAGATTTCAAAATAGTCGTTTTGCTCATCTTGTTCGCCTATAAGCTGCGCGTTGCCGACAATCACGTCGCCGAACGAAGTAGAGCGATATTTAGCGCCGGCGTAAGTTTTTAAAACAAACCTGGCCGCTATCAAAAGCCCGGCGGCGACCAAGGCGAGAATTAAAAAAATGTCAGCGCTCATGATTTTATGTCGTCAAGCTCTGTCCATTCAAAGTTTTCGCCGCAAAGCGGTATGAACAAAAACCTGCTTTTGCCGATTTCAACGGAATCATAGGGCGCCAGTTCCACAGGACCGAACACGGCTTCGCCGTTTACATAGGCGAGGCCTTGCGAGTCGCCCGGCAAAAGTATCGTCTTGCGCTTTCTGGGGTCGTACACGAGCGAAGCGTGGTTGCGCCGAGCGATGCTGTTGTCGCCTAGCACCTGTATGTCCATTCCGTCGGCGCGCCCGATAAAATTCTTCTCGCTCATAATGCGGTAATCTCTGCCTTTTGAGGGGCCTTCTATGCATACGAGCCACCCCGTCACGGGGTCGATGACCTCAAGGTCGCCCAAGTACGGAGTATTATCGCCATAATTTCCTTCAGGGTCTTCGTCTTGATTCTTTTTGCCGCTGAGCGTGACGACTTTATTGCAATACGGGCAAATGTTGCCGTAACGCCTTGAACTGAATAAATGGCCTTCGGGGCACCTTCTTAAACCGCCTGCGCCGTTAGACATACGCGC
>JAISER010000079.1 GCA_031263985.1 Clostridiales bacterium | reverse complement strand
CCCTTTTTTATTTGATTTTCCACACTTCCGCATTGCGGACAGCGTTTTCCCTCTTCTTTCGTCGCTTTTCTCATAATTTCATTTTATCATAAAACACGCTTTTCCGACACTCCCTTTTTCCGACGCCACGGCATCAGAGGTCGAAACCGGTTACAATGGAGTCGCGACGACAAAGTGACTGGAGGCTTACGAAATATCAGCCTAACAGAGCTTGAAAACAAGAATAAATTATGCTAATATACTAATATATTCAATAATTCGGCGCGCTTCCGCGTTTGGCGAAAAATCATCACAAAAATCCGCTAAAAGCGAGATCTTAAACAGGCTCTAAAAAGCTTTCTTATGCGACGCGATGTCTCAAGTCCTATTATTTTAAGAGAGGAATGGCGAAAGTGAGCAAAACGCTGGTCGTCGCCGAAAAACCGTCCGTCGGACGCGATATAGCTCGTTCGCTCAAATGCGTGGGCAAAGGCGACGGTTTTTTATATTCGGACGCGTATATTGTGTCGTGGGCCATAGGCCATTTAGTGACGCTTTGCGAACCGGACGACTATGACAAGAGCTATAAAACGTGGCGCGACGGCGTTTTGCCGATTATACCGGGAACATTCCGCCTAAAAGCCATAGCGTCCGTGAAAAGCCAGTTGAACGCGCTTAAAAAACTGTTCAACGCCGAGGAAGTGTCGGATATAATATGCGCGACTGACAGCGGCCGCGAAGGCGAACTTATTTTTCGCTATATCTACGAATATTTCAAATGCAAAAAAGCTGTGCGCCGCCTGTGGATCTCGAGCATGACGGATGAAGCTATAAAAGAGGGGTTCGCTAACTTAACGCCCGGTTCCGACTATGACAATTTATACCAATCGGCGAAATGCCGATCCGAAGCCGATTGGCTCGTCGGCATAAACGCCACGCGCGCGTACACGCTGCGGTTTAAAGCGTTGTTGTCGATTGGCCGCGTACAAACGCCTACGCTCGCGCTGATAGCCGCGCGCCAAGCTGAAATCAATAATTTTGTCGTGAAAGACTACTGGGAAGTCCGCGCCGAATTTTCTTACGGCATATCGGATGAACGTTACGCGGCGAAATGGTTTGACAAAGAAACCGGTAAAGACAGGTTTTTTGACAAAGACTCGGCCAAAGCCGTCGCCGACAAGGTCGCCGGACAAACCGGCGCTGTCGAAACAGTCGAAACTGAGCGTAAAAACCAACCGCCAGGCTTACTTTATGACCTTACGGAGCTTCAAAGGGATTGCAACAAAAAGTTCGGCTATTCCGCGAGCCTTACGCTTGACATAGCGCAAAGCCTGTACGAAAAGCGCAAACTCATTACATACCCGCGCTCCGACAGCAGGTATATAGGCCCCGACGCGCTGCCGTCGATACAAAAAGCTTTCAGGAATATGGAAAAGACCGGATATGGAGAATTCGTAGGGAATTTGCCGGAACAGCCGGTATATCGCCGCGTTGTGGACAAAAGCAAGGTCACCGACCATCACGCTATAATACCTACGGACAAAGCTATCCGTTTAGACGCGCTTTCGAGCGGTGAACGCAATGTCTACGACCTAGTCGCGCGTAAGACGATATCCGTCTATATGCCTTATTACGTCTATGACTCAACTAAAATAGTCACGACTGTACGAGGCGAGCATTTCTTGACAAGAGGCAAAATCATAGTATCTCCCGGTTGGACGGCGCTTTACGCCGCTGATAAGGACGGAGGCGCGGACAAGAGCGAAGAGGCCGTCTTACCGTCCGTTTCTCAAGGCGACGCCGTTTCGGTTTTTAAATCGTCGGCTGTAAAAAAGAAGACCGCGCCGCCGAAACCTTATACGGAAGCCACGCTGCTCTCCGCTATGGAAAACGCCGGGCGCGAAATAGATGACGAAGAACTGCGCGAACGCATGAAAAATTCCGGTCTTGGCACGCCCGCCACCCGCGCGGCTATAATAGAGCGCATAATAAAAGTCGGGTATGTAAGACGCGCCGGCAAAACGCTTCTCCCTACGGAGAAAGGCGAAAAACTGGTCGCTATCGTGCCGGACGAGATTAAATCTCCCGTCACTACAGGAAAATGGGAAAAAGGATTATATTCAATAGCGCTGGGAACAATGTCATCGGAACGGTTTATGAACAGTATAAACCGTTATGTCGTTTTTTTGGTTGACAACGCGCGCGCTTCGCTCGCTGACATTAAGTTCGCCGAGGAGCGGCGCCGTAAAAAGGCGCCTGCGGGGCAAACGCCCTCAGGGCAAACGCCCTCGAGGCGACGGAGAAGAATAACGCAATGACGATTTCATGCCAAAACATATGCAAGTCGTTCGGAGAGCGCGAAACGCTCCGTGACGTGTCCTTCATAATTGAAGACAAAGAAAAAGCCGCCATAGTCGGCGCGAACGGAGCCGGTAAAACTACGCTTTTAAAAATAATCAGCGGCGAGCGGACCGCTGATTCCGGCTCGGTCATCACGCGCGGCGCGACCATTGGCGTTCTTTCCCAATTATCCGACCTGACGCCGGAAAACACCGTGTACGAAGAGCTGCTCACGGCGTTTTCAGATATCTTGGCGCTCGAATCGCAAATGCGAATCTGCGAAAAAATGATGGCCAAGCTTTCCGGCGCCGAACTTCAAAAGGAAATGAAACGGCACGCGGAGCTTTTACAGGCGTTCGAACGCGGAAACGGATATGAATATGAAAGCCGCGTACGAGGCGTTATAAAAGGGCTTGGCTTCACGAACGAAGAGTCGGAGAAACCTATCGCCGTTTTTTCAGGCGGTCAGAAAACGCGCGTAGCTATGGCCAAATTGTTGCTTTCAAACCCTGACGCGCTACTTTTGGACGAACCGACGAATCATCTGGACATGGATTCGCTCGCGTGGCTGGAGGATTATTTGAAAAGCTACGCCGGCAGCGTCCTCCTCGTATCGCACGACCGTTTCTTCATTGATAAAATAGTAACTAAGGTCATCGAACTGGAAAACGGGAAATGTTCAATATACATGGGCAACTATACCGATTACGCCGCCAAAAGAAAAACCGCTCGCGAAATCGCGTTTAAACATTATGAAATTCAACGCCGAGAAATTCGACGACAGGAAGAGACTATACGCCTCTTAAAATCGTATAATAGAGAGAAAAGCGTAAAAAGGGCGGAAAGCCGCGAAAAATCGCTGGAAAAAATTGAGCGTTTAGAAAAACCCGCTGAACTTGATAAAATACGCTTCGCGTTTAACGTATCGCAAGAAAGCGGCCTCGACGTTTTGTCCGTCCGCGCCTTGTCCAAAACGTTCGGTCAAACCCAGCTTTTCCGCGATGTTAGCTTTGAAATTAAAAAAGGCGACAAAGCGGCTCTCATAGGTCCGAACGGCGTCGGGAAAACCACGCTTCTGAAGATAATAGCCGGGAAAATTCCCGCCGATTCCGGTGAAATACGCAAAGGCGCGAACGTAAAAATAGGCTTCGCCGAACAAAACACCGACGTGACTCAATCCTCCAAAACCGCTATAGAAGAAATGTCTGACCTTTTCCCGCGTATGGACTTGGGACGGCTGCGCGGTTCGCTCGCTTCGTTTCTGTTTACCGGCGACGACGCGTTTAAGCCCGTCAGCGCGCTTAGCGGCGGAGAATTGGGTAGGCTAGCTCTATTAAAGGTCATGTTCAGCGGCGCCAATTTTATAACGCTTGACGAACCGACGAACCATCTGGACGCGGATTCGTCCGAAGCGCTGGAGGACGCGTTGCGCGGCTATAACGGCGCGGCGCTCTACGTTTCACATGACAGATATTTTATAAACAAGACCGCTACGAAAGTGATTGAGCTTTCGCTGACTGGCGTCTCCATCTTTGAAGGTGATTATAACTACTATTTGGAAAAGAAAAAGGCATGTCCCGACGTTTCTCCAGTTTTAAAAACGCCAGAAAAACCGCTTGAAAGAGCCAACTTGGCCGAAACGCGGAAGAAGCGCGCGGAGCTGTCTAAAACGGAGCGCGAAATCGAAACGGTTGAAAAACGATTGCGTGAAATTGATGAAAAAATGACGGAACCGGAGATAGCGACGGATCACGCCGCGCTGATGAATCTTTTCGAGGAAAAAAGGAATTTAGATGAAAATGTCGTCGAATTATACGAACTGTGGGAAAAACAAGCTGATGAAGTTTAGCTCCTGAACGCATTTTATAAAGAACGCGTTATGAAAACTATATTTAGGAGGTTTCAATAATGAAAAAAACGGTTATAGTTTCATTATCGGTCTTAGCGGCGCTTCTCATTATTGCCGTCCCTGTCGGCGCGCAGGCGAAACGGTTTCTGTTCTCGGAAGAAACCGCAAAGGTCGAAGATCCCGACGTAGTTCAATCCGAAGACGAAAGCACGGCGGAAAATGAATCCGCGGCCGACAAGGAAGCCGTCGTAAACGAAACCGCGCCTGATATTATTGAAAATGAACCGATCGCTGAGGAAGAAAGCCGGAATGATTTAGATGATGTTTTTGACAATGGTGATGTTTCATTATCATTGGATGACGAAAGTCCGACGGACGGCGATGTCTCGCAGTCACTGAACGACAGCGAAGACGACTCCGAAAACGGCGTTGACTGGTCGTGGAACGATGACGAAGGCGCCTCCACAAACGGCGACGTTTCATGGTCGTACGACGGCGGAGATCCCACGGACAGCGGCGTTAACTGGTCGTGGAACGATAGCGATGGTAACTCTAAAAACGGCGGCGTTTCATGGTCGTACGACGGCGGAGACCCCGCGGACAGCGGCGTTGACTGGTCGTGGAACGATAGCGATGGTAACTCTAAAAACGGCGGCGTTTCATGGTCGTACGACGGCGGAGATCCTACGGACAGCGGCGTTAACTGGTCATGGGACGATAGCGATGGTAACTCCAGAAACGGCGGCGTTTCATGGTCACTGGGCGAAAACGGCGTCACTTGGTCGTGGAGCGACAGCGAAGGGAATACGAAAAACGGCAATGTCAACTGGGGAGACTTCGGCGGAAAAAACGGCTCGATTAACTGGTCGCTAAACGATAAACAGGAAAACGCGGCCGACGAATCGGACGCCGCCGCTGAACTTCTACCTGACGGAACGGCTTAGAACATATCGCGTCAACGCGAATAAATGCGTAAGCCACGTTCGCAAGAACGCGATTTACGCATTTATTCCATATGAAAGCGCAGAGTAAAATTAAAAAGCGCGATATAGAATCAAGGCTATTTGAAAGGAACCCATATCTATGTCCCGACAGGATAAAATACGCAATTTTTGTATAATAGCGCATATAGACCACGGAAAAAGCACGCTTGCCGACAGACTTATAGAGCGATCCGGTCTTCTGACTCAACGCGAAATGCATAATCAAATTCTTGACAACATGGAACTGGAGCGCGAGCGCGGCATAACTATTAAAGCTCAGTCAGTCCGGTTGATATATTCAGCCGACGACGGAGAGGAATACGTATTAAATCTTATTGATACGCCAGGACACGTTGACTTTAATTACGAAGTCTCTCGCAGCGTCGCGGCTTGCGAGGGCGCCCTCCTTATAGTTGACGCGGCGCAAGGCGTAGAGGCGCAGACGCTCGCTAACGTATATTTAGCCATTGACAACGGTCTGGACGTAACGCCCGTCATAAACAAAATAGACTTACCCAACGCGAACCCGGAGAACGCCATTAAAGAGATTGAAGACATAATCGGAGTGGAAGCTAAGAACGCGCCGCTTATATCCGCGAAAAACGGCGTAAATATCGACGAGGTGTTTCGTCGGGTCATAAGCGACATACGCCCGCCTTCAGGCGATGAAAACGCGCCGTTGCGCGCGATGATATTCGACTCATTTTATGACGCGTATAAAGGCGTCGTCGTCTTCGTACGCGTCATCGACGGCTCACTTGGAAAAGGGCGCGAAATTTTATTTATGGCGTCCGGCGCCAAGTTCGAAACGGTGGAAGTCGGTTTTTTCGGTCCGGGTCGGTTCATCGCGTGCGACGCTCTGCGCGCCGGAGACGTGGGCTATATCACCGCTAGCGTCAAAAATATGCGTGACGCGCTTACCGGCGATACGGTCACGGACGCGGCGAACCCTTCACCGAACCCTTTGCCTGGCTTTAAAAAGGTAAATTCGATGGTATATTGCGCGATATTTCCGGCGGACGGCTCAAAATACCCTGACCTTCGCGACGCGCTTGAAAAGCTTAAACTCAACGACGCGGCTCTTGTCTTTGAGCCGGAAACCTCCGCCGCGTTAGGCTTTGGCTTCCGTTGCGGATTTTTAGGCCTTTTGCATCTCGAAATAATACAGGAACGACTGGAACGAGAATACTCGCTCGACCTCGTCACGACCGCCCCCAGCGTAATTTACAAAGTTTATCTTACCGACGGCTCTATAATCGACCTCTCTAACCCTAATGACTTGCCAGATCCTACGCAAACGCTTAAAATAGAAGAGCCGTTCGTTAAGGCGGAAATAATGTTGCCAGCATCGTATATAGGACCTATAATGGAACTTTGCCAGCAGCGTCGCGGCGAATATATCGGCATGCAATATTTAGAGGAAACGCGCGCTCGTCTTAAATATGAAATGCCTCTTAACGAGATTATATACGACTTTTTTGATACGCTTAAATCACGCAGCCGCGGTTACGCTTCTTTTGACTACGAATTTTCCGGATATCGAGAATCCAATCTCGTCAAACTGGACATACTGGTCAACCGCGAATCCGTAGACGCTCTGTCTTTCATAATGCATAGCTCGTCAGCCTACGAGCGCGGTCGCAAAATGGCTGAAAAACTTAAAAAAGAAATACCGCGACACCTCTTCGAAATACCCATACAAGCGAGCATCGGCAATAAAATTATAGCGCGCGAAACTATAAGCGCCATGCGTAAAGACGTTTTGGCCAAGTGTTACGGCGGGGATATATCCCGCAAACGCAAATTGCTGGAAAAACAAAAAGAAGGCAAAAAACGTATGAGGCAAGTCGGCTCGGTGGAGGTTCCCCAATCAGCGTTTATGAGCGTGCTTAAGCTGGACGAAGAATAATATCTTCTGTAAATGACTACTCAGCTAGTTTTTTGCGCGTCATCCATAACTGAATCCATCAGAAAACATGTCGAAACGTAGATCAACTTAAAGACTAAGCCTTCCCCTTTGTACTAAACCGGGGTCTGGGGACGAAGTCCCCAGCGGGGATTGGGGCGGCGCCCCAAGGTTCTCAATAAAAACGGAAACTCCGCAGGAGTTGCCGTTACATTTTAGTTAAAATCATTCCAAAGCGACGTAAAATATAATGCGGAATCTCTAAATCGAACCACTCTCGAGATCTTGCGGCGAAGTCCTCAGCGGAGTTTGACGTTATTCCTCGAGGTCTTAAGGAGGTTAATAACTTGATTGAGGTAGTGAAGCAAGGAGCGCGTTACGCGGACGGAACTGTCATCCCCGTCCGTGAGCCCGATTACGCCGCGCGAGACAAAACAATCGCGTATTCCATATTACGCGCGCACGATGAAAGCGACGACTTTGGCAAAATGCGCATTGCGTTTGACGCGCTTATATCTCATGACATAACTTACGTGAGTATAATACAAACCGCGCGCGCAAGCGGTATGACAGAGTTTCCCATTCCCTACGCCATGACGAACTGTCACAACAGCCTTTGCGCCGTCGGCGGCACAATTAACGCCGATGATCACGCGTTCGGGCTTTCGGCGGCCAAAAAATTCGGCGGCGTTTATGTCCCGGCCAACATAGCCGTCATACACCAATACGCGCGTGAACGCATGACGCGGTGCGGCCGCATGATACTCGGTTCTGACAGCCATACGCGTTACGGATGTTATGGAACAATGGGCATCGGCGAAGGCGGCGGCGAACTTGTTAAACAGCTATTGAAAAATACATACGACATATCCGCGCCGGAAGTCATTGCGGTCTATATGCGTGGCAAGCCAAGACACGGCGTAGGTCCCCACGATGTGGCGCTCGCGCTTGTCGCGGCCGTTTTCGGGTTCGCTAAAAATAAGATCCTGGAGTTTTTCGGCCCCGGTCTCACCAATTTGTCCGCTGATTTCAGATCAGGCATAGACGTCATGACGACGGAGACGACCTGTCTTTCCTCAATATGGGCGACGGATGAAGTTATTCAGCAATACTATCACGACATTGGCAGACCGGAAGATTTTAAAAAGCTTTCGCCCGAAAACGGCGCTTATTACGACGCCGTCGTTAACATAGACCTGTCAAAAATAGAGTGCATGATAGCGCTGCCGTTTCATCCTTCAAAAGCGCTTCCCATAAACGCGCTGAAACGCGACGCGAAAAGAATATTCGAGGAGATAGAACGTGAAACCCCCGGGCTTGATTTAAAGCGAAACATAAAAGACAACGGCATATATTTTGAACAAGGCGTTATAGTCGGCTGCGCCGGCGGCATGTATGAAAATATAGCTGAAGCGGCGGCCATATTGGACGGACGTTCGGTTGGCATGGAATTTTCGGTCTATCCGTCTTCCGCGCCAGTCTCGCTGGCGGTTACGCGAAGCGGTTTATCCGAACTGCTTGCGCTTGCCGGAGCGGTCATGAAACCGGCTTTTTGCGGCCCGTGTTTCGGAGCCGGCGATACTCCGTCGCATAATTCGTTATCCATACGCCACGCTACTCGAAACTTTCCGAACAGAGAAGGCGGCAAGCCCGACGAAGGTCAAATAGCCTCCGTTGCGCTGATGGACTCGCGTTCGATAGCGGCGACCGCGGCCAACGGCGGTTTTTTAACGGCCGCTACTGACATAGAGTATACAAAACCCGAAATAAATTATCATTATGAGGCGACCATATATGAAAAACTGGTATATAACGGCGTAGGCCAACCTAATCCGTCAGAAAATCTTCGCTTCGGGCCAAATATCAAAGATTGGCCGAAATTTAATCCTCTCGGAGAAAACTTGCTTTTGCGCCTTTGCGCGGTCATACGCGACGAAGTGACAACAACGGACGAGCTTATACCGTCGGGCGAAACATCCTCTTATCGCTCGAATCCCGAAAAACTATCGGAATTTACTCTTTCGCGCCGGGAACCGGCTTACGTAAAACGCTCGAAAGCCGTAAGAGACATGGAAAGCGCCAGACTCGCCGGTGAAGCGCCGGCGGAGCTTTTAGACATTTTGTCAAAAATCAATGGCGATATTAAAAATACGACAGTCGGATCATGTGTCTTCGCAAAAAAACCAGGCGACGGTTCCGCCCGTGAGCAAGCCGCGTCGTGTCAAAAGACTCTGGGCGGTCTCGCAAACATATGCTACGAGTACGCTACCAAACGCTACCGTTCAAATTGCATAAACTGGGGCATAATACCGTTCACGATAAGCGAATCGACTGATTTCCGCTATTCCGCAGGCGACTGGATATACGTTCCGGACATAAAACGCGGCATATCCGAAGGCATCGAAAATTTTACCGCTCATGTCATCACATCTGACGGAACAGTCGAAACTATAACGCTCGAATGCGACGAACTGGCCGATAACGAAAAGACTATACTTATTGACGGTTGCCTGATGAACTATTACGCCGCGCGGCGCGGTTAACTAATTGAGGTGTCTCTATGATCAAAATACGCATGGCCGTTCCTATAGTCGAAATGGACGGCGACGAAATGACGCGCGTCCTTTGGCGCGTTATAAAGGACGAATTGATTCTGCCTTTCGTAGATCTTAAAACGGAATACTATGATCTGGGGCTTTTAAACCGTAACGCCACCAAAGATAGCGTCACCATAGAAGCGGCGAACGCCGCGAAAAAATTTGGCGTAGCCGTTAAATGCGCGACGATAACGCCAAACAAGCGGCGCATGGAAGAATATCCCGAGCTTACGGAGATGTGGAAAAGTCCTAACGGTTCAATCCGCTCCATATTGGACGGAACCGTTTTTCGCGAACCCATAATAACTGACAAAATAAAGCCGCTTATAAAGAATTGGCGGCGCCCTATAGCTATCGCGCGTCACGCCTATGGCGACGTATATAAGGCCGTGGAAACGATTACTGACGAACCCGGCGAATGCTTTATGACGTTTAAAGGCGCCTCCGGCTCCGACAAAACGGTTCCCGTCCAAAAAATTGACGGTTCAGCGGTTTGGCGCGTTGAACACAACAAAGAGTCATCAATACGTTCTTTCGCGCGGTCATGTTTTAACTACGCCATAGATACGAAACGCGATCTATGGTTTTCCACCAAGGACACCATATCCAAAACATACGACGGGTTTTTTAAGAAAATATTCGAACAAGAGTTCGAGAATCGCAAGACCCAATTCGATGAGCTTGGTTTGAAATACTTTTACACGCTTATAGACGACGCGGCGGCGCGCGTGATGCGCTCTGAAGGCGGTTTTATCTGGGCGTGTAAAAACTATGACGGCGATGTGATGAGCGACATTGTCTCCACCATATTCGGTTCGTTAGCCATGATGACATCCGCGCTCGTTTCGCCTGATGGCAAGTATGAGTTCGAAGCCGCGCACGGCACTGTTACCCAGCACTATTACAAATATTTGAACGGCGAGAAAACTTCCACAAACCCGACGGCGCTTATATTCGCATGGTCAGGCGCGCTTAAAAAACGCGCTGAACTCGATAATATCCCAGAACTCAGCTCATTTGGCGATAACATGGGGAAATCGACCATTTCCGCAATCAATGACGGATTTATGACAAAAGACCTCGCCTCTCTATCAGGCGAACGAATCGAAGGCATTTCCGCTGACGCCTTCATAGCGGAGATAAGAAAGCGTCTTAAGGCTCTACAGCGATAAAGTCTCGCACATTATAAGACCGCGGGCGCTGCCCGCACCCGCTCGCTTTTTGAAAAAAGCGGGACAAAAACTTTCGCTGTAAACTTCGTTTCCGGAATGACCGCGGACTTCGCCTCTTCATCAGACGAAACAAATCAAAGGCATTTCCGCTGACGCCTTCATAGCGGAGATAAGAAAGCGTCTTCAGGCTCTACAGCGGTAAAGTCTCGCACATTATAAGACCGCGGGCGCTGCCCGCACCCGCCCGCTTTTTGGGAAAAGCGCGGCAAAAACTTTCGCTGAAAACTTCGTTTCCGGAACGACCGCGGACTTCGCCTCTCCATCAGACGAAACAAATCAAAGGCATTTCCGCTGACGCCTTCACAGCGGAGATAAGAAAGCGTCTTAAGGCTCTACAGCGATAAAGTCTCGCACATTATAAGACCGCGGGCGCTGCCCGCACCCGCCCGCTTTTTGAAAAAAGCGGGACAAAAACTTTCGCCGTAAACTTCGTTTCCGGAATGACCGCGGACTTCGCTCAAATCGGAAAAACAATTCATCCATTTAACTATGCCTTGCGCCGAGAAACATCTTTTTGTCCAAAGACCTCCCCCAACTGGCGCGAAGCGCTAAAAGGGTTCCTAAGGGACGAAGTCCCTTAGCGGGGTTTGGGGCGGGCAATGCTGTCAACTTAACTAACATCATTTAACCGTTTGGGTTATTCTCTTATGTGAGCGTCCGCTTCTGTCGAAGGATCGGTTCAGTCTAATCCGCGTGAAGCTCCGCAATGCTTTGAGAATAACGCCGTCAAGAATCACGCCGCTGTCAGCGTATACGTTTAAGTTGTATGCGACTGGGGGACTTTCGTCATCAACGCTGGTATCACCCGTGTAACGACTTTCCTTTTTAAACTGGCGCGGAGCTTACGGAGCGGACCTTGAATATTATGACTTCGAATACGCCGCGACAGCTTTTTTATCTCCTGGCTTGATCATCGACCTTCCTTACCTTATATTCGGATCCCCCGCAGCTACAGTCACTTCATACCGTGGCTATTACCACCAAAATTTTCTTATATTCAGGTTCATTATCTCAACGAGCGACGAATACCTTAACATCTTCCGCGTCAGAACGGTGAAAAACGGGGTTGTCAGCGACTGGATCGATTCTCACATTAATAACTTAAGCGCGCGCTGATTAATTCCTTCTTTGAAAATGAACATGGCCTGATAAGCGCTTTTTTCAGACATTTTTTTATTTGTTGACTTATACAATTCGACTATAGACAAGGATAACGAAAGGATGTAAAATGTAATAAATTGGGTTATTTGGGAAATGGGGTGGAGCCAACCATACGTTATAGATTTCCTTTTGAATGGAGGAATGCCAAAAAATTATTTGCCGCTGCAATATTTTCAACGACACAATTTTAATGAAAGGGCGAATTAAGGATGAAAAAATTTAGCAAGATCATAGGCAAGCTTGTGTGTTTCACAGCGGCGTTTTCGATTGTCGCGGCGGATGTCCCCGTTTTAGCGTCTTATTATTATCCTTACGTACTAGGTCCCGGTGAAGTCGTGGAACCGAGAGAATATGATCCTGACTATAAAGATCCGTTTATTGTTGAAAAATCGCAATTTCTCAAAACGGGAGAGGATGTGTTAGATTTTGAACCGATCCTTAGCCATTCTCCCGGAAAGCTTATAGTAAAGGTAGCGAACTGGGAAAGAATTTTTTTTGGAAACGTGACGCCTGAAATGTTCCCTGGGATTGACATTGACTACATTGTTGATTATTGCGGCATGTACGCAAAATATGGGATGGTTCTTTTGGCGCTGAAAGAAAAAACTGAGGAAGCGACTCTGAATGCGGCGGCGGCTCTGAAAGATTCGCCATATAGCATATGTGATTCAATATATCTGAATCCCTTTAAACTCCTTGACGCGGACTCTTTTAGTGAAATTTATGTACTAATAAAGGATTTTGAAAACGTCTCATCGGAATCCATAAATATAGAAATGTTTCAAGAAATTTTACCGGGAGTAGAAGTTTCATCAATTTTTGCTGATAGTTTTCAGAAAACCGGATGTGTGGTTGTTTACTTAAAAGAAACAACTACTTTATCTAACTTATGTGAAGCGTTGTCAATTTTGAATAGCAATCCATTAATTGAGGACACCTTTTTTCCAATAGTTCATTTCTATAATGTTTTTGAGGGCCCCCTCTATCGTTACGATTGGGCGGAATTATTATATGGCCCTCCGCTGACGGAAATAACCGGGCTTGAAGTCACGAACGCCTCAAACGATTCAATATCGTTAAAATGGGACGAAATGCCGGGAGCGGCCAGCTATCAGGTTCTTTACAACGGTAAAGCGGCGACTGCGTATTCTTCGGAAATTACGCTTGAAGGACTGCCGTCTGACACCGAATATGATATAAAAGTTCTCGCTAGAAAGATAAATAATACCACGGACTGGAGTGATACCGTAAGCGTAACTACAAAATCCTCCGAACCTCAAATCGTTGACCCGCCAGCTCCCACAATGAATCAGCCATATATCTCGACGGCAAACGCGAATTTTTCCGCGTCGTTCATAAGCGCTTTGCAATCCGTTTTAAAAACTCTTCTCGCGTATTTGTCAAAGAATCTGCCGGGTTCATTAGGTAAGATATAACGGATAACAAAAATTAGGAGGATATTTATGAAACGAATCAGAAGATTATCAGCCATTCTAATGGTATTTATAATCGCGAACGCCCACTCCGTATACGCTAGTTCTGATTCGCGAAATTCAGACATGACGACAGATTATGAGACGTTGTATGACGAACATCTCATCTCTGACGATGCCATTGAAAAATCTATCAAACCTGCTGAAAACGAATTAACCGCTTTTACCGTCAAAGAACTGACGGAAGAAGAAAAGGAAACGCTTTTAGAGTACATATCCATTGCGGATGACTTCGCTCCTGACAGAGTCATTGTGGGACTGAAAGCTAATCCGTCTGGCGTTGAGGAAGAGTTTAAAGAAGAATTATTATCAGATGCTCCCATTGTATTCGCGGAAACCGAATTTAGCGCGGAAGCGAGTTCATTTGACGGATATCGTGATATCGCCATCGCCCCAAATGCCGAACAAACCAACAAATTTATTGATGTTGAGATCAAGGGTATCAAAAGCTTGACGGAATTTGACGATGAGCAACGGTCTGTCGAATACGACGGAGCGTCGGAATTGGATATTATCGATTCTGACAAGATAGTGACATTGACGCTGGACGAATCCGGGAAACAAAACGTTATCGACGCTATAAGCGCGTTAAATGATAATCCGTTCGTCGCTTACGCCACTCCTGATTATTATCTCGAGATGGCCGGAGTTTCAACGCGTAGACCCAGCGAATTCGCTCCCAGCGCGCCGCCTTATATTGAAAGAATAAAAATGCCGTACGCATGGGCCTACACCACGGGCGACCTCTCGGCGAAAGTCAAAGTCGCGGTCATAGACAGCGGATTCGATATGGAGCATAATGATATAGCGACCAACGTGACTCCCGGAGGAACAGGCACGTTGCGGCGCGACTTCGCTGACGACGATTTTGACCCGTCTCCGATACCTTACAGCGAAAACGGCCCATATAGCATTGAGAATTATATGCACGGAACCCATGTGGCCGGAATTATCGGAGCTGTTTGGAATGGCAAAATGATAGGAGGAATAGCTCCTAATGTCGAAATCGTTCCGTTAAAAGTCGACCCGGATTATACGCAATCAAGTGGAGGCATTCTCCTTTCTAACGCTATAGAGGCAATAAACTTTTCTAACAGCAACGGTATAGATATTATTAATATGAGTATGGGATGGAGCATTTCAAATCTTGAATCTATACTGGGAGAAGCGTACCATGGTTTACCATTAAGCGCCCTTGAAGATGCGATTAGAAATTATAGTGGGCTTTTAGTCGTGTGCGCTATGAATAACGGCGTTAACATAGACAGCAGTGCATCCACTTATTTCCCATCGACACTATCCTGTGAAAATATTATATCAGTAGCTTCAACTAACGCTAACGATAGTTTATCCAGCTTTTCAAATTATGGCGCTGTTAGCGTCGATTTAGCCGCTCCAGGCGAGCTAATTATGAGTCCCATTCCGGATCTGCCAAGTTACAGTTCGATATACGGCAGCGGCGGCCATATAATAGATAGTAACGGAGATCATTACATCGCTATGAACGGCACGTCAATGGCCGCGCCATTCGTCACCGGCGTAGCCGCTTTAATCAAAGCGTACAACCCCGGGCTTAGCCCGCTGGAGATCAAAAAAGCCATACTCGACAGCGTGGACGTCCTCCCCTCTTTGGAAGGCAAAGTCCTGACAGGCGGCAGGCTTAACGCGCAGCGCGCGCTCGACGTCGCCCGGACGACCCATCCCCGCGTCGCCGCCGGCGAAAACTTCACGGCAGTCATTAACCCCGACGGCACGGTCTCCACATGGGGCTTCGACATAATCGACTTGGCGTCGTCAAGCTATACGCCGCAAACCATCCCTGGCTTGTACGACATCATAGCGGTCGAAAGCGGCTACTGTTATATTATCGCGCTGAGATCCGACGGCACGGTCTGGACGGTTGGATATAACCCGTGCGGACTTGGAAACGGCGGCTATGAAGTTTCAGAACCCGAACAGGTCATATTTGAAGACGGAACCCCTCTTCGGAACATAATAGACATTTCCACGTTCAGCATGCACAGCCTCGCAGTCGACTCCGCGGGAAACGTCTATGGATGGGGCGATAACGACAGCGGCCAGCTTGGCTATTATGACCCGGTTCCATTTCCTCCTTTGTTCGGCTATCCGCTTTATGTACACAACAGTGCGTCTCATTTCAATTACGCCGTACAAATCGACGGGATTTCAGACATTGTCGACGTCAGCGCCGGAGAGAGGTCAAGCCTGGCGATAGACTCCAACAAGCAGGTTTTCATCTGTGGAGTGAATTACGCGATCCAAAACTCAGCGTACGCATACGCGCCGGTCGCGATAGATGGGCTTACTGACGTCCTGGAGATATCGGCGGGCTATTCCCATGGCCTGGCTCTGAAAGAAGACGGGACTCTTATATCTTTTACCTCGTACAACCGAAGCGGCGGCGTATTAGGAACAGGGACGACAGACAACGACGGCGGGCTGCAAACGGTAGATATCTCCGAACTGGAAACGGCCGGAGTTGAGGTCAGAGCCATTTCCGCCGGATACGATTTCAGCGCAATTCTTGACTCGGACGGAGACGTCTGGACCTGGGGCGAAAACGATAAATCGCAGCTAGGGCACACTCTCGCCAGTACATATATTCCCCAAAAGGTAACCGGCCTTTCCGGAATGGGAACGGTCGCGGCCGGATGGGACCACGCCGCCGCGCTTCAACAGGAAGGGGAAAATCTGTTCGCCGACATAGACGTTTACACATGGGGTTCTAACGAATATTACGCGCTGGGGTCGCAAACGCCTGACCCGGATGGGAGCGATCCGTCAAGGATTACGCCGCTGTCCGCGTATACGTTTAAACTGCGCGCGCCCATGATGCTTTCGTCGTCAACGTGGCATTGGCCTACCGGGTCCCGCACTTTCCTTTTGAACTGGTATGGAGCTTATGGAACGGAGCTAGAATATTACGACCTCGAATACGCTAAAACGATTTTTCTGTCCCCTGGCTTAACAACCTACCCTCCTGGCCTGATATTCGGATCTCCTGAGGCTGTGACCGTTTCGAGACGCGGCTATTTTCATCACCTTGCGCCGCTTTCGATCAGGTGTCTTATATCGTCGTCGGCGGAAGAAACCAGCTATATTTATTTCGCCTGCGTCAGGACGGTGAAAAACGGGGTTGTCAGCGACTGGAGCAATTCTATAATTATAACTTAAGCGCGCGCTGATTAATTCCTTCTTTGAAAATGAACATGGCCTGATAAGCGCTTTTTTCAGGCATTTTTTTATTTGTTGACATACAATTCGACTATAGACAAGGATAACGAAAGGATGTAAAATGTAATAAATTGGGTTATTTGGGAAATGGGGTGGCGCGAAAATACCCTGGAACTAAAAAAATGAAGAAAGGAGGAATAGTTCGAAGTCAAATTTTTAGTAACCGGTTGTTGGAGATAAAATTTTGAGGGGTGATATTTTAATATGAAGAAACTAAGCAAAATCATGGGCTTTATTTTGGCGTTATCACTTGTTACCGCTTCGATCGGAAATTCGGCTATGGCTGGTGAAAGCTCTTGGGCATTTAGTCATCTTGATCCCAGCTATGCAAGATACTTTCCGCCGGAAGACCCATATGTAACTGAATTAGGTGAGGATTTAAGAGAATTCCCGTTATTACCCATTTTTGCGCCAGGACACATAGTAATAGATTTGAAAGATAATTTTTCATTAGATGAATTGACGCCAGAGATGTTTCCTGGCATAGACATTGAAAACATTGAATATTTTTATGAACCTCATAGCCGGTTCGAACTAACTATTAAAGATAAAACTGAAGAAGCCGTTCTAAACGCGATTGCTGTTTTAATGCACAATCCCTTAGTCAAAAAAGCGCCAGATATGTATATTGAACTAGCGCTGTTTTGCCCAATTACGCTTGGGGAACTTCACATCACTTTAACCCAGCGGTTTTCTAGTTTAGATGAGCTTACTCCTGAAATGTTTCCTGGCGTTGATATTAAAGCGTTTCATAATTACAATAATATGGATGATAGCGGATTTGATGTTGTTACAATCAAATTAAAAGAACAGAGCGCTATCGCTATTTGGCAAGCACATGCCATTTTACAAACTAATCCGTTAGTTAAGCTAGTACTGCCTGTATATAATGCGTCAAGGGCGTTTTATGTAGGAATGGCGGCCGCTGACTACAAACCTGCTGTTTTGCCAACGATACCCGCGGTTAAAATCGCTGACAAGTCAACGGACTCTATAACGCTTGAGTGGGAAGACATTCCGGAAGCTACAAGTTATCAAATATATTACAACGGCCAAGCGGTGACCGCGTATGAACCTAACGTTACCCTAACCGGTCTTTCGCCTGACGCTGAATATAAAATTAAAGTGATGGCTAGAAAGGGTAACGCGATATCCGAATGGAGCGACGAAGTTGTAACCGTGACCGACAGCGCACAACCGCCAACCGCGCTTGTCGTTTCAAGTAATTTTTCCGCTTCGCTAGTCGAGCTTTTGAGTAAGGCGCTTAAAGCGATTTTGGCGGCTCTTTCGCTTAATTCTCAGGCGCAACGGAATGTTGGCATCATCAACTTACAATAATTTAATATTAGGGAGCGATATATCATGAAACAACGCCGCAAGCAGCTGTCAGCGTTTATGATATCAGTCATGATATTAGGCGAAATCGCCGTTTATCCGGTTTTCGCCGATTCAGACTCGCTGGATTCAAGCGCGGCGTCGGGGTATGAGACACAATTTAACGAACTTGAGATAAACGACGCTGCGGCCATTGACTTGGAAAAAGAAAGACCAGACTCTTTCGCTGTCACCGAATTCACGGAAGAAGAGAAAGACCAAATGCACACGTACATAGACATTGAAGATGATTTTGCGCCAGACACCGTTATAGTAGGTCTTAAAGCGCGACCGTCAGTCATTGTGGAAGAATTGAACGTTAATACGGATGTCGCCGCTAAAGAAGCGTTTGACGAAGCTAAAGCTAGTTTCCTGTCAGATACGCCTATTGTAACGAATGAAGCCAAGTTATCTTCCGGCGGAGCAACCGCGAAAAGCGTTAGTATATCAAACGATGATGAGGATGACGTTACGAACGAATTTTTAGGCGTTCAGCTTTCCAATATTAAAAGTTTAACGGAGTTTGGCGAAGACAACTCAATTATTGAATATAACGATACGTCCGAATTTGACATTGTCGATTCGGATAAAATAATCGCGCTAACGCTGAAAGAACCGGGCAAACAAAATGTCATAGACGCAATAGACGCTTTAAATGATAATCCGTTTGTGGCATACGCCACGCCTGACTATTATATGATGGAGGAATATGGAGTCAGCGAGTACATTCCGTCAGATTATTATCCCTCTATTGACGCTGGCTTTCTAAGCGACAACCCGGGTTATACGGCAAGTCTCGCGCTTGACGCTATAAAAATGCCATACGTGTGGAGCTATGCCGCCGGAGATCCGGAATCAAGAGTCAAAGTCGCGGTTATTGATAACGGCTTTGACATGTCGCATCCTGAGCTGGCTAACATAACGCAGGATAGTTCTCTAAGGAAGGATTTCGCGGATGATGACAACGATCCGTCCCCTTTGCCTTCAACAATCGCCGAATATTATCACGGAACCGCTGTGGCGGGCATTCTTGGAGCTAAATGGAACAATAATATTTCGTTTACGGGCGTAGCTCCTAACGTTGAAATTGTCCCCTTGAAAGTCAGAAAAGATAGCGGGTCAGGCTTCGAAGCTTCCGCCGTAGTGTCAGCGATAGCGTTCGCTAATAATAACAATATAGAAATTATTAACTTTAGCGGAGGATGGCAAACAACTAACGCTGATGAGGATAAGGCGCAATATATTCCCGTAGAAGACGCGATTAACAGTTACAAAGGCCTTATGGTGGTTGCGGCTGGAAATACCTTAGGGTCCATTGACGCTTACGATAATATTAAGAGTTACCCATCGTCGTTTGACTGCGACAACTTGATATCCGTCGCCGCCACCGCAATTAACCCGACCAACAAAAGCGAAACGTTTTATAACGGTGGGTCAAATTACGGTTCTGTCAGCGTCGATTTAGCGGCGCCAGGTAAATTTATATATGGACCTCGGCCGAACAATCGCTATGGAATTCATTTAGGCGCTTCTTATGCAGCGCCTATGGTCACAGGCGTCGCCGCTTTGATCAAGGCGTACAACCCGGAACTGACGACCGCCGAAATTAAAAAGGCGATACTTGACAGTGTGGACGTTATGCAGTCATTAAATGGAATAGAGCCGTACATATCAAAGAAAGTCTTAACAGGCGGCAGGCTTAACGCGCAGCGCGCGCTCGACGTCGCCCGCACGACGCATCCCCGCGTCGCCGCCGGAAAAGACTTTTCGCTGGCGATTAACCCGAACGGCACGGTTTCCACATGGGGCTCCAATACATACGGCCAGCTTGGTAACGGCGCGTCAGGTAACGGAACGACTTCGTCCGACACGGCTCAGCCGCAAACGGTCACAGGGCTGAAGGATGTAATCGCGATAGCCGGAGGCGCGGAACATTCCCTCGCTCTGCAATCGAACGGAACGGTGGCGGCTTGGGGACGCAACAACTACGGGCAGCTCGGAGATATGACGACGACAGACCAAACGGCGCCCGTAACGGTGCAGAAGCCGCACGAGCTTTTTTCAATCATACTCACGCCGTTAAACAACATATTAAAAATATCCGCGTTCGGCGACTACAGTCTGGCGCTTTACTCAAACGGCGACGTTTACGCTTGGGGGCGCAACGATTACGGGCAACTGGGCGACGATTACACGACATACAGATCGCAGGCCATGAAAGTAATCAAACCAAGCGGCGTCAGCTTTGTCGATATAGCCGCCGGGGGAGATTTCAGCTTGGCCCTTAGCGCGGACGGGCAGGTTTACGGTTGGGGACGCAACGACTTCAACAAGATAAGCTCGTCTTCCGAGACCAATATTTATGAAGCGACCGCGATAGCCGGGCTTAGCGATATCGTCGAGATAGCCGCGGGCGCCGGGCATGGGCTGGCTTTACAGTCAGGCGGCGCCGTTCTGAAATCATTTGGTCAAAACGCGTCAGGGCAGTTGGGAAAGGGGAACTTGACCGCTTACACGGGGACGCAAACGGTGGACACCACCTTAGTGGCTTCGTCGGGCGTCGTTATAAAATCTATTTCCGCGAGCGTTGACCACAACCTGTCGCTTGATTCGGCGGGGTACATGTGGACATGGGGAAAGAACGACAGCCTACAGTTGGGGTATAACACGAAGGCGTCGACTATTACATATAAACCGAAGAAAATAACGCAATCGAACGGATCCGATATAGGGACGATCTCGGCCGGGCAGTATCACAACCTTGCGATTATAAACGAGGGCGACAATTTGTTCTCGGACATATACGCTTACGCGTGGGGGAATAACAGCGGGTACGCTTTGGGCGCCGTCAGTCCTTCAGCGAGGGTTACCATGGGGAGGGCGCTTACGTTTTCGCTTGAAAAGCCAACGTCGTTTACTGTACATTTAGGCCTTTCTTCTGCCTTTCTTCAATTGAGCATAGCCATACCGCTTTGGAACCCGCCGTATGACGACGCTTTTTATGATGTAAGCTATAAAAAAGCGTCGGCGACAGATTGGAAGATAGCCACATTTGAAGGTTCGGAAGGCATACTTATTATTCCCGACACAGGAAGTTATCAATTTAGGGCTCGCACAAGAAAAAATGGGGTGTTTAGCAACTGGTCAGTTGTTTTAAATCGCACGTTGGCATGAGGATTCCTGTAAGCTGGGGCGCGCAAACGCCAAAAACGAGGGTCATAGGCCGTCGGACGATTCGATGACCGGCGGCTTCGATTCCTAAGGAACCGTCCGCGCGATATGAAGAAATGACATAATTTGCTTTTTATAGGCATTTTTTTATTTGCAGATTTATACAATTTGACCGTAGACAAGAATATGGTTGAATGCTATTGAAACAGTACCTCAAACAATCATCAAAACTATCAAAATAAGATAACTCTTGCCTGAGCTTGCGTTGAAGCCATGCCCAAAATTTCTCAATTGGGTTATATTCCAGGGAATACGGCGGCAGGAGCGCTATTTTATGTTTATTGCTTTCGGCAATCGAAATAAGCCGTTTCTTTCGATGAAAAGCGGCGTTGTCCATTATAATGACGGAATTAGAAGGACATTCGCGCAAGAGACAGTTTTCAAACCAAAACTCACATAACCGGACATCCATTGTTCCGTTAAATTGGAACGGCGACAATACCCAAACTCCGATATTTCCTACCGAAAACTCGCCCGATAACTCCTTCTCCGCGCTTGGAATAAGCGTGTTCTCTGCGCAAAAAAGTATCGATGCCGGTTTCATCAATATAAACAATGCTTTTCGGTCGAACATCACGGATTTGTTCTAAGAATCTGTTTTAAATCTCGCTTTTAGCGGATTTTTTTGTGATGAGTTTTCGCCAAACACGGAAACGCGAACGCCGCGTATTCGAAGAATATACGCAAAGAGCGCTGACAAAGTGTGGCGGAAGATAATCCGAAAAGACGCGAAATGGAGATCTTAAACAGGCTCTTAGATGCGCTAGCGGTTCTTCTCCGCTTATAGCCTGTTTTATAGCTTCGGTATTTTCGCTCAAGCCCTCCGTTATCGCGATATTGTTTTAACCAGGCGTTCAATGTGTTTGGCGATATGCCGAATATCTTTGCCGGTTCCCTGATATTGTGTCCTTCTTCATGATATTCTATTGTTCTTTCCCGATATTTTTATCATCACTCATAGGATTATTTTATCACAATCCGTTACTTTTTCAGGAACATTCTACTATGTAGCTGATGAATATTAATTTAGGGCAATATTCATCACGCCCTATTCTCCTGATTTAAATCCCATTGAAAAGTTTTGGGCAAATGTCAAGCGCGGATTACGACTACATGCGCATAAGTTTAATACTTTCTGAGGCGCCGCTTACGGCGTTTATTCTAATCGTTTCCCTGTTCCGCTATATCCTCGCCATACTTGCCGCGGTTCCTCAGCGATTTCTTTTTCGACAACGAGTATATCGCTGTTTGCGAAGCGCGGATCAAATATGGCTGCGACCAGCGCATGGATCTTGCGGACGAGGATTGGATCATCGTCGTGAGTTATGAGGCGTCGCGTCCACGTATGGCAATGCGGTGATCGCGCGCTACTCCTAGTTTGATTCTCGATGTAAAGACGAGCTATACGGGAAGAGGGGCGCAATTGGTTCCTCCGGTCGCGGTCTATCCTTGCGGCACGTCGCTGTGTCGCTATTACTCATTTTTCGTTGTCAACGAAGTGTTTTTTTGTTTGGTAAATGAATAAGTATGATATAATGGATATGTCGTATGGTGAGGACGGAGATTTGTCAAATAAAAAAAGCGCCGCCGTTAATGAAGCGCGACGGCGCGCGCGTTCAGCGGACGAAACAAACGGAGAAGGGGGGATTTGAACCCCCGCGCCGGTTTCCCGACCTACGCCCTTAGCAGGGGCGTCTCTTCGACCACTTGAGTACTTCTCCCCAATGCCCTACGTATCTTTCGCTGAATATTAAATGAATCTTTTCGGCTGTAAATTTCAGCCTCAGATAAAACTTCCGCAATTATATAGCAGTATTTTGAAATTGTCAACACTGTTATTAATGAAGAGGGGAGCTAAAATATGAATTATTGTTTTTTTCAAAACAAGTTATGCGAATGGTTCCCCTGTCACGATACGGACGACGCCGAAAACTTTAATTGCATATTTTGTTACTGCCCGCTTTACGCGCTTGGCGACATGTGCGGCGGCGACCACTCTTATACGGATAACGGAATAAAAGATTGCAGCGAATGCGTTTTGCCTCATGAAAAGGGAAATTATCGGCTTATAATAGACCGGCTGTCGAAAATTCGCGATATAATGCGCGAAAGGAGGCGAATGCCATGATCTTCGGCGGTTGCCATCTTTATACTGAAATCAGTCTAAGCCATAATCATCCGAACGGTCTGTTTTACGCCTAGCCCAACGCGAAAAATCCTTACCCTGGTTGGCTACGTTTCAAACTGAGTTCAGTATTAACGTGTTTACGCGGAAGGGAAAAAAGCGGTATGGAAATTTAGTTCAGATTAGGTTATAATCAGCTGTAAATAAAAAAGGGGGTTCATTATGGACTACAAGCGAGATTTAGAGCGCGCACTCACGCATCTTACCGATAAAGGCGCGTTTTTGACGGTTAAAAGCGGTGATAAGACAAACACGATGACCGTTTCCTGGGGCTATGTAGGCTTTATGTGGCAAAAGCCATATTTTATAGCGCTCGTCCGGCCTCAGCGTTATACCAGAAAACTGCTTAATGACGCGACAAGTTTTACGATAAGCGTTCCTTATGATTCGCTCGTGAAGGAACTTGCCGTATGCGGGTCAAAATCCGGCGCTGATTTTGATAAAAGTCAGGTTGTCAAATTCGCGCCGGCCAAAACAGTGGACGGAGCCGTCGTCGAAGGCTGCGACAGATATTATGAGTGCGCGATAAACTACGCGCAAGATCTAAATGCCGACGATTTACCAGGGCCAATAGTGGCGTCCGTATACAACGGGGATTATCACAAGCTGTTCTTCGGAGAGATCGTGGATAACTACTAAAATCGGTTCTGAAAAGTTATAAGAGCGCGGCGGACGGTTTGCGCAAAAAATCCGCCCGCCGCGCTGATAATAAAACGCTTATTATGAATGAAAAGATTTGTCGCGTAAAAAAACGCCGCGCGGACGCCGGAGCCAGGTTCCAGGACAGGCTCTTTAATAAGATAAAAGCTTAACCCGCGCTTTCCGAGCAATGAAAAACAAGCGTTTTATCGACGTCGCTCGTCAAAATTGACGCCTGGATGTCGATCCACTTGCTTTTATTTTTAAGCTTGGCGCGCCACATTTCGCTTGCGCCGGTCTCGTTCATCCTCTCAACGCTGTTGCGCATATCTTGAGCCTGTTCAAATATATTGTAAAACGACTGGCCTGTAACGAGATCTTCGCCTAAGACTTTTTCCGCCACGCTGTTTATGTTTTTAATGACTCCGTCACCGTCAGCGAGCACGAGGCCGCGCGTACTATTTTCTATCAACTTGGACGAAAACTCTTTTTCAAACCATAAGTCGCTTTCCAGGTTTTTAAGCGTCGTGATGTCCCGCGTGACGTTCGTATAGCTTGTAATGTCGCCGTTTTGATCATAATGCCCAAACATGGATATCTCCGCGTAAAAGCTCGTGCCGTCTTTTTTGTAGCGCCAGCCGTTTTCGGTGAACTGTCCATTAAGCGATGTTTTTTCAATCTTGCGCTGAACGCCTTCCGCGTCGTCGCTGTCCATCGGGTATATGTTTGACACGTGTTTGCCCACGATCTCCGACGCGGAATAGCCGAAAAGACTTTCCGCCGCTTTGTTCCATACAAGCACCGCGCCGTTTTTGTCAACGGCGTATATGGCGCAATCGTTTATACTGTCGAGTATGTCGTTCAAAAAGCGCGTGCGTTCCTCCACTTTTTTTTCAAGGTCGTCATTGAGGTTTTGTATGAGTCTGTTTTGAAATTTAAGCTCATTGGTGAGCCGTTTGGTCTTTTCGAACGTAATGGCGTTGCCCACGGCCGCGCCCACATAATATTTTATCAGGTTTACCATGCCGAGCTGGTCTTCAGAGTAATCATGCACGCTGGCGAAGGTGAAGACGCCGACCAAACGCTCCTGGTTAACGATGGGTACGGTCATTACGCTTCTTGGCTTGATCTTGCCCAAAAACGAGCGTATAACGTATTCCGTTTCGTCGGGTAGGTTTTTGATTATCTTTATTTTCTGGCTTTTGGCGGAGAGTCCGACGAACCCCTCGCCTATCACAAGATCAAACTCGCTGTATATGTTCTTACTGAAGCCTATCGATTTTTTAATCTCAAGCCTATTCGTCGAGTTGTTGGCAAGATAAAAGGCGCCGCAGTTGCTGGCGGTAACGTCTATAAGTTCGGGCAGAAGGCTTTCAAGCAAATCTTCTATCTCCATGTTCACCGCCACGGAATTCACTATGCTGAGTATGCGCTCACGGTCTTTTTCCGTTCTAATCTGACGCTGCCGAATTTCCTCCACCTTATCGAAATAAGGGCGCAAACCGGGCAAGTCAACTTCGACCGCCGGTTCGGACTCCTCCATGTTAATAGTATCGAGCCTGAGGATAATTTCCGTCAAATTGCGGCGCTCTCTGCGCGACTGACCGTATTTCATTACAGAATAAGCGCCGAAAACTCCAGACATGCCGAAAACAAGACATACGACGGTATGGTTGGCCGGGAAAAAGCGCAAAACGACCGCGCAAAGCATGGCGATCAATAAAAATTCAATCAGCAGAAGCAGCCTTATGATGAAATCGTTTTTTTTCATCGTTATCGCTCCATTTTAGAGCTTGTTCAAAATCTCGTTTTAGCGAAATTTCGCGCTCATTTTTTCCCAAACGCGAAAGCCGCGCATTCACAAAATATACGCGATGAGCGCTGGAAGACTTTAGAAAAAATGACATCCAGACAAATCATAAAGACCTTGGGGCTCCGCCTCAAACCCCGCCGGGGTCTTCGACCCCGGACCCCGCGCCGCGCATTCGCGCGGCTTCATGAAACGGTTGGATAGTCATATTAGAAAAAGATCCGCTTTAAACTAAATGACATAGAAGCGCCGCAACGCGAAAATCGCGTCTTCGTCTGAACGCGCGAACACGTAAGCCGCGCCGCGCCGCCGGCAGAATTCCGCGATAGCGCTCTTAAACTCGGCAAGCGCCGCTTTATAAGCCTTGATTACGTCACTGGTAATGAAAACGTCTCTAAAGCCGCCGGTTTCCGCGTCTACCAGCCGCGCGGCGTCCGACAAATCCGGGTCAGTCTCCGTTTTATCCAGCACGTGTATCAACGCGACATTGTGACCTTTCGTTCGAAGCGCCTCGAGCGCTTTTCCATAGTCATCTCCGGAGAAAAAATCTGAGATTAAAAAGCTTATCCCGCCAATCAGCCGTTCCGTTTTGAGCGTTTGTTCCACGGCGGCGGCCAGCGCCGTTTCGCCGCCGGCTTCGATTCCGTTTAAAAAATCCACCGCGCGCCCAAAGGCGTTTTTGCCCTCAAAGCGTCCCGATTTTACGCTTACGGCCGAGTCACAGCAATAAAAGCCGACTTTGTCGTATTTATTAAGCGCCAAATAAGCGAGCGTAGCCGCCGCCAACCTGGCGAAGTCATACTTTCGTTCACTGACGGCCATAGACTTACTTTTGTCGATAAAAATATTGACGGAAGCCTGACGCTCCTCTTCGAACACTTTTATAAAAAGCTTGTTCAGTCTGCCGTAACTGTTCCAGTCTACGCGGCGTATGTCGTCGCCTGGCGAATAGTCTCTGAAATCCGAAAATTCTAAAGAGCCGCCTTTCGCGTTCGATTTGCGCGCGCCCGCGCCCGCGCCTGTTTTCGCGGCGACGTTAAGCCTGGCGGCGTTAAGCCGCTTTATATATTCGCCGGTGATATAATCGCGTAAATTGCCCAAGAGAGCCTCCGTTCAGGTTTTATCTCCGTTCCGCGAACGCTATCGTGTGATTTCAGATATTATATCGTCTATTATATTGTCCGAAGAAACGCCTTCCGCCGCCGCTTCGAAATTAAGCGAGATTCTATGGCGCAAAACGTGCGGAGCGGCTTTTTTAACGTCGTCGTACGCCACGTTAAAGCGGCCGTCCAAAAGCGCGTATATCTTAGAAAGCGCGACAAGCGACTGCGCTCCGCGGGGGCTTGCGCCGAACCTAACATATTTTTTAACCGTTTCCGGAGAAGAGGGTTTGTCCGGGTGCGTGTTGAAAACGATTTTCATGGCGTATTCCCCTACGGCTCTGGCCATAGGCGCGCTTGCCGCCGCGAGCGACATGGCCTTTATCTTTTCGCTGTCCATCGTTTTTTCGGGCCATACGGGGTTTTCGCCGGACGTAATGTTGACAATCTCTAAAAGCTCGTCTTGGCTGGGGAACGTGACGTCAAGCTTTATGAAGAACCTGTCTAATTGCGCTTCGGGCAACGGATAGACGCCCTCAAGCTCTATAGGGTTTTGAGTTGCCAGTGTAAAAAACGGAAACGGCAGGTCATATGTATTTTTGCCGACGGTAACCGTTTTTTCCTGCATGGCCTCCAACAGGGCGCTTTGGGTCTTCGGTGTGGCGCGGTTAATTTCGTCGGCGAGCAGAAGGTTTGTAAATACAGGCCCTTTGCGGAATGAAAAGCCGTTTTCGTAAACGTCCGTGCCCGTTATATCGGCCGGCATAAGGTCAGGAGTAAACTGCACACGCGAAAACGACAGGTCAAGCGCCTTGCCGAAAGACTTTACCAGGTGCGTTTTACCAAGACCGGGAAGCCCCTCCAAAAGCGCGTGACCTCCCGCTATAACGCTGGCCAGAACGTTTCTTATTATATCTTTTTGGCCGATCACAGCCTTTGAAATCGCTGTTTCTACGCTGATAAAGTCAGCGGCGAAATTTTTAAGGTTCGTTTCGTCCGTCATTGATTGTCCTTTCCGAAAGACGAGCCGTCATATAAGAGAATCTACGATCAGATCTCTATGAGCCGATAAATCCACAATGTCGTCGTCCGTCGTTCGAACGATGGGGTTGGATAAATCGCGCTGATTTATAAAGATGACTTCCGCCTCGCGCTCGTCTGAAAGCTTCACGCGGCTGCCTACGTAAGTGTACGCTATGTTCCGCAGGAATACAAGCAGAAATTCCGTGTCAAGCTCGCCGTAAACGTTGTTTTGAAATGTTTTTATGACCGAAAACGGACATATCTTACCTCTGTAAGCCCTGTTTGACGTCATGGCGTCAAATATATCGACTATAGCTATAATCCTAGCCAGCCATACGATGGAACCGTTGGCGAGACCCGAAGGGTATCCGCTGCCGTCTATCTTTTCGTGGTGCATCAGAGCGGCCGCTTTTATCTCTTCAGGTATCGCGACATCACGTAGAATGTCGTAGCCTTCCAACGTATGCCTCTTTATAATTTCATATTCCTTGTCGGTGAGCTTGCCCGTTTTGTTCAAAATGGCGTCAGGTATGCGCAGCTTGCCCACATCATGCAAAATTCCCGCGACCGTAAGATATAACGTTTCCTCTTCACTCAACTTAATCCACGACGCGAAGAGATTGCACAACAAAGACACGTTAAGGCTATGCGCGAACGTCGGCTCATCAGAATGCTCCATCAGCCATATATATTTTAAAACATCGCTCTTGCAGCTTAACTCGCTCATGATATCGCCGGTAATGGAAAACAGCTCATTCATCGACACGGTCGCTCCCCTGCTTATGTCTAGGATGTGCCGCCTCGCCTTTTCACGGCCGCCGTCGTAAGCTTTTTTAAACCTATATAGATCGTCGTCTAAATTATGCTCGAGCAGACATGTGATTTCGTTTGATACGTTCGAAAGAGCCTTAACGTATATTCGTTCAACGCCGTTTTCAATTAAAAGGTCTGTATCAACGCCGTTTAACCTCGCGCCGCACGGAAAAAGAATGACGCCGTCGGTTGTTGTGACATCGCGCGACAATATCATTCCGGCTTTGTTTTTAATGTCATACATGTCCACGTCTTTTATGTCCATGTCCTGTTTATCGCGCATGTTGAAAACTCCATCCGATGCTTTTTTGAAACTCTTGTCCGTGACTTCGACAATGTTATTATTTTTTCCCCGATAAAACCGTAATATCCTAAATAAACGCTATAAATTTTTCGGAGATCTCTTTGGCGGCCGCTTCGCCTTCCAGCGCCTCGATAAGCTTTAATCCGAAATGAACGGCCGCGCCGGGGCCTTTCGCGGTTATTACGCCGCCGTCCGCGACGACGGGCGCGTCGGTCAGTTTCGCGCCTTTCATGTCAGCTTCGAAGCCTGGATAGCACACCGCGCTTTTGCCATCCATTATGCCCGCGGCGGCGAGCGCGGCCGGGGCCGCGCATATGGCGGCGACCGTCTTGCCCGCATTAAAATAACGCTTTATCGCCTCCATAAGTTTGGATGACTGTAAATAATGCCGGGCTCCGGGGCCGCCTGGCAAAATGACGGCGTCATAACCGTCGCCCTCGTCGGCGAAAAGCGAGTCGGCGACTATCGTTACGCCGTGGGCGCCGGTCACGTGAAGTTCAGACAACGCCGCCAACCGCAGATCCACGCCGGCGCGGCGCAATATATCCGCCACGGTTATGGCTTCGGTTTCCTCAAAGTCCTGGGCTAAAATCATTATGGCTTTACTCATGGTCCAATCGTCTCCTCCGTAAATATGGTCGTTACGTTCAATTTTGTCCCGCAATGTCTCCCGCGGTTTCTCCTTAAACAATAAGCCGGCCAAACGGTCTTTTTCACGCCGGGGCCGGTTATTGTTTAACAATTCCTAAATTCGGCGTTAGTCTCATTTGACGATATGGCGATTATAAGTCATTTGGTTTCGCGTGGCAAGCGGACGCGAAAAAAAATGACCGCCGATGCGGCGGTCATTAGCAAGTTGTCTTTAGATCTGACGTCAGAGAGATTCCGCTGTCCGTAAGTCTGGCGCGGCCGTATAGCGATAATCATTCATGCAATGGCATGGAACGGCTTTTTATGATCGCTTGTTTTCTTTTGAATGGGGCGATGCTTTTTCGCGTTTGGAACCTTTACCTGATTTCCCATACATGCATGCGCTTTAAGCGGCGTAAAATCCCTTCAAGTTTGACAGATGCGTCTGAAATTTCTTTAACGCGCAATATCCCGTCAAACTGTTTCACCTCCGTTCATATGTATGTCAAACAGGGGGAGTTTCGCCGATGCAGATACGAAAGCGGCGAAAACTTTCGTATAGTCTAATTATACTAACGACGATAAAAAAAGTGCATGGTCACTATATCTATATTAGGAGCGGTTCGAAAATAACCCTAAAAGCTTGTTTAACATCTCCATTTCGCGTCTTTTCGGCTTATTTTCCGCCACGCTTCGCCAGCGCTCACCTTTAGAACGCAGGCGTTAAATTTTTTGACACGGTTTGTCTCCGGGTGTATAATTCAGCCAAAACTCGCGCTGTTTTAAGCGCGGCGGAGGTGTCTTGAATTGAAAGTCACTGAAAGCGTCAACTTTTACCAGGGCCTTGACCCGTTCGACATTATATCGGAATATGGTTCGCCGGCATATGTGTATAATGAGAGGATATTACGCGAACGGTGCCGTGAAATTAAAACTTTGTCGTCGTACGCAGGGTATATTCCTAACTATTCAGCGAAATCCAACGGCAATTTAACGCTGCTGAAGATAATAAAGAGCGAGGGATTTTGCGTGGACGCCGTAAGCTGCGGCGAAATTTTCGCGTGCCTTGCCGCCGGATTCGACGCGTCCGACATATTTTATATTACGAACAACGCTAGCGCGGATGAATTTCGGTACGCCTTGGACAAAGGCGCGCTGATAAGCGCCGACAGCCTTTCTCAACTTGAACTGATCGGTGAAATTAGTCCCGGCGCCAAGGTGTCAGTAAGGTTTAATCCCGGAGTTGGCGACGGGCACGGTGAAAAAGTCATTACTGGCGGCAAAAAAACAAAATTCGGCGTGAACGCCGAGGACGCGAAAACGGTCGCGGATATAGCCCGGAAACGCGGTATGGAGATAATTGGCGTAAATCAACATATCGGTTCGCTTTTTATGGACGCGGGCAAATACTTTGAAGGCGCGAACGCGCTGCTTGACATAGCGAGACAGTTCCCATCCGTTAAAATGATAGACTTCGGCGGCGGGTTTGGCATACCTTATAAAAAGCAGTCGGGTGAACAGCGCATGGACTTGGAAGCGCTCAGCGAAAACCTCGAGAAAGTCATATGGAAATTTAATACGGAGTTGGGGCGCCAGTTGCAGTTCCGCGTTGAGCCGGGACGGTATATAAGCGCGGAATGCGGCGTTTTGCTTGGAACGGTAAACGCGGTGAAGGAAAATGGCGGTAAGAAGTATATCGGCTCTGATCTAGGGTTCACAACGCTTATAAGGCCGACGCTGTACGATTCCCATCATGACGTGGAAATATACAAAAAGGGCAGTGAGTTGTCCTCCGGTTCGGAATTGGCGCATATAGTAGGGAACATATGCGAAAGCGGCGATTATATAGCTAAAGACAGAGAGATCCCCCGGCGTGTGGCCGTTGGAGATATCGTGGCCGCGCTTGACGCGGGAGCTTATGGTTACGCTATGGCGTCGAATTATAATTTGCGGGCGCGCCCCGCGGAAGTTCTAGTGCGCCCGTCTGGTGAAACGGTTCTTATACGCCGCGGAGATACGTTTGAGGATATGATAGCGAACTGCGTAAACGTGGATATTTTGCGGTAAAAGAGCGCTGTATCCGAGCATAGCTCCAGCCGCGGACGCTTTATAAGGATGGCGCCTGACAGTCAGCTATAGTGATAATGGCATGTCGCGTCCATTCGGACGCGAGGGGGGGGCGGGAGCGCTTCGGACCTGAGCTAATCGCCAGTCCCCCGCCAAAAAACAGGCCTCCGTCTATCGCCCCGCTTCGTTCCTCGCCAAGCCCGCCCACTGCGAACCCGCGAGGAAGCGGCGGTCCATTATCATCAAATCTTTAACTTTCGCGTGACAAATAAAAGTTCGCTGTAGAACGAAGGTGAGCTTGCGCAAGCCCTCATGATCTTCATTGCAAATTTCGTATGATGGATAACGGCTTATTCCGGACGGCGTCCTTCTCCATACCCACACCCTAGCGACGCATAATCTTCATCCGCGTCTATTTAGAATCGACCGAGGCCATATGCTCGATTAAATCGAGGACTTTGTTTGAATAACCCCATTCGTTGTCGTACCACGCAATCAGCTTTATGAAATTGTCATTTAACGCTATACCCGCTTTAGCGTCGAAAACGGACGTTTTACTCTCGCCGATGAAGTCCGACGAAACCACATCGTCTTCAGTATAACCGAGTATGCCCTTTAGATCGCCTTCAGCCGCTTTTTTAACCGCCGTTTTTATCTCTTCATACGTCACTTTCTTTTCAAGTCTCACCGTAAGATCGATTACGGATACGTTAAGCGTGGGCACGCGCAGCGACATGCCCGTAAGCTTGCCGTTGAGGGCCGGGAGAACTTTGCCGACGGCTTTCGCCGCGCCGGTAGACGACGGTATGATGTTGCCCGCGGCCGCGCGGCCGCCTCGCCAGTCTTTTTTAGATGGTCCGTCAACGGTTTTCTGCGTGGCGGTCGTGGAGTGAACAGAGGTCATAAGCCCTTCGATTACGCCGAAATTGTCGTGCAGCACTTTAGCCAAAGGCGCGAGACAGTTGGTCGTGCATGAGGCGTTCGACACAACGTTAAGATCTTTCGTATATTCCGTGTGATTGACGCCCATAACAAACATCTTAGCGTCCGCCGAAGGCGCGGAGATAACTACCTTTTTCGCGCCGCCTTTGAGATGCGCGGACGCCTTTTCCGTGGTAGTGAACACGCCTGTAGATTCCACGACATATTCCGCGCCGCACTGGCCCCACGGTATTTCCGATGGGTCAGCGGCGGCGTACACGGATACGGCGGAGCCGTTAACGATGAGCTTTCCATTTTCCGTTTTAACGTCGCCGTTAAATTTACCGTGTACGGTGTCATAACGAAGCATATATGACATGTAGTCCAGGTCAATGAACGGATCGTTTATAGCGACTACCCTTACGTTGTCATTATCCAAAGACGCTCTGAAAACAAGCCTGCCTATGCGACCGAAACCGTTGATGCCGATGCTTACCATTTGAAAACCTCCTTTGATTATTAAAAAAATGGCGGAGCGATACTGTTTTTCGCTTTAGCGCTCAGCATTTACTAGTATAACATAAAACTACTAAAATATAACAATTGATAAGAAAATAAAAATATAGCTATTTGAATAAACCGTAATTAACGCAAGCTTTTATTGAAGAGCGCCTTTTAGAACTTGTTTAATATCTCCATTTTGCGTCCTTTTGGCTTATTTTCCGGCCACGCTTTGTCAGCGCTCGTTTGCGACAGTTCAAATGGGAGCAAAAAACCGTTTTTAGTCGAAATAGCGATACTATATAATGAATTTAGAGAATTTAATGAGCTAAATAGGGAAAGTTCATTAAGCGCGATTGGCGTTACAGGAGAGCTCGCGTTGCGTTAACACAATAAACCGCTTGTAATATAGGAGGATAAATTTGAAAAAAACATTGATGTTCATAGGAATGACTATCGCGTTGACGCTGAATAATTAATTTAGAGAATTAATAAGCGAAATAGGGAAAGTTCATTAAGCGCGGTTGGCGTTACAGGAGAGCTCGCGTTGCGTTAATACAATAAACCGCTTGTATAGGAGGATAAATTTGAAAAAAACATTGATGTTTATAGGAATGACTATCGCGTTGACGCTGAATATTTTAGCGCCCGTCCCCGCTGCGCCGGGCGCCGCCGCAGGAAGCTACTACTATACCGATATTGTGACCTATCTATGGGATACGCCCGTAAACTCCATAAATATCGGCGGCGTTACGCTCATTGACGCGGAGTCAATGGCGCGTTATGGATTTACAGTAACGTGGCTTGCAAAAGAGAGACGCCTTGAAATCGTTGACAAGCTAACGTCAATGATTACGCTTGAAGCGGAGGACGGCGCTCTTTTGAGCGTGAAGCGTGGTTCTCCCGGAAGCGTAGCCGGGAGGTATTACAGCTCCGATATAAAAACAACGCTCAACGGCAAAGAGATTGTCAGCTATAACACAGGCGGCGAAACTTTCATCGGCGCGGAAGCGATGAAAGAATTCGGCTATCACGTCAGTTGGGACGACAATGCCAGAAAACTGTTCATTCAGAGGGAATCGACCGCCGTTAGTTTCGCGATAAATTCGATAGATTATTGCGGCGACGAATTGTACTGGATATCAGGCGGCGGAACGGCGGACAAGGATTACGCCGTAACGATTAAAGTCCCATCAGGCTGGACATACTACGCAAAAAATTGGCAGTTAGATGGACCAAGTTATCATAGCGAACCTCATATTAGCGCGATTAGATTATATGGGTTTTCTTCGGAACGCGGATTGCCCGACGCCATGTACCCATATAACAACCGGTACAACGTTTATGATGAAAACATGGCGAAAGACCTGATCGCCGTCGAAAAACTTACGCTGTCCGGTCGCGAGACGCTCGCTGAACACAGGGAATTGCAAATCGTATATGGTTATGACGCGATAATTTATCATGATTACTATATTCGCGCTGACAATGAGCATGTAACGCTTGTGCGGATAATGTCGACATCAATGGATGGGGAAGCGGAACGACGCAAGGTCGTTGACAGCATGACGTTTTCATATCAAGAACGGCGGACTGATTGGTAAGATATAGTGACTGGCGAAAACATATAAGCATGAAAAATGTGAAAAGAACCGCGGAGAAGGTAACGTTTGGACTTTTCGCGGCGATTCGTGAAAAGTCCGGTTGAAAACGCTTTCGCGTTGGAAATGATGATGTGGAACCGATTAAGGCGATCAGGTCGCTTTTTCCCGTCAATCGTGGTCGACCGCATGAACAAAGACCTTCTAGGAAAGACAGCTATGGATATTCATACTATGACTTCTTCAAGTCCTCCAAATTATGTTAAAGTAATGGCGGAGGAGATGGACAATGGAAAATATACGTGAGAAATTTAAGGAAACAAAGGATAGAAGGCGCGTGAGTTATGTCGAACCTAATTTAGCCGATGCGCTGATAATGGTCATGGGAGCGGCGCTGAGCGGGATCACGGAACTAGCGGATATGATGGTATAACTCAATTGAGAATTTTTGGGCATGGCTTAAAAGCAAGCTCAGGAACGATTTATTTATTTTGATAGTTTTGATGATTGTTTGCGTTACTGTTTTAATGGCATTCAACTATACCAGCGTCTGAAATGCCATTCGGCAGCGATACTTCGCCTTACCAAATATCTCTAATTCGAGGTAAGTCTGCGCTCCACAGCTTATCGCGCAAAACGCGATGACCAAAATATCTATCGGTGCAGATTCCGCTGATTTCATCAGCTTTTTCATGTTTTTATTCATACGTATACTTTACCGTATTACTTTACTTTATAAAAATGTAAATACGGTGACTGTGGTTCCGCGCGGTGTGGCTATTGACAAAACATAAATAGTGTGTTATTTTTTATATCTAGAAGGTAGCAAAGGCGCTGCGTATTCCAAAACGGAATACACAGCGCCTTTTTTTTGCCAATTTTAATATTATCAAATTTAAAAAAAGAAAGGAAGAGCGCTTATGTCTCAAGTTATTATTGATACCTTTTGGGTAATGCTGGCGGCGTTTTTGGTCTTTTGGATGAACCTTGGTTTCGCGTCGGTAGAATCAGGAATGGCCCGCTCAAAGAACACGGTCAACATCCTAAGCAAAAACTTTATTGTGTTCGCCGTTTCTTCGCTCGGCTTCATGCTGTTGGGTTTTGGTCTGATGTTTGGCGGCGACAACCCTTTCGTCGGCACGAGGAACCTCTGGATCCTCGGTGACATTCCCGCGTATTACACTAACCCCGACACTTTGCTTTTGGGTTCCCCAATTACGTTTTGGGTCAAGTTTTTTTGGCAGCTTGTGTTTTGCGGTACGGCGGCTACGATTGTTTCCGGAGCGGTGGCGGAACGCGTGAAATACGTAGCCTTCATTATCTTTTCGTTTGCCCTGACATTAGTGATTTATCCCATTGTCGGACACTGGATTTGGGGCGGCGGTTGGCTGGCGAAGCTAGGCTTCCAAGATTTCGCCGGGGGGACCGTGGTACATTCGCTGGGCGGTTGGGCGGCCTTGGCGGGCGCGATCCTTCTTGGACCGCGTATCGGCAAATATGGTAAAGACGGTAAACCCAGAGCGATTCCCGGGCACAACATGAGCTTGGCGGTTATCGGCGTATTTGTACTGTGGCTTGGCTGGTTTGGTTTCAATCCCGGTTCCACTCTAAGCTTCGCAAACCCGGATGACGTGGCCCATGTGCTGCTTACGACAAACACGGCGGCGATTGTAGGCATTTTGATGTCCACGGTGACCAGTTGGCTCAAAATCGGCAAACCGGATCTTGGCATGACCATCAACGGATGTCTCGCGGGTTTGGTCATTATTACTCCCAGCGCAGCCTATGTGAGCATTCCGGTCTCCTTGCTCCTTGGCGCGATTGGCGGCGTCGCCGTGGTGTTCGCGGTTCTCGCGTTTGACAGGGCTAAAATTGATGACCCGGTCGGCGCGACCAGCGTTCATCTAGCGTGCGGCATTTTGGGCACATTAGCAATCGGTTTCTTCGCAAAAGAAGGCATAACCACATTGTCCCCCGCCAACGGTCTTTTTTATGGCGGAGGCCTTGGATTACTCGGCATTCAGGCGTTTGGCGCTCTCGCCGTCGCGGTTTTCGGATTTGCGGCCTCCGCGCTGGTGTGGTTCGTTCTGAAAAAAACCATTGGCATTCGCGTAACCGCTCAAGAAGAGATAGATGGTCTTGACATTGGTGAACATGGAAACAAAGCGTATCCCGACTTCGCCGCGGCGGTGAGCATTCTGGCGGATGACGATGAAGTGATCACCGTAAATCCGCCTAAACCGGCGATCCCTGTGGAACAAGCCATTCCGATTGTCAATACGGCGGGTTCGGGTGAAAAAATTACAAAGGTCTCCATCATCACCGGATATGACAGACTGTCCAAATTGCAGGAATCTTTGGAAGCCATTGGCATTACCGGCATGACGATAACCAGCGTAATGGGATACGGCATGCAAAAAGGTTATCCTAGGGAATATTACCGCGGCGCGCCTGTGGAAACCAAACTGCTGCCTAAAGCGCAACTGGATATTGTCATCTGCAAAGTGCCTGTGCCTACGTTGGTGGACGCGGTAAAACGGGCGCTTTACACCGGAAACTTCGGTGACGGCAAGCTTTTTATCAGCAATGTGGAAAATGTGATAAAAGTCCGTACCGGCGAAGAAGGCTACGGCGCCTTACAGGATAAAGCGTAAATCGTAGACCATGCGTGACCGACTAATCAAGCGCGCCATTTTCGCGGCGCGCTTTCGCTTATCGAAATAACAAACGGAACCGCGCGAAAGTTACCGCAAAGGCTTTGAGAACTGGGCGAAAGCGGAGAATATTAAGCGTATGGCGAAAACGCCCCGACGCTTGCAGGATCTCCTCATTCGCGCTTTCCTCCGCGTGGCCAAAAGCCGTCGCGCAAAAATCCAGCTTCATCTTGACCTGGAAATAAGCCTATTTAAAAATTTAAAAACTAAGCGTTATAAGCGAAACAAATGCCATGAGCGATTATTCGTTAGAAAACCTTCACGCGTGATCACCCTCTGATTCGGAAATAGGCGCAAAAACGCTGCGGAATGGCCGTTTCTCCAGCGGCTCCCCATCCGTTCCCATATTCAGGAACTCCGCCAATTGTTCCAGCGTCGCGGCCGCGTTTATGGCGTCCCTGGCCGCCGCCGCGCCGCGTAATCCTTTTGTATACCAAGCGAAATGCTTACGCATTTCAAGCGTTGCGGCGCGTTCGCCCTTTTGCGCCGCAAGGAGCCGCGCGTGGCGCATAGCCGTCTTTCCGCGCTCGTCGGAGTCGGGCGGCGGCGGTATCTGGGCTTTTTTTAAAAAGCCGGATATTTGAGCGAATATCCACGGATTCCCCAAAGCGGCGCGCCCTATCATAACCGCGTCGCATCCGGTACGCTCGAACATATTTTTCGCTTCAACAGGGCCTGTCACGTCGCCGTTGCCTATCACAGGTATAGAAACCGCGCGTTTTACCGCTTCCACAGCGCGCAAATCGTTCGTCCCTGAAAAATAATCTTCGCGAAAACGCCCGTGGACAGTAATGGCGGCGGCGCCGGCGGCTTCCGCTATTTTCGCCGCTTCAAAAGCGGTTTCAGATCGATTGACGCCTTTGCGCATTTTAACCGTTACCGGCGTTTTTACCGCGCGCGCCACGGCCTCTACAATGTCTCCCATAAGCTTTGGAGATAACATCAGCGCGCATCCGTCGCCGTTATTGAAAACTTTAGGCGTCGGGCATCCCATATTCAAGTCTATCACTTTAAAAGGAAATGAATCCGCGGCGATCCGCGCCGCTTCCGCTAAAATCTCCGAATCCGAGCCAAACAGTTGAACGCCGACATTCGTTTCGCCAGGCATTATTTTAAGCAGGTCTAACGTTTTGGCGTTTCGATATACGAGCGCTTTCGCGCTTACCATCTCCGTATAAGTGAGAGCGCACCCTTGCTCTTGGCACAAAAGGCGAAACGGCGCGTTTGTCACGCCCGCCATCGGTGCTAAAAGAATCTCTTTTTTCGTATCAAAACATCCTATTTTCATAACCTAATCGTTAACTCCACCCCTTCTATGAGCGGCGCGGCGGTATAGCCTCGCCCGGTTTGGATTTGGGATATCCAGTTTTATATAAAAGATAAAGATTTTTTGGAGGAAACTTTTTCGAGAAAAAGTTTCCTCCAAACCTCCTTCAAAAAGCTTTCATCCAAAAACTCCGCTTCGCGCCGTTTTTGAAAAGATCTAAGACAAATTTGGGGCGAATCTTTTTTCGGGAAAGTTCACAGCAATATCTCTTTCGGTGATCCGCATACGCTTATGACAATCGCCCGCATCCTGGTTGCAGATTGTTTAAGCCCTTCCGGCGCTATATCGCCGCTTCCGTATAGAGTTCTCTCAGAGCGGCGCGCCTTTTCAGCGAAGCGTGAACAGTGAACTTTTACCGGCGGCAGACCATTCAACGCGAAATCAGCTTTTAGTTATTTGGGGACTGTTTTTTCTTAAAGATAATGATTTTTTGGAGGAAACTTTTTCGATAAAAAGTTTCCTCCAAACCTCCTTCAAAAAGCTTTCATACAAAAACTCCGCTTCGCGCCGTTTTTGAAAAGATCTAAAACAAATTTGGGGCGAATCTTTTTTCAGGAAAGTTTACCGCAATGTTTTTTTCAGCGATTCCATATACGCTTTTTCTCCAGGATGGTCGCCCGCGTCCGGGTTGCAGGTTGTTTAAGCCACTCTGGCGCTATATCGCCGCGTTTAGGCTCTGTCGGAAAATAAGCGGCGATTTTGTGTCCCGGCAACGCTATCTAAGCGCAAAAGAGCAAGCCCCAATGCGCAGGTTATTTTCCGACAGAGCCTTAGTATAAAATCCTCGTCCGGTTCGGCTACGCTTCAAACTAAGTTCACTGTAAACGCCGCTCAAAATTTATAAAAACGTTAAAGAATAATACCATGCGAACGCTGTAAACGCAATATAAAGTTAAAAAACAGCAAGGCTCTTCAGCCATTAAGCTGAAAAGCCTTGAAATCATGAAGACGTTTCATATTTCAGCATATTTTCAATAAATATGCCGTATCCTTTTGAGGGTTCCTGTACAAAAACGTGCGTTACGGCGCCTATAATTCTATTATCTTGCATAATAGGGCTTCCGCTCATACCCTGAACTATACCGTTGGTTTTCATCACAAGTTCCGGATCCGTTATCCTTATAACCATGCCCTTTGTGTCGTCGCTCGCGTTCCCTCTATTGATTCCTTCTATATAGATATCATATTCTCGCGCGCTCGTTCCTTCCACCGTAGCCAATATCTTAGCCGGACCCTCGTGTATGACGTTTTGAAGGCCGATTTTCATTCGTTCTTTCGGCATAAAGCTTTGAGCGCGAATGTCTATCGAGCCAAATATGCCATATGGGCTGTTGCGTTCGACTCGGCCTATAATGTTTTTACCGTTCACATCGCCTATAAGCTCTCCGGGCGCGCCTTTGCGCCCCTTTACCACCGAAGTGACGTTCGATTCTCTTATTTCACCGTTTTTCACGCTCATAAGCCTCTTTGTGTCCACATCCATAATGCCGTGACCAAGCGCGGCGAACTTATTAGTCGAGGGATTATAGTACGTTATAGTGCCTATGCCCTGCGTCCCGTCACGCACCCAAACGCCTATTTTGTTTTCGCCGTCGGAAGCGGCTATGACTGGCGTCACTTTCGCTTCTATAAGCTCTTCACCGCGTTTTACCTGAAAGTTGATCGCGCCTTTACTGTCTTGCACCGCCTGCATCAAATCGTCCTTACCGTTCAATTCGCAATCGTTCGCTTTTAAAATAAGATCGCCGGCGCGGAGTATTCCGTCGCTGGGATTGTAGTTTTTTCCGTCTTCCCCATTTACATGACCGGCGCCTAAAACCATGACGCCGTTCGTGTTTATTCTTACCCCAACCGCCATGCCGCAGGGCGCTAGCTCTATGTCCGGCAAAATGTCAATATCGATTTTTTTGACCGGCAACCCGAACATATTAAGCGTCATTGTCGCGCTTCCCGCTTTGTTTGACTCCATGACATTTAAATCATTCAGATCAAAGCTGAAGTTATCGGCTACGGAAGCGTTGTTGACCTTTAGAACCGCTTGGCTTTCATTTTCTATCGTCGCTTTAAAAGGCAAATCATAACTGATTTTGTTCGCTTTGCCTTCCACTAATTTAATTTGATCGGGCAAACGGTAAATTTCCGTAATGAAATATCCTGATATCGCGCATAATAACGTTATTATAATGGCGCCGACCCAGATATGGGTTCTTCTTAAACCGTTATTGGCAAGAGCGCCGTTTCGCCCCATCGAATTACGCGTACCGCCTTTAAAATGTTGCGACATAATATTTTTCACTTCCCAAAACGGTGATGCGGTTTGCGGACGGTATGCCGCCGCATACTTATAACTTAACCTTTTTTATAAACTCTTATACTAGGAGCTTATCTCTAAATCGAAAAATCTTTTTTCAATTGACGCCCTTCTTTGCGCGACAAAATATCATAGCGCGTTATATTATTCATCAAAAAACCGTGGAGCGGCGGCTATCCGCCAATTAAAGCCTTGTCCGCTTGAAAATTTTTATAAATTTACCAAAAGAATGAATAAGCGAAAATGTATCAGGTAATAATACGACTGGAGGTGTTAAGTGGATGAAAAAAGTTCCAAAAGAAAGCATGTTTAAGCGAAAAGGGTTTTATGTAGCCCTTTACTCATGCTTAGCCGCCGTTATGGTTTTTGCCGTCGTCGTATCGTTTAACAATTTCGCCGCTCTCAACAAACCGGGGGGAAATACAAGCGATGAAATCGATCTTTCCGGGCTGGCGACGACTACAGCGGATCCGCAGACCATACTGGGCCAGGCTATGGACGACGCGCTGGAAGCGAGAGTAAAGGACAAAAACGCCAAACCCGAGGACGGCAAAGTGGGCGAGCCGGTGAAACCGTCGGCGAGCGCGGAAGACGAGCGGGCGTCCAAAACGCCTGAGGATGAAAACGCGGCTCCAAAGGAGCCAAACCAGGAGCAAAAGCAAAGCGCCAACAAAGAAGCTCCGGAAAACAGCGAAACGCCGAACGACAGCGACAAGAAAAAAACGACGGTCAGCGAATCTGAAGCTTTAAACGCGGAGGAAACGGCCGAAGCGTCCAACGCGGCGGATGATTACGTATTGGAGCCGCAATTTGATTCGTTCAGCGAAAATTCCAAGATGTCCTGGCCGGTTCTTGGAGACATAGTCATGGATTACAGCGACAGCCACGCGATCTATGACAAAACGCTCGACCAGTACAGAACGAACGACATCCTCTGCATAGGCGCCGACATCGGCTCACAAGTCGTGGCGTCGGCCGAAGGCGTCGTGGTTAAAACCGCTAACACTAAAGAAAACGGCAACTTAATCGTAATAGATCACGGCAACGGTTGGACGACGACGTACAGTCAACTGCAAGACGGCCTCCTTGTAAAAGAAGGCGACTTGGTTAAAAAAGGGCAAATTATAGGCGGCGTTAACAACCCAAGCATCTACAGCGTTTTGTTGGGCAACCACCTCGGCTTTAAAGTCGCCAAAAACAGCGTGCCGGTCAACCCTTTGTCCGTGCTTGAATAATGGGCTTCGCCGTTTTTTAAGCGCGTTCGCAAGCCTTGACCGCGATTTAACCGTTAATAATGACCAGTCTTTATATGCTGATATATGGTCTCTATACGTGAAATACCACCCATATATATGAACTTTACCTCAGTATGAAAACCGGTCGTTGACGGACGTCATTTTCAAACGAAACCCCCTTAACGAGTCTTGACAGTGATTTATAAAAAACTTTTAAGGAGTGGAATTTATGCAGAACTTAACCCAACCTGAACTCAACTCTATCAGAGAAGTGGCTATGGCTCACCAGACTCTGCACACTAAGTTCACCAATTACGCGTCACAGTGCAATGACCCGCAAATTAAGCAGATGTTTACAAAAGCGGCGACCGACGCGCAGAACGCGGCTCAAAATCTCATTCAAATGCTCTAATACTCTATATTATGGGAAGGTGATCACGATGCAGGAAAGAGAAATGGTTTTGGACGTGTTGAGCGGAACGAAGGCGAGTATAGGCAATTACGCGCGCGTTATAAGCGAATGTTGCAACCCGACGCTGCGTCAGACATTTCAGCAGATGCGCGACGGTGACGAAAAATTTCAATTTGACCTTTATAAGATCGCTGAACAAAAAGGATATTATATAACGGCGCCTACGGTTTCCGAACAAGATTCCACGACCGTAAAGTCAAAGTTAACTCAGGCCAGCGCTCAACAGCAGGGCGGAGGACCCTCCCCCTCCGCGCAATAACCTAAACGGTCAAAAAGAGGCGAGCCGCCTGGCTCGTCTCTTTTTAAGCCGCCGTTCTCTCAAAGCGTGAAATCCGCGCGCGGTTTTTCCTTATCATATGCCGAGGCGCGGCGGGCTTTAATGTTGACTTTATAGAACGCGAGTTTTATAATAGACCTGTCTTGGAACCTGACTCCGGCGTCCGCGCGGCGGCTTTTCAACAATGCGGCGTCAGCGAAATCCTTGCGCGCGCGCCCGTGTACGCGGCGGCTTTTGTTTCCTTGCCTCGTGAAAAATCCACTCGTGAATCCGTCGAAGTCAGGTTCCAAGACAGGTCTAATGATTTGACGAAGTTAACGGCGCCTTGTCGGAGTATAGAAAAATCCGCTAAACGTACGCTTCGTCAGGCGTTTAAAAATAGGTTCGCCGGAAGGAAGAAACGTTTTTGATACATATGAACGACGTGACGAAAATTTATGGGAACAACGCTAAAGGCGTTACGCGCGTCTCCCTTGATATTGAAAAAGGAGACTTCGCGTTTATCGTCGGCTCAAGCGGCTCAGGCAAATCAACGTTAATACGCCTTATGCTTAAAGAGATTGAGCCGTCGCACGGAGACATTATAATAAATGACGTCGTTCTTAAATCGCTTACGAGGAAAAGCGTGCCATATTTTCGCCGTCGCATGGGCGTCGTCTTTCAAGATTTCCGCCTTCTGCCCAGCAAGACGGTCTATGAAAACGTGGCGTTCGCCATGCAGACAGTGCAGGCCGCTCATAGGGATATACGCCGCAACGTTCCGGCGGTTCTCGCTATGGTCGGCTTGCAAAAAAAGGCCAAAGCGTACCCGAACCAGCTTTCAGGCGGCGAGCAGCAGAGCGTCAGCCTCGCCCGCGCGATAGTTAACAAACCGGCGCTTCTTTTGGCGGACGAGCCGACCGGTAATCTTGACCCGGAAACGGCGTGGGAAATTATGACGCTTCTGGAAGACATAAACGAGCTTGGCACGACTACGGTCGTCGCGACGCACGCTAAGGAAATAGTGGACCGAATGAAAAAACGCGTCATAACAATACAAAACGGCATGATAGCCAGAGATATCGAAAAGGGCGGATACAGCGATGAAATTTAGAAGCCTAAGCTATTTCATGCGCGAAGCGGCGACGGGGCTTCTGCGGAACCGCTTAATGTCCTTCGCTTCGATAGTTACCGTTATGTCATGTATGCTGGTCGTTTCGTTTTCGTACTGCCTGGCGGAAAACGTCGCCTACTTTTTGGAGCAGATGGAAAGCTCGCTTAATCTGTCGGTATATTTGCGCGATGACGTGCCTCCTGAAAATCTTACCCCGCTGTCGAGCGAAATCAGCTCCATACCGCATGTAAAAACCGTTATATACGTCTCATCCGAAGACGCGCTTAAAAAATTCCGCGAGGAGCTTGGCGACGACCAAGGGCTTCTTGACGGCATACCGGAAGACAAAAACCCGCTGCCGCGGTCGTTCAACGTAGCGCTGGACGACATAAAGAACCGCGATTCCGTTGTAACGGAACTGGAAGGTCTTAAAAAAGATGGCATTGAGGAAATTAAGTATGACGAACAAATTATAAACCTGATAATTTCTATAAATAACGCCATAAGAATAGTAAGCGTGTTGATTATATTGGCTCTGATAATCGTGTCCGTCGTCATTATCATGAATACGATAAAAATAACGGTCAACACACGGCGCATGGAAATACAGATTATGAAATATATCGGCGCTACGGATTGGTTTATACGCTGGCCTTTTATCATAGAAGGCATGCTTATCGGCTTCATAGGCGCCGCGATACCTGTAGCGCTGTGTTGGTTCGGGTATAACGGCGTCGTGGCGAGGATATTTGAACGGTTTAAAGCGCTTGAGCGTCTTGTGGAATTTAAATCCGCCCCGGAAATTTTCGTCATTTTGGCGCCCGCGGCGCTTGCGCTCGGCATATTTATCGGGTCCGCGGGCAGCGTGAGCAGTTTGCGCAGACATTTAAAGGCTTAACTTGACCCCTTGGCCTTCGGAGAGAGTCCGCTTGAAAAGCGGTGGTTTCAGCGGCTCTTTTATATTTTAAAACATACGCCGCGTCGATGAATAAACAAAGGAGTTGTAATCTTTGCGAAAATTAGCGGTGTTTTTCTTGTCAATCGCGGTTTGCTTCGCGTTATTTGACGCGCGAGCTTTAGCTAACGCCAGCCTTACGCTGTCAGAGCTTAAGAAACAGCAAGAGGGCGTAAAGGCCCAGACAAACGACGCGCAAAAGAGTTTGAAGGATGTGGAGCTTAAAAAAGCGACCGCTTCGGAGGAATTGGACGCTATTGACGAAGCGTTGGACGACGCCATGTATAACTTAGAAGTAACGAACCGTGAGCTTGAAAAGACGAAGGAACTATTGGCCGAAACGGAATATGAGCTGCAAAAAGCGGAACGTGAGAGGGCGAGAAGCCAAGAGGCGTTTGACAAACGTCTTAGATTTATGTATATAAACGGCAAAAGCGCGTATCTTGACGTTTTGCTTAAATCTAAGGATCTTTCCGATTTAATGAATCGCGTTGAATACATAAACCGAATCGTCGAATATGACGATAATGTTGTCGAAACGTTGTACAAAGCGCAAGTCGCTGTCGAGGAAAAATTAGAGGAAGTAAAGGTTCAAAAAGACGAGATACAACTGCTCTCTAACGAACAAACGGCTAAAACGCGCGCGCTGGAGGAAAAGCTGGTCGAAAAGAAGAACTTGGTCGCCGCGCTGGAATCCGACGAAGTGAAGTATCAGCAGATGATAAACGCGCTTGAAAAGTCAAATAATGAAATAGCCGCTCTTATACAAAAACAGCAGTCGAATTACAACACGGCGCAAAACGCGTATACGCCCGTTCCGTACAGCGGCGGCGCTCTCGTTTGGCCCGTGCCCAGCCGCAGCCGCGTAAGCTCCGGATTCGGTCCCCGCGTTAACCCAATAAGTGGCAAAAACGAGTTTCACACCGGCATAGATATACCCGCGCCAACAGGCAGCGCCATAGTGTCCGCCGCGGACGGAACAGTCATAAAGTCCGGCGCGGTAAACGGCTACGGCTACACCGTAATTGTGGACCACGGCGGCGGATTGACCACAATGTACGCGCATTGCTCCAAACTGATCGCTAAAGTCGGTCAGAGCGTGCGTCAGGGCGAAACGATAGCTAACGTTGGCAGCACAGGGTATTCGACCGGTCCGCACACGCATTATGAGGTGCGAATGAACGGTTCGCATCAAAACCCGATGAACTATTATTCGCGCTAGATACTGAACGAGCTCTAAGAATCCCCCATCTCGGAGTAGTCCGATAGCTTCCCTGGCCAGCGCGAAGCGTCGTAGGGTTTCAAAAGGGACGAAGTCCCTTTTACGGGGGGTTGGGACGGAGTCCCCAAGGTCTTTACTTAAGCATAATAAAGTCCGGCGCGGTAAATGTTGACCACAATGTACGCTCGTTGAAAGCGCAGGATATTCAACCGATCCGTACACTCATTATGATGCGCCGATTAACAGTTCGCGCTAGATACTGAACAGACTCTAATAATCCCCCATCTCTCGGAGTAGTCCGATAATTTCCCTGGCCAGCGCGAAGCGCCGTAGGGTTTCAAAAGGGACGAAGTCCCTTTTGCGGGGGGGGGTGGGGACGAAGTCCCCAAGGTCTTTACAGATATTGACCACAATGTACGCGCATTGCCCCAAACTAATCTCTAAAGTCGGTCAGAGCGCGCGTCAGGGCGAAACGATAGCTAACGTTGGCAGCACAGGGTTCGACCGGTCCGCACACGCATTATGAGGTGCGGATGAACGGGTCGCATCAAAACCTGATGAACTATTATTCGCGCTAGATACTGAACAGGCTCTAAGAGTCCCCCTATCTCGGAATAGTCCGATAACTTCCCTGGCCAGCGCGAAGCGCCGCAGGGTTTCAAAGCGGGATTTGGGAACGGAGTCCCCAAGGTCTTTACTTAGGTATAATAAAATCCGGCGCGGTGAATGTTGACCACAATATACGATCGTTGGCAGCGCAGGTTATTCGACCGGTCCGCACACGCATTATGAGGCGCTGATGAACAGTTCGCGCTAGATACTGAACAGGCTCTAAGAATCCCCCATCTTGGAGTAGTCCGATAGCTTCCCTGGCCAGCGCGAAGCGCCGCGGGGGTTTCAAAAGGGACGAAGTCCCTTTTGCGGGGGTTTGGGGACGGAGTCCCCAAGGTCTTTACTTAAGCATAATAAAGTCCGGCGCGGTAAATGTTGACCACAATATACGATCGTTGGCAGCGTAGGTTATTCGACCGGTCCGCACACGCATTATGAGGCGCTGATGAACGGTTCGCGTCAAAATCCGATGAACTATTATTCGCGCTAAAATGTCCCCTGAAAACGCGCCGCGCGAAATTTCCGCCAATAACGGAACTTTACGGCTTTCGGCCGAATATATTTTAAAAGCCTGTTCAGAATCTTTCAGAAGCGCTATAATCCTCCAAGATGGAGATAAAACGTATAGATTATCCTAGCGATATAAGAGTCTGTTTATCGTCTGGGTTGGCAGCTAAGCGTCGGTTTTCGTAGCCGTTCGTCATCAAAATTCTAACGCGGCGAAAAACTCACTCATTAATCCGTCGAACCCATTTACCTAATAAAAAGCGGTTGTCAGTGGCGGCGGCGCCCTCTGATTTTCCAAAGCGCGATATGGTTCGCTATTATTATGACGTCTGGCGAAAGAACGCGAAAACGGAGTGGCGCCGCTTTACGAGGCATTAAAAAAGATTGGTGACAATGCCGCGAAACAAAGAACCTAGCGAAGATAAAACTACATTCGAAATTATGGACGCGCAAAGCGTTCGGAACTCTGACGCCGCCGCAGAAAAAGCTATGACGCGGGCAAAAAAAGTATCCGAAATCAAACGCTATATTGTCGCCGGCTCGATGGAACCGCCAAAACGCCGGTGCGTGGAACGAACCTTCGGACGGATGGATGAAGCCCGCCGATTTTGAAAAAACTATGAACGCGGGATTCGTAATTCCCGCTAAACCCTTACTTCGGCTCTAATCGCCATTCTCTTGAAAGGATATTAAACCGGCTCTTAGATATATAGGATAACGACAAAGCTGTTATCGCATCTGTAAACAAACGAATTGGCGAATTGAAACGAAGGCTTTAGGAGCGGGTTGGAGACTGATAAAGGAACATGGTTGAGAAAATGGACAGTCAGATCCATGAAGTCAGAATAGAGGATGTGTTCACCGCTTATGCGCGGTATTTCGACGACGCTTGCGCTTTAGAGAACATCGACCGTCTGGGGGCGTATGGTTCTTTATCGCATATCGCCGCCCGCGCGGGGGATGCCCATTATATCGAGGTTTTGGCACTGAACGGAGCTGACATTAATATCGCCGACGCGGACGGTTATGCCCCATTACATGACGCGGTTTTTTACAGACACAAAAAAGTGACGGAAACGTTGCTTCAGCATGGAGCGGACGCAGCGCGATTAAATATGTTTGGCGAAACCGCCTTAGATATTGCCATAACCGCCGCCAAGAAGCGCAAAGATAAAAAGCTTAAAGATATTGTGTCCTTGCTGGAACGGGCGAAGTAGAGTTTATGGCGATTCTCTTATATATTAACAATATTAATAGAGACCTCCTGTTTATCGTGAGTTCTCGCTTTCGACTTTCTCATGACCGACTCCATAAGTCGCCCATAATAATTTTATCGGATTGAAGCGCCGCGAATATGGCGGCGAAAACAAATTTGAGAGCCTGTTCAGCGTCTGGGTTCGGGGTGGATTATTGAGCGAGTCTTTCGCCGCGCTCAGAAGCGAAAACCGACGCGCCAGTATTTTGGGACGCCGAAGAGCGGCGGAAAGATTGACGCTTAGACGCTAACCAAGTTGTAAGGTCTTTACTTAAGTATAACGCTGGCTAAAATATCCGCGAGCGGCTCAGCGGCGTTAAGAGCTTCCTCTTCGACGTTTGTCTGCGCGCCGACTTCGACCAGCAATGATTTCGGCAGCATATGCAGGCTGTAGCGGAAAGCGTTTAGGTATACTTTACGCGTAATGCCCGGATAAAGGGCGTTGGCGGCCATTTGCATACGAAAACTGAACGCCAGGTTCGTCTCGCGGTGTTTGTTCGGCAGACTCTTTATGTCTTGCAGTTCGCCTTCTTTATATTGTTTGCTTAAGCCATTGAAAAACATAAGCTGCGCTGTCGGCTTTCCGTCAACGTCAGAAACAAGTCTGACCGATTCGTCAACCCCGTCGCGGTGCACGTCTATAGCGACTTGTACGGACGGATTATCGGCCAATATTTTTTTGATCACAGGCTCCATGCGTTCGTAAGCCCCTAGGATATGCGACTGACCGTTTATTACATCGAAGCTCGACGTATCATGAAGCGTCTCTATGCCGTATTTTTCGTTTAATATGCCGCAAAGAGCCTCTCCAAAACCGATTACGCCGTCCCCCTGTCCGGCGCTGTCAGCGTATTTTTCGTTTCCATGCGTATGAAAAACGAGTATTTTCGGCCCTTTCGCCTTCTCGTTTATAACCAGGTCAGCTTGTAAAAATTTATCTACATTGAATAAATCTTCCGACAAGCCCGTCCTGTTATCCACTATATAAAATTTACTTTTGAGCGCGGCTAAATCTCTAAGTTCTCCTACGTCATCTATGGTGAAGTTTTCTTTCCCAAAATTGTCGTATGTATCCGCTCCAGGCGTTTCATGCTGAAAAACTATGTCGTCAACGCCTAGAACCTCATCGTATTCCCGCGCTATGGACTCGTCATCCTCGTACATGGCGACCGCCATCGCGGCGTTCGGTTGTGAATCGTAAAATATCGCGGATGCGTTTTTATCACCCAAGCCGAAGTCATATTGGCTGAACTTTAGAAACGCTTTCACGCCGTCATCCATTTGATACGCGGGCATGGTTTCATACAGGCAGAGCTGCGCCCAAAGCTCATTTTTGTTAAACGCTAAAATCGCCGCCAACGCTACAAGCGACGCTATAATTCCTTGAGAGATTTTAGAAAGATAATATTCCACGCCAATTGTTTCCGTTTCGCCACGACGCATTGTATAGATCCTCTTTTCATTTTTTTATACTGAACTCAGTTTGAAACATAACCAAATCGGGCGAAGCTTCGCGATAGAGCCCGGCGTGAAAAATACCGTTCAGACGGAGCGAGGCGAATTGCGCCGCTAAACGGGCGTTTGCGGCCGCTAAGTAATTATATGCTCTTTGAGGCGCTCTCATGCGTCTCTATTATAACAGGAGGTTGCGTTATGACAATTTTAGTATGCGGCGGAGCCGGTTATATCGGCAGTCATACCGTCGCGGAGCTACTGGACAAAGGGCACGAAGTCATAGTCGCCGACAATTTGGAAACGGGGCATAAAGCCGCCGTTTGGCCCGGAGCGCAGCTTATAACGGGCGATTTGCGCGACGAAACGTTCGCGAACAGATTGTTTTCCGCGCGTAACATAGACGCGGTCATAGATTTCGCGGCTTATTCGCTTGTCGGGGAAAGCATGAACGAACCGCTGAAATATTACAAAAACAATGTCGGCGGAGTTATCAATTTGCTTGAAGCGATGAAAAACAACCAAGTCCGTTATATCGTTTTTTCTTCCACCGCCGCCGTATACGGCGAACCGGACGAAATTCCCATACTCGAAACGGCGCCGACAAACCCGACTAACCCATATGGCGAAACGAAACTGGCCGTTGAAAAAGCGCTCAAATGGGCCGAAAGCGCGTTCGGGCTACGCTACGCCGCGCTTCGCTACTTTAACGTGGCCGGCGCGCATATAAGCGGCGAAATAGGCGAAGATCACCGTCCGGAAACGCATCTTATCCCGAACGCGCTGAAAACGCAGCTTCACGGCGGCGCGCTAAAGCTGTTCGGCGATGACTACCCTACGCCGGACGGAACATGCGTACGCGACTATATACATGTCACGGATCTAGCTGACGCGCATATATTAGCGCTCGAAAAGATACGGTCGTCCGATAAGAGCGATGTATATAACCTTGGCAACGGGTCCGGGTTCAGCAACAAACAAATTATACGCCGCGTGGAGAAAGTGACGGGTAAGCCCCTGCGTTGCGATGTGGCGCCGCGCCGCCCTGGCGATCCGGCCTCTCTCGTGGCGTCCTCCGATAAGATAATCAAGGAATTGGGTTGGAAACCGAAATACGCTTCACTCGAAACTATAATTGAAACGGCGTGGGCGTGGATATCGTCTCACCCCAACGGGTTCCCCGAATGAAGCGCGACTTTTCCTTATTAATAACAGGCTAATCCCTGACGAACATTTGCACTATGACCTCGCCGTGCAGTTCGCTTTTGGCGACGCCTACGCCCATCTTATCATATCGAGCCAGAATGTTGGCTCTATTTTGCGGTTTGGACATCATAGCGGCGTGCGCGTAATAAGCGGACTCGCCCGCGACGATGTTCTCGGAGGCGCTTTTATATGGCGCGTACATGCTCTTGAGCATCTTAAACGGCGTGCCGTACTTTTCGGAAACATGGCTTATGTTTTCGCTGTTCGCTATATCTTCCGCCTTTAAACGCGCTATCGCGTTAAGCTCGCCGTCCCATTCGTAAGGCGTGAGTCCGTGTTCCGCGCGCGACGCGTTAACAAGCGAAAACATAAGCGATTCCTGAAAGTCCGCGCTGGCGCTTCCGTTGTCCGCGGCGGCCCTTTCATCCTCTTCAATGTACGAACCGCTTATCTTCGTTACGCGCACGTCCCCTTTAGAGACGACGCCCACGACCCCCGTCTTCAGACACACCACGTACCAATCGCCGATTATCCCTATGACCTCCATAAGCTCGCCCGTATGAACAGCGTCCATTACAGCGAAACGCTCGCCCGCGCCGGCGCGTATCCGCGTCGGATCCGAAACCGCCTCTAATTCCTGTTCAAGCACAAACTTTTCCGGCTCGTACCGCCAAGCGTAATCCGAAGACGGCGCTTGCGCCGACAAGGTTTGTTTTGGCGCCGCTTGCGTTGACAGCGCTTGCGTCAGCGTGATCGCTGTCAAAATAAAAGCGATTTTTTTCATGACATCCTCCAAACTGGATTATATCGCTGGAATTTCCATATAAGTTATTATTTGCCGCGTTTAACCGCTTAATCCTGGAAATTTTTTCAAGATGTTCATCCAACGTTTATGGTTCCCCGCGGCTCCGCAAAGCATATAATTATATAACGAAATATTGGAGGTATTAATAATGTATCCATATAGAGCCGCATCCTACGCGAATAACGGACGTGACTACGAAATTTACCGCAACGATAAATATATCGACTCTCAAAACGAAGGGCGCCAAGAAAGCTATCAGAACGAAGGCTTCCAGCCAAGCGGCGTTCAGTATGACGAGGAATCTAATCAGCCAAGTTTTATATGGCCGGTTAAGAGTGAGACGCGGCAAGGCGTCAAGACTCCGCTAAAGACAACCGTTCCCGCCGCGCCGGCAAAAGCGGTTGTCCAGCCAATAAGGCGTGAAGCGAGCGATAGCCCGACAAGCGCGTGTCCGACAAACGAATGCCCAAAGTCCGATTCAGAAGTTTACGGCGTATTACGTGAGGCGCTTAAAGATGAAGCCGGCGACGCCAAAGATATCGAACAGCTTATGTATATCGCGCGGTCACCGGAAGATCGCGAAACATTGCGTCAGATACGCATGGACGAGCAAAAACATTACAAACTGTTTCAAGAAGTATGCCACGCGATAGGCGGCGAAAAGCCCCATGTGGAAGCCGAACGCTTCGACGTTTACGACGACGCGATCAAGGCATATGAAAAAAAGATGTTTAAAAAACATAAATCGGTAGATTTCTACCGCAAAATTCTCTTCGCCGTGGCAAGTCCGCTTCTGCGCGACATGCTCTACGAGATAATCACGGACGAACAAAATCACGCTTCGCAGTTCATGTATCTCTACGCTAAAAATAAGCTCCACGAATGTTGCGGCGGATGATTGTCAGAAAAAAGCGACCGTTTTAACCGTTTAGGATTCGTCAAACAATAAATTGATGGAATTTCACGCCGCGATTTCGTCGTCAGGCAAGGCGGAGGAAAGAGACATACCCGGGGGCATATGGCGACCGACGATAACGCGGCCTGGCGGCGAAAGAGCAAGTGAAAAATATCAAGATATTATTTGACGAGTCCTTATGTCCTGACGCCGCGCTTCCGCTTTTTATAGCGTTGAAAAGCGGAAGCGCCTCCATGCCGTTTTAACGCTGAACTCAGTCGAAACCGTAACCATCCGAACGGTCTTTTTCACGCCTGGCGCGACGCGGAAATCTTCTCCCGGTTTGTTATGTTCTAAACTGAGTTCAGTATAAGAGCTTGTTTAAGATCTCGCGTTTGGCGAATTTTTGTAATGATTTTCGCCAAACGCGGAAGCCCGCCGCCGAAAGCTCCGCGCGAAAACTTTCGGTCTTGCGGCGAAACGACCGCTTGTCCTGCGAGATTCAGCGCGGACAGGAGGATTCCGAGAATATTTGAATAGACGCGTAAAACTTCGATGATGACCTATAGCGCGAATTTTTGGGTAAACCGTCAAAAAAACGCGCTGTTTTTTCGTTTAACGCACATTGTTCGCCTATTGGATTTTATCTTGAGGCGATAAGGCGCGCGAAAGTGACAAAGACTCGCTTTAAGCGGCGATTAATGAAAGCGCTTTCGCCTGTTTCAAAGAGCGGGTAAAACCAGGCCGTGTAAAAACGGGCCGTGAAATTTAAAAAAATCATTGACACGCGACTTTAAATCTGTTAATCTATATTCATAGGTTAGCTTTAGCTAACTTAAGCTGTTCAATTGGTCGCGGCTTGCCTAAGGAGTGTCGTTTTCATGCCCCTTACAATGGTAAAAACAGGTGAGGAAAATTCTGTCAAAAAAATCGGCGGTAAGGCTGAGACGCGTCAGTTTCTTGAAAAATTAGGCTTCGTGCCGGGCAGTCGCGTCACCGTTGTTTCAAAATTTAACGGAAACGTCATAGTAAACGTGAAACATTCTCGAGTAGCTATAAGCCGGGAGATCGCCGGCAAGATTATTGTGTGACTTCTTTAATTACTTAGCTAAAATTATTTGACGACCATCACGCTAAATTATAAAACCTCAACCTCAATAAATGTACGTTCCCTCCCTTGTATTAAGAATCCTCCAAATATGCTTAGGCGGGGCGGTCGTTAAATTTTTTTAAATTTGAGAGCGTTGGAAAACGAAAACGCGCTCGTTAGCCATGAAGGCCGGGAAACCCCCTTCATGGCTTTAATGCGTTGTTCTTCGAAAACGCTGCGTCCGCGTTTGGCGAAAAATCATCACAAAAGATCCGCTTAAAGCGAGATCTTGAACAGGCCCTAAGCATATCCGCGTAAATCGCGCATATGGATTGAAAGGAAGATCCTATATGAGAACGCTCAAAACCGCGAAACCCGGAGAATCAGTAAAAGTGACCGGCATAAAAGGTTCCGGCCCCTTAAAACGCCGTATAATTGAAATGGGAGTCACTAAAGGCGTCGAAATATACGTGCGAAAAATGGCTCCGTTAGGCGACCCCATAGAAATTACGGTCAGAGGCTATGAGCTTTCCCTGCGAAAAGCGGACGCGGAACTTATCGAGATAGAAGATTTTACTTAGAATCTGTTCATCTCATTTTCCGCTATACCTTGTCAGCGCTCTTTACATATATTCTTTGAATGCGCGGCTTCCGCGTTTGGCAAAAAAACTAGATCTCGCGCAGACCTTTAGGGAGGAATGGCCCGATGGCTATAAAAATAGCGCTCGCCGGAAACCCGAACAGCGGCAAGACGACACTATTCAACGCGCTTACAGGCTCAAATCAATTCGTGGGTAACTGGCCTGGGGTTACCGTCGAGAAAAAAGAGGGACGTCTCAAAAACCGCAAAGACGTAATTATAACCGATTTGCCCGGCATCTATTCTATGTCTCCGTATACGCTTGAAGAAGTCGTCGCGCGAGACTATTTGACCGATAATCAGCCGGACGCCATAATAAACATAGTGGACGGCGCCAATATCGAACGCAATCTCTTTCTTACCCTTCAGCTCGTAGAGATGGGCGTTCCGGTCGTTGTGGCGATAAACATGATCGATGAGGTGCAAAAAGCGGGCGATAAGATAGACGCCAAAAAACTGTCAGACGAGCTTGGCTGTCCTGTGGCGGAAATTTCCGCTCTGAAAGGCGCGGGCATAGCGGATCTCGAAAAGATCGCGGTCGAAGCCGCCGTTCAATCCTCCGGCAAAGCTAAAGCTCAAGTTTTTTCGGACAGCGTGGAACAGGCGATAGCCGACATTACAAAACGAATCGATCAAGTTAAAAATAAGCGCTGGCACGCCGTGAAGCTGTTCGAGCGCGACGAAAAGATAGCTAAAAAACTCCAGCTCTCGGAGGAAACCATATCCATTATAGATAAGCGCATAGGCTTATGCGAGAAAAAGCTGGACGACGACAGTGAAAGCCTCATAGCGTCGGAACGTTATCAGCGCGTTGACGCGCTAGTTAAAAAATGCGTCGCCATCAAAAATAAAGACAGGCTAAGCGTTTCCGATAAGATCGATAGAATCGTCACGAATCGCTTGTTAGCGCTACCTATTTTTATCGCCGTTATGTTTATAGTGTACTGCGTTTCCGTAACCACGGTCGGAGCGTTCGTTACGGATTGGGCTAACGACGGCGTTTTCGGCGACGGTTGGCGCTTGTTCGGCTCTCCCGCGTATGATGAGGCTGTCGAAGAGTTTGACAAAGGCTTGACCGAGACAAAGCCTGACCCGTCTGAATATGGCGTATGGATTCCGGGCGTTCCCGTACTGGTTGAAAACTTTCTCGATTTCGCAACCTGTGACGACTGGCTTAAATCCCTCATTTTGGACGGTATAGTCGCTGGCGTGGGCGCCGTGCTTGGCTTTACCCCGCAAATGTTCATTTTGTTTACCTTTTTGGCTTTTTTAGAGTCGTGCGGCTATATGGCGCGCATCGCGTTCATTATGGACAGGATTTTCCGCCGGTTTGGGCTTTCGGGCAAATCGTTCATACCTATACTCATAGGTTCAGGATGCGGCGTGCCAGGCATAATGTCATCTCGAACTATAGAAAACGATCGCGACCGTAAAATAACGATTATCACGACCACCTTTATGCCATGCGGAGCGAAATTGCCTATGATCGCGCTTGTGTCAGGCGCGTTTTTCAAAGACGCGTGGTGGGTCGCTCCCAGCGCGTATTTTTTAGGCGCGGCGGCCATCATATGCTCCGGCGTAATATTAAAAAAAACTCCGATTTTCGCGGGGGCCGCGGCTCCGTTCGTGATGGAGCTGCCCGCATACCGTATGCCTTCCGCTAGCGGCCTATTCCATAGCGTTTGGGAACGCGCGTCATCGTTCGTTAAAAGGGCCGGCACGATAATACTCCTGGCGTCCGTACTCATTTGGATAACGTCAACCTACGGATGGGACTCCGACGGTTTGGGCGCCGTACATATTCAAGACAGCTTTTTGGCAAGGGCGGGTTCCTCGATAGCCTGGCTGTTTACGCCGTTGGGATGGGGCGACTGGAAGTTCGCCGTCGGAACTATAAGCGGCCTTGTCGCTAAAGAAAACCTGGTCGGGACGTTGGGCGTATTGATGGGCGCCGCTGAGGGAAGCTCAGCGCTTAATCAGGCTATAGCTATGAGCTTGACAGGGCTTGCCGCTTATTCAGCGCTTACGTTTAATTTGCTGTGCGCCCCGTGCTTCGCCGCCATCGGCGCCATCAAACGCGAGATGAACAACGCTAAGTGGCTGTTCGCGGCGTTGGCCTATCAATGCGGGCTGGCTTACGCCGTGTCGCTTTGCATCTATCAAATCGGAATTCTTGTTACGACGGGCGCGTTCGGCATAGGGACGATAGCCGCGGCGATGATAATCGCGGCGTTTCTGTTTATGTTGTTTCGACCGGCTGAAGAAAAAACCGCCGCTTTGGAGCTTAACTAAAGGGCCGCCCATTCGGGAAAACGCGAGAATGGGCCAGGAAAGAGGCGGTAAATTGGGACGATCTTTTTAGGCGACCTCGCGGATCTTAACCGCGGGGTCGTTGGTTTGAGTCCACGGGGGGAGCCAAAAAAACCCGCTGTTTAAGCCTTAAATAGCGTTAAATAACAGGTTTTAATCTGCCGCGAAACCTAAAAATGCGGAACGAAAACTGAGCGGCCGTTTCCGCGTCTTTTACACCGCGAACGCGGTCGAGGGTTTTTCACGGAATGCCGCGAAAATTACCGAAACAAAGGCGCTTTACCCCTCTGACGACTCTCCGCGCGAATCAGTCCGCTTAGGGCTGCCGATGGTCCGTTTCGCTTCGCCCTTTTTTAAGAGCCTGTTTAATATCCCGCTTTTAGCGGATTTTTTTGTGATGATTTTTTGCAAAACGCGCAAACGCAAACACCGCTTATTCGAAGAATATACGCAAAGAGCGCTGACAAAGCGTAGCGAAAATAAGCCGAAAGAACGCAAAACGGAGATGTTATAGAAGATGTTCTTGAAAAAGCAACGAATTGTAGTAAAATAATCCTATGAGGAGTTATGATAAAAAATATCGGAAAAGAACAATAGAATATCATAAAGAAGGACACAGTATCAGGGAAACGGCAAAGACATTCGCATATCGCCAAACACATTGAACGCCTGGTTAAAACAATATCGCGATAGCGGAGGACTTGAGCGAAAATACCGAAGCTATAAAACGGCTGTAAGCGAAGAAGACCTGTTAGCGTATCTAAAAATCAATCCGGACGCTTACCAGTCAGAAATAGGCGAGCGCTTCGGCTGCCATCAATCTGTGATTTGCAGAACTCTTAAACGCTTTAATATAACGCGTAAAAAAAGATGAAGCGTTACAAGGAGCAAGACGCTGAAAAAGTCGCCGAATATTTAGAACAAATCCGTGATGTTCGACCGGAAAGCATTGTTTATATTGATGAAACCGGCATCGATACTTTTTTGCGCGGAGAGTACGCTTATTCTAAGCGCGGAGAAAAAATTATTGAGCGAATTTCCGGTAGGAAATATCGGCGCTTGGGTATTGTCGCCGCCAAAATGGGCGAAAAAATCATGTCGCCGTTCCAATTTAACGGAACAATGGATAGTCGGTTATTTGAGTTTTGGTTTGAAAACTGTCTCTTGCGCGAATGTCCTTTTAATTCCGTCATTGTAATGGACAATGCCGCTTTCCATCGAAAAAAACGGCTTATTTCGCTTGCCGAAAGCAATAAACATAAAATAGTCTTCCCGCCGCCGTATTCCCCGGAATATAACCCTATTGAGAAATTTTGGACATGGCTTAAACGCAAGCTCAGGAAAGATTTATCCTATTTCGATAGTTTTGATGATTGTTTGCGTTACTGTTTCAATAGCATTCAACTATAAACAGGCTATAAGGCGAAACGTAATCTTTAAATTTAAAACTTGAAATACTTGGCCTTCGCGTTTGCACGTTTGGCGAAAAAAACGAGCGTTAAAATCCTTCAAAGCGAGATCTTGAACAGGCTCTTATAATGCGCGGCGCGATATAACGTTTAATTTTCTTGCTTTTACGCCCGCGTTGTTCTAGAATATATGTACTTAGAAAATTTATTTCACGGAGGAACCATGGGGCGTATTATAGCGATTGCCAATCAAAAGGGCGGCGTCGGCAAGACCACGACTTGTATAAATTTATCCGCGTGTCTTGCGGAGGTCGGCAAAAAGACGCTCGTCGCGGATATCGACCCGCAGGGCAACGCTACAAGCGGCTTCGGCATAGACAAAAATAAGCTTGACAAAACTATCTATAGCCTTTTGATCGGCGAAAGCTATCTGGACGCCGTGAAACTCGAGACATGCGTTAAAAACCTCTATGTAATTCCGGCGAACATAGATCTGGCGGGCGCGGAAGTCGAACTGATCGGCCATGAAAGACGCGAATTCCTTTTAAAGCGCATACTTAGAAATTATAATAATTTATATGACTATATCTTTATTGACTGTCCGCCGTCTTTGAACCTTTTGACCGTGAACGCGCTGGCCGCCGCCGACGCGGTCATTGTGCCGATGCAGTGCGAATACTATGCGCTTGAGGGCCTCAGTCAACTGCTGAAAACGATAGAGCTTATAAGGACAAGCGTTAACAAAAGTCTTGTAATAGATGGCCTTGTGTTTACGATGTTTGACGCGCGTCTGAATATTTCGCTTCAGGTGGTTGACGAAGTTAAGCGGTACATATCCGCTAACATCTATAAAAGCATGATACCGCGAAACGTGCGTCTTTCGGAAGCGCCCAGCCACGGCGTCCCCATAACGCTCTACGACAGCAAATCAAAGGGGGCGGAAAGTTATCGAATTTTGGCGCGTGAGATTATAGATAAGGAGGCATGACCGCGATGGCGCCTTCCAAAAAGGGGCTTGGCAAAGGCCTTGGCGCGCTTATAGCCGCGCCGGAACAAAACGACTTCTCCAAAAGCGACGGCGACGGCGTAATAAATATTGACATAAACAAGATCGAGCCTAATTCGGAACAGCCGCGCAAACGGTTCGATATCGACTCGATAAACGATATGGCTGAATCCATCAGAGCGCACGGCGTTATACAGCCTGTGATAGTCAAAAGCGCCGGCGACGGGTTTTATTCTCTTATCGCGGGCGAAAGACGCTGGCGCGCGGCGCGCGTGGCGAGACTTGACGCGATACCGGCTATCGTTAAAGATTATACGGACGTGGAGGCGCTTCAGGTCGCGCTTATAGAGAACTTGCAGCGCGAAGATTTAAACCCCATAGAGCAGGCTGTGTGCTATAAGCGTCTTGCGGACGAATATTTTTACACGCAGGAAGATATAGCGTCAAAGATAGGGAAAAGCCGTAACAGCGTTTCTTACGCTCTTGGTCTGCTGAACTTGGACGCGCGCGTCCAAAGCTTTGTCGCCGACGGTTCCATAACGCCCGGACACGCTCGCTATCTTTTTCATGTCAAAAATCCGGACGATCAGTTTTCGTTGGCGCAATTCATTATGGCTAAAGAGCTTAATGTCCGCGAAACGGAAAAATACGTGAAGAGCTTTTTAGCTAACCGAGCGCCCTCTATTAAAAAAACTGACGATGATAAAAGAATATATTTTTCAAGGCTGGAGTCTGATCTTCAACATATGTTCGGCACGAAAGTGACGATTAAAAACGGCAAAAATAAAGGCAAAATCGAGATCGAATATTATTCTGACGAAGAGCTGGACAGGATACTGAACCTGTTTAAAAGATCAGAGGAATAAGAGCCGTTTAAAATCTCGTTTTTAGCGGATTTCTTGTGATGATTTTCCGCCGAACTCGGAAGCGCGGACGCCAGAGTCAAGTCTCGGAGCAGGTCTAATAAGCCGAAAAGACGCGAAATGGAGATCTTAAATAAGGTTCTAAAGGAGGAAAGGCGCGTTGGAAAGCGTTTTTACATACATTGATTCTAACTCATCCTACGTGATTTGCGCGCTCGCCGCCGTTTGCGCCGCGTCGCTCATATTTTGCGCGGTTACATCCGTAAAGCTTGTTTCTATGGGAAAACGGATGAACAACTTTTTCAGCGCGAAAGGCAAACGCGGACTTGAGGATATGCTGAACGAGTATACTATAAAAACCGAATTCGTGGCGGAAAAGTATGATGGCATAATGAACCTTATAGACGATATAAATGCGAGACTGCCTTTTTGCGTACAAAACGTCGGATTGGTCCGCTTTAATCCGTTTGACGGCATGGGCGGGGATTTGAGCTTTTCGCTGGCGCTTCTAAACGACAAGCTTGACGGCGTCGTGATAAGTTCAATGCGCGGGCGCGAAGCGTCATACGCTTACGCGAAGCCGGTGGTGGACGCCAAAAGCTCATACTCCCTGTCTGAAGAGGAGCAAAAAGCGATAAACATAGCCGCGGACAAAAACAAACTTGTAATATCATACAGGGATTAGAGGAATTTATGAATAAAATTAAAGTAATGTGCGTTTTTGGCACAAGGCCGGAAGCCGCTAAGATGGCTCCGGTCATAGCCGAGATGAGAACGTTCGCTGAAATCGAGCCTATAGTGTGCGTGACGGCTCAGCATAGGGGTATGCTTGATCAAATTCTTCACGCGTTCGATATAAAGCCGGATTATGATCTGGATATCATGAAAGACGGGCAGACTGTCACCGACATTACCATAAATTCCCTTTCCGGCTTGGAGTGGATATTCAAAGCCGCGCGTCCTGACATGGCGCTCGTGCACGGCGACACGACGACGACGCTGGCCGGGGCTTTAGCGGCGTTTTATAACGGCGTGAAACTAGGTCACGTCGAGGCCGGCTTGCGCACATATGACAAAACCCAACCATATCCGGAAGAGATGAATCGTTCGCTTACCGCGCGTCTGGCTGACGCGCATTTCGCGCCGACGGCGACCGCGAAAGCCAATCTCTTAAAGGAAAACATAAGCTCAGGCGCGATATTCGTGACGGGTAACACGGCTATAGACGCTATAAAAACGACGACGCGCCCGGACTACGTATTCGCTGAAAAACAACTGAATGACGTCGACTTCAGCGAGAGACGCGTAATCGCCATGACCGCTCACAGACGCGAAAACCTTGGAAAACCTCTGGAGGATATATGCCGCGCCGTGAAGGATATCGCGAATCGCTTCGACGATGTGGAGGTCGTATACGCCGTGCATAAGAATCCCGCCGTGTTGGACATCGCGCGTAAAATTCTCGGCGATTGTCCGCGCGTTCGTCTTACGCCTCCGCTGGACTTAAACGATATGCATAACTTGATGGCCCGCAGTTACATGGTGATGACGGATTCCGGAGGTCTGCAAGAGGAAGCGCTTGAACTCGGCAAGCCTACGCTTGTCTTGCGAAACGTCACTGAACGCCCCGAAGGCATTGCAACGGGCGCGCTTAAACTTTGCGGCGTGAACGCCAGCGCCATAATCAGCGCGGCGTCTGAACTGCTTAGCGACAGAAACGTTTACGATAAAATGCGCCGCGCTAAAAACCCTTTCGGTGACGGTTTCGCGGCGCGGCGTATCGTAAAAGCGATATTATTTTTATTCGGCGCCTCACCCGAACGGCCGGAAGACTTCGTTTGAAGCTTCGCGGACTGTATCGAACGGAAGAGTTCCGACCAAATGGTCTCGAATAAGGAGGGTTTCTTCGTGAAAATAACCTATTTATCTAACAGCGGATTCGTGATCGAACTAAGCCGCTCGGTTCTTATATTCGATTACTATAGGGATACGCCGCAAAACGACGGGAAGACCATAATACGCCGATCATCCGACAAGGTCGTCTATTTTTTTGTCTCGCACAGGCATATGGATCATTTTAACCCAACTATTTTGACGTTTGATTGTGAAGCCAGATATATAATTTCAAATGACGTAGAGATAAACACGGATAGAAACGTGATCTTTATCGGAAAAGGAGATAGCTGGAGCGATGGCGCGATAAGCGTTAAAGCGTTCGGCTCAACGGACGAGGGAGTTTCGTTCGTGGTTCAATCAGAAGGACTGACGATATTTCACGCGGGCGATTTGAACAATTGGCATTGGAATGAAGAGGTTCCGGCGCATGAAGCGCAAAAATACGAGACCGATTTTCTGAACGAACTGAACGTTATAAAGAATGAATATGCGCGCTTCGACGCGGCTATGTTTCCGGTAGACCCGCGACTTGGCAAAGATTACGCTCGAGGCGCTGAACAGTTTGTTGATATGTTTGACGTCGGACTTTTCGTTCCGATGCATTTTGGCGCGAAATACTCCAAAGCCGCAGCGGTTGAAAACATTGCGAAAAGCGGGATTTTCGGGTTTTTTAATATATCGGCGCAAGGCGACTGCATAGATTGGGCGCCTTAGGGCCCGTTTAGCGCCGACAATCTTAACGATTGGCGAAAAATCATCACAAAAAACCTACTAAAAGCAAGATATTAAACAGGCTCTTAGATAGCCGGATAAAAGCGCGAAAAAAAATATAGCGTAAACCTCGACGCGTTAAAATTTCACGCTCATTCGCGCCGAGATCCCCGTACAGGGGCAGAAGGACTTGAACCCTCGACATCAGGTTTTGGAGACCTGCGTTCTACCAACTGAACTATACCCCTAATTAAGTCTAGTTGCATTATATATAAAAAAATCATCGTTGTAAAGTCAAAAATTTGACTACTTCAGCTCTTTACAAATCGCTATTCAAATTCTACGCCATATGTTACAAATCACGTTAGACCGCCAGCGGATAAAACCGCGCCAATCTTGTCGGCGCCCTCATTGCCGGCCAAATGTCAAAAAGCTCAGAAATCCGGAATCCTGTATACAAGAACGCCTACACGCTAATATAAAACTGTATGACATCTTAAAAGGTTTTGTCCCGGCGTCAAAAAAACCACGCTGCGGCGGCGTGGTTTTTTCACTTTCTCATGTTATTGAATATATATCCAAGTATTATCAAGCCAAAGCTTTTGAGGCATTCGACTAAGTCTTTCGCCACGTCTTCGTCTTCAAGTATGACCATACGCATTATAGCGACAGCGGACATTACGAAAAGAATCCCCCATAACGTTACTACTCCCGCGTTTCTGTTAAACACATCCATCTTACGCTCGTGGGCGTTTTGTTTCTCCGACTCCGTCTCTTTTTTTAATTTTGTCGTTTCTTTCTTGGGGATTTCAGCGTTTTCAATAGTTTGTAATTCGCTCTCTTTTAAGCGCGTTTTCTCATTCATATCATTCGCCGCGTGCAATTATATACCACCTTTCGACTTGTATTTCATTATCGTCCAGAGTGTAATCGTTTCGCGCGTCAGCTTTATGCCAAGCCGTATCCGGCTGGTGCGTAAGACATGAAAGCTCTGGGCCGGTATACTCCGAATAATTCTCCCAGACATAATTTATCGCGGCGGATAATATACCGTCGCTTTCTTCGTCGATGGTATATATCGAATGGTCTTCGTCTACATAATACGCGTCGATGCTTTCCCCGCCATATTTTTTGAACTGTCTGTAAATCGTCCCCAAGACGGGCCCATACGCCCAGACCTCAAAACGTTCTGAAAAAAGCGGCGAATTTGTCGATTTGAGATAATGCTTATAGGTGAGATATAAAAGCTTTTGCAGTTTCATAGGCGTTATCTTTTCTTTTAGGTTCACGGATTTGAACGCGCGCTTCAAAAAGTTGTTGGCTAGATACAATTCACGTACCATGAAGACACCTCCGTTTGTCGCGCCTGTATTTCTATATTATATCACAAAGTTTTAATTTTGTCGATCCCGATGAGCTTATAATTTCCACATTGTTCCATTCCGCCGGCATATGCCCTTGACAACCGCCTTTTATGAAATAAAGTATCGCGCGAAAAATATCATACAAGTCCTTTTTAGGTGTTTTTTCGGTTTCTTCGCCTCTTATAAATCTTTTCGAATTATCTCAAATTCTTCACGCGTTACGGTAAGAACAAAAAACATGAATATCTTCAGCGGATCAACTTTTAGCGGTATTGTTCTCAGAAGAATCGCTATCGCCGGACATCGATTGTCTTAAATTAAAGAAAGGGCGGACAGAGGTTTTTACAGTGAAAGCGACTTAACTCACCGTTCGCCGCTCATCTGAAATTCCTTATCGGCGTAAAGATACCGCTGTAGTTCGCGTTTCCGCGTTTGGCGAAAAATCACTGCAAAAATCCGCTAAAAGCAAGATTTTAACCAGGCTCTTAAAAATTGAAAACTATTTCCAATCAAAAAAGGGGCGCGGTTTTTATCCCGAGTCCCTTTTTGCGCTATGGCCGCACACTTTATTTTCTGACAGAGCCTATTCCGTTTTCTTGCCCATTTTCTTAAATAGCTATCCAGACAAGTCATAAAGACCTTGGGACTCCGCCCTAAACCCTGCCGGGGTCTTAGACCCTGTGCCCCGCGCAGCGCATTCGCGCGGCTTCATGAAACAATTGGATAGTCATATTTTCTTATCTCGGATGGGCATGGAAAGATTTTTTACTATGAACTGTAATCTTCTAAAACGCGCAGCAATTCATCCTCGTCGCTTACCAAAACGCCTTCTCGCAATCTCTCTTGCTCGTCCTCACTAAGCCCGCTTAACGGAACATTCGTTTTCTCTTTTAACGTCTCACCGTTTACCGGACTTTGGTAAAAAACGGATATATAGCCGTCCTGTTCGCCCACTATATAACTTTGAATCTTAGCTCCTTCGATCGCTTTACGCACAATTACATTTTCGGTTGAAAATTTTACTACTTCCCACTCTTCGAAGACTTCCGCAAACTTTTTTCGCGTCATATTGATTAGAAAATATGGCGCCAACTCATTCGCGCTCTCTACAGCGCCATCTTCGGAATATACGTATTCGTAAGTTATGTTTGTCGTAGGCTTAATGATATCTTCAGCGCGCGCGATTGTCGGCGCTAACTCACTGCCGGCCAACATTATTTCGGTTTCGGACGCCGGCTTTTGTTCGGCTTCAGATAATCCTCGCAGCGCCAAATAGCCCGCCGCGGCGAAAACGCCCCATACGGCGACACATACCGTCACCCCTACAATAACCGACTTATTCCTTCGCAGCGTTTCTAAAATAAACATACGTAACGCCCTCCATTTTAATAGCTTGTCTGATATAGAACAAACGTTAGAATTATTCGCCTAAAATTCAATTTTTATACATTCGCTTCTAACCTTTTTGAAGTCATGACGAAATTTGATATTGTTGTGTCAATTGTACAACCAGTGTCATATTGTATATTAGAGGGTAGTCCAAAAAACCTCCCTCTGAAGCCGTGAGATTCAGCGTTTAACCTTTGACGCGTCTATTACGCGACTATCGCGCTCTTTAGAGAACGCCGCCTTCAACAGACCTCCCCTCCCATGTCGCTCGAAGGCGGCGTTTTTTGATTGTCTGAAATTTCACCTCAGCGTCACACGTGTGACGGATATATCGCTAATCATTACATCGCTTTTATAAAGCTTAATAAACGCTTAGACCATCCAAAGCCCGCGATATTCCTTGAACAGAGTTCCATAAAAATCCATTTATTTCTTTCTTTCAGAAGAGAAGCCAAGTCAGGCGGCGTCACACATGTGACAATGCGTTCATTGGCATAAATTTGTTCCAAAAAGGGATAATAACGGCGAGAGAGGAGGGAGTCAGTGGATATAAGTGAAAAAATAGACGATTCTATAGGTATGATCGAGCTAAAGTTTAAGGATTGCGGAGATTTGGTGCGGCGCAAATTTCCCGTAGGTGAAGATCGGAATATCGAGGTATGCGTGTTTTATATTGACATGATGGCTAGCAGAGACGTCGTGGAAGGGTCTATAATAAAAAACTTGATGATCTTCGCGCGCAACGCGCCGCCAAAGTTTGATGAGCTTAAACCGGACGCTTACATGGGAATCAAGGACGGAGTCGTGACTACCGCTGAAATAGAGGACGAGAGCGATTTAGATAAGCTTTGCGACGCGCTGCTATGCGGCGACACCGTAATTTTAGTGGACGGATTCGCAAAAGGCTATGTGGTTTCGACGAAGGGTTATCCAAACAGAGGGGTCTCGGCGGCGGAATCGGAGGTCGCGCTTCAAGGCCCAAAGGATTCGTTTAACGAGCTATTCCGCGTAAACAGCGCGCTAATACGCCGAAGGATACGCGACACGAATCTGAAGCTTATACAAAAGAGAGTGGGACTGAGAAGTAAAACCGATATAGGGATTATGTATCTGGAAGATGTGGCGCGGCCTGATGTAGTGCGCATGGTGACGGAGCGCATAGACAACATAAACATAGACGCGTCATTGGACTGCGGGTATATCGAACAGCTTATAGAGGACGATTGGCTGTCACCATTTCCGCAAATTCAAACGACGGAACGTCCCGACAAAACCGCGTCGGCCATATTAGAAGGACGCGTGGCGATAATATCGGATAATTCGCCGCAGGCGCTGTTGCTGCCGTCTACATTCGGGGTATTTTTTCAAGCGTCTGACGATTATTATCAACGATGGGGGATAATGACGTTTACGCGAGCGCTGCGCTATGCGGCCGGATGCGTCGCGCTGGCCATGCCCGCATTGTACTTGGCGGCGGCCGTTTTTCATCCATCCATGCTGCCTATGCCGCTGACCTTCAAAATGGCGGAGGCACGGCGCACGACGCCGTTGCCTGCTATGTTCGAGGTTATAATAATGGATTTGGCGTTCGAGCTTATACGTGAGGCCGGCATACGCTTACCAAACGTTATAGGCAGCGCGATAGGCATAGTGGGAGGCATCATTATCGGACAAGCCGCCGTGGAAGCCGGTCTTGTAAGCCCTATCGTCGTGATAATAGTGGCACTGACGGCTATTTGCAGCTTCGCCATACCGTCCGTGTCGCTGGTGAACGGATATCGGCTGTCTAAGTATTGGTTGGTCTTGCTGGCTGGCTGTTTTGGACTCTTCGGGTTCTGGCTTGGAGTCTTGACGCTGCTGATACATCTTGTCTCGCTTAAAAGTTTCGGCATCCCCTATATGTTTCCGTTTTCCAGCGGGGAGCTTAACGGATACGACGACATTAAAGACTCTGTCATACGCGTTCCGCTGTTCATGATGAAAAAAAGACCCTTGTTCGCGCGCCCCGGCGGCGAAATGCGGCTTAATCCGCCCGAAACAGGCAATCCTCATGTTAAGGAGTAAAATCTATGCTGTCTCTGAACGACAAGATAACGGCGCGCCAATTACAGATTTTAGCGCTCTTGGACATCTTTGGCGCGAATATAATATACTTGCCTCGCGAGGCGAGCAAGTTCGCCGGGCAAAACGGTTGGGCGGCGCTGGGATTGGCGTCATGCGCGGCTATCGTTTACGTATGGCTGGCCACGACGCTGGGCAGAAAATTCCCGAATGAATCGTTCACATCATACTGCGGAAAAATCACTACGACATACGCGGCCAAGATACTGACGATACTGTTCGCCCTGAAGATAATAATAAACGTATCATCCAGGATACGGCTGTTCGCCGAAATATTGAAAAGCGCGTTGCTTGTGAACACGCCGATAAACGTAATTTTTTTCGGCATATTGGCGGTGGCGGCGTTCGGCGCGGCGAAAGGCTACGAAACGCGGGCGCGCGTGGGCGAAATACTATTCCCGTTGATATTCGCGCCGCTGGCGTTTATATTCATATTCGCCGCTTTTGAAATGGACTATTCGAATTTGCTGCCGGTTTTACGCTCGACGGAAGGGTTGGCGTCAGGCGGATTTTTTTTAAGCGAGGCGTTCGTCGGCGTCGAATTCGCTTTGCTCGTACACCCTTATCTTACAAAGCCCAAAAGGGCCAAAAAAGCGCTGATAACAGTCACCGCCGTTACAGGCGCGCTTATGATCGCGGTAACCGTAGTCACAACGGCGAAATTCGGCGCGTATGGGGTGAAAAGAGAGATGTGGCCGGTTCTTGAAATGATGAATTCCATCAACTTGCCCGCGTCATTTATAGAGCGCCAAGACGCGCTTGTAGCCAGCTTTTGGATTATATCCGTATTCGCGAACGTGAACGCGTGTCTGTTCTTCTCCGCCACGCTTATGAAAGACGCGGTCAAAAAAGGAAAAGCCGGCATGTATGTGATAGGCGCCGCGGCGCTGGCTTTTATAGCAGCCGGCGCGGCCGCGAACATAGACAAGGTTTACGAGATAAAGAGTTTTGTGTTCAAAACGTTTGACATAGCGTTTCTGTTTTTCATACCCGCCGCGTTGTTGATAATAGCTAAAACTCGAAAATTGGGGGAAAAGTCATGAGGACGGCGTCCGTGACGACGAGGGTCACGAGTCTCGCCACAAGGGTGGCCGCGACAATGGTCGCGACGGTGGTCACGATAGCGGCGTGCGCGCTGACAGGCTGTTGGGATTCCGTCGAGCTTGAGGAAAGGGCGTTCGTAAACGCTGTAGGCGCGGATATGAAGGATGGAGAGAGAGCGGCGGCGTTGTCCGTGTCAAGCCTGGACGCGCTTATAGGTGAAAAATCGGAGGACAAAAGCGGTGATTCGGTAAAAAAAGGCTTCGGCGCGTCGTTCACCGCCGCGTTGCGCGAGGCTGACGGCATGTCAAGCAAACGCGCGTATTTCGGACATACGAAAGTGATCGTGTTTGGCGAAAACCTGCTGCGCGACCAGGAAGCCTTCTCAGAGGCGCTGGACGCTTTAGAACGCGACAACGAAATAAGCGATAAACTCCTTACTGTGGCGACGGACGGCGAAGCGTCCGAAATATTAGAAAAAAACGCGCCGGGCGAACCCTCCGCCGGACTTTTCGCGACCTATTTTTATAAAAATAAGCGATCTTCTTTAAAATTGGATTTAGCGACTCTGTCAAGACGTCTCCACGAAAATGGATGCGCACTAATACCGAAGATAGAAACGCGAGACAAACAGTTAAAATTGAGCGGCGCCGCGGTTATATCGAACGGCGAACTTGTCGGATGGATGGACGAAAAAAATCTGAGCGGACTTGCTTGGATCTCAGGCGAACGCGGCGCGTTAATTAATATTCCCTCCGGAGTCGTATTAAGCGTTTCCAAGATCAAGAACAAACTGAAATTCTATGACAAAGACAACGGAGTGACCTGCGTCGCGGAAATTAACGTCACGGGGGAGATCGTTGAAGATAATAACGGACAGCTTCAGAGACGAGAGATAGAAAAGTTATGCGAAGACGAGATCAATAAGCAAACGCTAAACTCATTTTTGGCGTTTAAAGAACTAAAGGCGGACGGGTTTCGGCTAGCCGAGGCAATAAGGAAATTCGAGCCAAGCATATACGAGAGATACGACGGCGATGAGACCGCCTTGTTCGACGCGATGGATTTAGAGCCGCGAGCGACGGTTTCAATCAGCGGAACAGGCTCCATTGGATAAACACGCGGGCGCGATCAAGCGCCCGCGTGTTAGTGAAATTCACCGCGCCTTTGGAGCGGCGTATTTTTTCTTCAATCGTATATCGTCACCGAAAAATCGCAACATGCTATAGGCGCCAAAGAGCCTGGACACGATTCTGTCCGAATAAACGCTTTGAAGGTCGTTCAGCGACAGGTTCGTTGAAATTACGGATGGCTTCTTTTCGAGCAAGCGGCCGTTTATAACGTTAAATAATTCCGCGCTTGTCAATATCGTGGAAAATTCCGAACCAAGGTCATCAATAATGAGCAAGTCGGCTGAATATATCATGTCGAGCTGATCGTCGGGCGCCTCCATATTGTCACGATTAAAACGAAGCTCCTCAATCTTTTTGAATATGCGCGGCGCCGTGACGTACAGCACGGTCTTGCCGGCGTCAATCATGCGTTTAGCTATACAGTTACACAAAAACGTCTTTCCAAGACCAGTGTCGCCATAAAAAAGCAGATTTTGAAATTTAACGTCGAAATTATCAGTGAAATCTAGACATCGGCCCAAAATATCCTGTATGGCGCTTTGAGGCGTTTTACCGTTCTCATATACGGGCGCGTCGTCATAATAGCGAAGGTCAAACGTTGAAAAGTTTTCCGCTTCTATAATATCGCCTATATTGGCCGCGCTGTAAAAACGCCGCACGAGACGCTGAACGAAACATCGGCATTTTCGACCGTCCACATAACCGACGTCTTTGCAAACGCCGCATTTATACGCGGCCTCAAAATAATCGCCGTTTAACCCGGCGGCTTTTAAAAGCGCGTCACGTTCCGTCCGCAAATCGTCCGCGAGACGCATGGTTTTTTTGGCGTCTTTTTCATTTCCGCTCGCGACCAGCTTCGCCGCGGACAAACAAGCTTTAGCCAAATCGCTCGCGACTTCACTCAAACGCGGATTGTCCGCGTAAGCCTTCTCTCTGCGTTCACGAGCGGCTCTTTCAGCATTCATTCTGTCTTGGGCCAATTCTCGGCGAATCGCGTTATAAACCGCTCCGCGCTCCATAGGCGCCATCCTTTCCGTATTTTTACGCTCCATAATTATCATCGGTGATTTTATCAATGACTATCCAGACAAGTCATAAAGACCTTGGGACTCCGCCTCAAACCCCGCCGGGGTCTTCGACCCCGGACCCCGCGCCGCGCATTCGCGCGGCTTAATGAAACGATAGGATAGTCATATTCATTTTTCCAGCGCTACGCCGTCACTAAGCATACGCTGCTCCAACTTTTCAATCTGGTCATAATTCCATTCACGCTGTTTAAAGTTGGCGAATCTATTCACGCGCGTCGATCTGACGCGTTTTTGAGCTTTCGCGGCTTCGGCGGACTTTTCGCGCGCGGCGTAAAACTTCTCTTCCTCAGCGATTACATCTTGAGGCGTTTTTATACCGCTTTCGTTCCAACGCTCCAAAATTTTATCGGCGTACGAAAATTTCGGCTGGCCTATTTGCATAATCGTTCTGTCGCACGCCTCCAATATAACGTCAAGCGGCATACGCATCTCACCGATCCATTTTTTCATAAGCCGAGTTTCGACCGGCGTCGGGCTGCGCCGCGAATGCCCGAACGCTTTCATAATGGCGTGATAGTCATTGTTGAACGCGTCTATATAGCTGTTTGCGGAATCGACGGTATAAACGCCGTTTTCCGCCCAGTCCACGGCGACCCGCTCGATATAGCGCATATTGGCGCGACCGGTTTCCGAGCAGTACGTTACAAGTCGTTCTATAACCTGGGCCGGCAATTTCAGCCAATCATACATGCTAAACAGCGCGTTCATGTCATTAAATGACAAAAGCTTGCCCAATTCCCGTTCAGCCATAAGGAACAGGTCGCGTATCTCCTTGCTTTCGTTCCGGTACATTTCCAATTCTTCGCGCGAATACGCCGGTTTCGTTATGGCCGGCTTAACGGCCGGCGACATTTCGGAGTCCGTCTCTAAAACGGCGTCAACCGGCGACGAAGCTTCGGGCTTTATCTCTAAAAAAACAACGTTAAGATCGCCGCCTTCGGAAAGCTCTATAAGCCCTTTTCTTTGCCAGTATTTTAACGCCTTTATCACATCGGACTCCAATATCTGCAACCGGTCCGCGACGCGCTTGACGCCGGTGTCTTTGGAAGAGGCGGCGCAATGACGGTAAAGATCTATATATACAAGAGTGAATATAGGGTTTTCAGCCGACATATAAAGGTCTATGAAAGCGTTGGGAATCATGGTGTACGGCGCGTCATAGCCCATACGCGCGTTTGTGTTGAACATTTAATCTCCCCCGAACTTTACGCGTTCGCAAACAGCCTGATACGGCGCTTTTGAACTTATCGAACCGCTGTAACGCTAAAAATATGATAAACTCGGTCTAAACAATGATCCTCCGAACGGTCTTTTTAAAACGTGGCTTTGTCGCGAAACCGCGCCTGGCCCAAGGTGAAAAATCCTCGCCCGGTTTGACTATGTTTCAAACTGAGTTCAGTATCAAAGCGTATAAGCAAAATACCAAATATGACTATCCAATCGTTTCATTAAGCCGCGCGAACGCGCGGCGCGGAGTCCCAAGGTCTTTATAACCTGTCTGGTATAGTCATTATACAAAATACAGATATATATATCTATATATTATGGGTTACGCAATAGGATTATAGCGCCTATTTCAGTATTTTCATATACGACGTTTACGACAAAACGGTCGCGGGGCTGTGCATAACATCTCATTCGCGAGAGAATAAAAAAAGTGTAAATTTATTATAATCTATTTGGCATATCCGGCGGCATATTAGTGAGCTTTGCCGCTTAAATAAAAAAATCAATGCTTTATCGAAAAAAACATTAGCGAAAAAGCCCTTCGCAAAGGGCTTTTTTATGGCTTTATTTAATGGCTTTGCAATTAAATGACGCATTTTAACATAGGATAAGCCTCGTTCACGCGCCTGTGGATAGTTGGGATAAGTCTGTGCGTAACATGTTTTCGCCCAATAAATAAATGTCGCCGGCCCCCATAGTTATCAACATGTCTCCGGGGATACAAATACTTAACAAAAATCGCTCCGCTTCCTTGAACGAAGCGCAATAATATGCATCAATCCCTCTGTTTTTCAAGCCTTCCGCTATGTCGCGCGAATGAATTTCGCCGTTGTCCGTTTCGCGCGCGGAATAAATATCCAAAAGGACTGTGACGTCAGCGTCGTCAAACGCTTCCAAAAGCTGGTTTTTCAGATATTTCGAACGCGTATACGTGTGCGGCTGAAACGCGCAGACGACCCGTCCGCTCTTTACGGACTTCGCCGCTCGTAAAGTAGCGATTATCTCAGTAGGGTGGTGCGCGTAATCATCTATAATCGTCACGCCGTTTATAACGCCCTTTTGTTCAAAACGCCGTTTAGCGCCCCTAAACTCGGCAAGCGCTTTTTGAATGTCGCTTGAGCGTATGCCGCAAAAATCCGCGGCGGCTATCGCGGCCAACGCGTTCGAAACGTTATGCGCGCCTAGAAGATTTGTGGTTATTTCGCAAAAGAACTCGCCGCGCCGTAAAACGCGAAACTTTGAGCCGTCATTCGTCAAGTTTTCGGCGTAAAAATCGGCTCCCCGCGCGCCAAACGTCACGACTTCGCAGCCAAGCCCTTTCGTTACGAATTCAAAGCGTTCCATGACGCCCGATTCCACTATCAGCGCGCCGTCGGCGCGCACATTACGCGCGAAGCCGGCGAAGGAACTTGATATATGGTCAATGTCCTTAAAATAGTCGAGATGGTCTTCCTCGATATTCAAAATCAAACCTACGCGCGGCCGGAACTGCAAAAAACTGTCAAAATACTCGCACGCTTCGGCGATAAAATAATCGCTTCCTCCGACGCGGTAATTACTGTTTATGCGCGGCAGCACGCCGCCCAGGTTAATTGACGGATCCTTGCCGGCCGTTAAAAATATCTCCGCTATCATAGAGGTAGTCGTTGTTTTACCGTGCGTGCCCGCCACGCAAATAGGATAACGATATTTATCGATTATCATGCCCATTAGACGGGCGCGGTCAATAACCGTCGCGCCCGACGCGCGCGCCGCGGCTAATTCCTCGTTATCAGGCTTTATCGCCGCTGTGAAAATGACCAGGTCAGCGTCATGCGGCGCATTCGCGGCTCTATGCCCTATAAATACGGTAATGCCCCGCGCTCTCAGCCGCTGCGTAACGTCCGATTCCTGGCTGTCGGAACCTGTCACCGAAAAACCCATGTTATGTAGCGTTTTAGCCAGGCCGCTCATGCTTATTCCGCCTATCCCTATGAAATGCGCCTTTCTAAATTCGTCCAAATCCAACCTCAAACACATCCCCGCGCGGCAAGCCGCTCTTTTTCCATATATTATAGTACATTTTATATTTTATTAAACCGTTTGACACAAAATTTTATATGACTATTCAATCGCTTCATTAAATCCGCGCAAATGCGCGGCGCGGGGTCCGGGGTCGAAGACCCCGGCGGGGTTTGGGGCGGAGTCCCAAGGTTTTTATGACTTGTTTGTATAGTCATCTAATAAAATTCGCC
>JAISER010000062.1 GCA_031263985.1 Clostridiales bacterium | reverse complement strand
ATGTAATGACCGTTGATGGAAGCGGGCTAGACGAAACCGCGTTTTCGCAAATTCACGAGATGACGGACGCCGCGCTTGACGAGGCGCTGGAGCGGTTTGTGGAGATGAGGGAAGCGGAGGGCGCCGCTATATCCGCGGACGTAAGTTCGAAACTGGAAGCGATGCGCGAAAACCTTGAAAAGCTGAAGGCGCGCGCGCCTCTCGTCGCCGAAGATTATCGCGCCAGGCTTCGCGCGAGGATGGAAGAATTGTTGGACGGCGTTCCGCTGGACGAGACGCGTATGGCTATGGAAGCGGCCATTTTCGCCGAACGCTCGTGCGTAGATGAGGAATTGACGCGGATCGAGAGTCATATAGCGCAAATGCGCGTTTTTCTGCGCCAAAACGGCGCGGTTGGGCGTAAGCTCGATTTTCTTACGCAGGAAATGAACAGAGAAGCGAATACGATCGGCTCGAAAGCTAACGACATAACCATAACCAATATCGCGCTTGAGATGAAAAGCGACATAGAAAAGATACGCGAGCAGGTGCAAAACCTGGAGTGACCGCTGGTATAAACTGATATGGATATGGGAATAATGCGTTTTTGCGAGGAAGGCGTATTTTATGAGCGCTTACAAACTGGTCAACGTAGGTTTCGGAAATATGGTGATGATAAACCGAGTCGTCGCTGTTGTCAATCCCGACTCCGCGCCTATAAAGCGGATAATACAGGAAGCCAAAGCCCGATCGGCCGCGGTGGACGCGACGTGCGGACGCAGAACGCGTTCCGTCGTAATTACGGATAACGACGCCGTTATACTGTCGGCGCTGCAAACGGAAACGCTTTCCGGGCGTATAGCGAGCGATAATTGAATCTTTGGGGAACCGGCCTTCAAGCTCCTCTTTTAACGCTTCTGGACGCCGCCGAAAGCTTCTCAATGAAGAATTTGAAAGTTTTGGCCGCGCCGAAATTGGTGAGAGTTCCATATTGGAACTTGAAGAATCCGTTAGATGAGACGAAGGCCTTAGAGGGGCGATGTTTTTGGGGAATGGAGCTTCAAAAAAGGAGCCGCGTCCCTGTCGTTTTTATAGTTTCAAGAAAACATAGAGAGCGAAGGGAGCGTCAATTGTGCTTAAACCCGCTTACACTGAACTGATGGAGATATTAAACAGCGGTGAAAATGTGGACACTAAAGTGACGAGCCGCTATACTATAGTAATAGCCGCGGCTAAACGAGCGCGGCAGCTTTTGGACGGCGCCGAGCCGCTGGCGAAAGCTCCGTCGGACAAGACGGTGTCTATCGCGATAAACGAAATGGCGGACGGCAAGGTGACTATTTTGACGAGAAAACAAGACGCGGCGGGACGCGCGGATGAGCCGTACGAAGAGGAATGACGGCTTACGCGGGGATTGCGGCGGACATATATCATAGCGATTTGGATAAAATTTTTTATTATAGAGTTCCGGAAGATTTGCGTGAACGCGTTCATATAGGCTCAATGGTCATTGTTCCTTTCGGGCGCGGCGACAAGCGGCTGGAAGGTTATGTGACTTGCTTTTCGCAAAACCCCGGGTTGCCGGATGAAAAAATCAAGTCTATTTTGGAAGTTCGCGGCGATAAGCCTTTTTTTACGCCTAAATTACTGGAACTGGCTCGTTGGATGAGCGAAAAATACAACGCCACGCTTATAAGCTGCATAAAACGCGTCGCGCCTCGTCCGTCGGGGTTTCGTTCGGGCAAGATAAAACGCGCGTATATACGCGAAGACGCGTCGCGAGACGCCGTTTTGGCGGAGATTGAGCGTCTTAGGGCGAAAAGTTCGTCAGGGCGGGACTTGCCGGGGTCAGGGGCGGATCCGCCTCAGGCTAAGATACTGGAATTGCTGCTCGAATGCGATGGGGCGGATGTAAACGACGTTAAAAATGAACTGGGGATTTCGGCCTCGCCTATCAAGACGCTTGTCAAAAACGGATTTATAACATTGGAGGAAGACGAAGCTGAGGCGTTTGAATTTGTAAGACAAGATGAAAAGCCAAAACTGACGGAAAGCCAGCAGGACGTTTTACGCGCCGTGAATCGCGCGGCGGACGCGAAAAAGCCGATTTTAATACATGGCGTCACGGGAAGCGGCAAGACGGAAATTTATATGCGCATAATAGAAGATGTTATAGCGAAGAACAGGCAAGCGATAACGCTTGTGCCGGAAATTGCCCTTACGCCTCAGATGGCCGGACTTTTTCTAAGCCGTTTCGGGAGGAGAGCGGCGGTCACGCACAGCCGTTTGTCGGCGGGCGAAAGGTTTGACATATGGAAAAAGGCTAAAAACGACGAAATATCGGTCGTCATAGGGCCGCGATCGGCGGTCTTCGCGCCGTTTGACCGGCTGGGAGCCATTATAATCGACGAGGAGCACGAAAAGACATATGTCTCTGAGACGACTCCCAAATATTCGGCGCTTGAGGTCGCTAGAAAGCGCGCGGAGATAGAGGACGCGCTCGTCGTCTTGGGGTCGGCGACGCCGCGGCTTGAAAGTTATTTTCAGGCGGAAAACGGCGAGATGGATTTAGCGGTTATGACGCGGCGCGTCAAGGGAAAGCTGCCGGAGATATATGTTGTGGATATGCGAGCGGAGCTTTCCGAAGGCAACATGAGCGTCTTCAGCCGTCCGCTCTTCGAGGCGCTCGAGGAGACGCTGTCAAGGGGCAAGCAGGCGGTTTTATTTTTGAACAGACGAGGCTTCGCTACGTTCGTAAGCTGTCGTAAGTGCGGGTTTGTGATGAAATGCGACGAATGCAACGTAAGTTATACATATCATATATCCGGCGAGGAGCTTGTTTGCCATTATTGCGGCAAAAAGACCGCCAATCCGTCAAACTGTCCGCAGTGCGGCTCAAAATATATAAGGCGGTTCGGCGCCGGCACGCAAAGAGTCGAACAAGACGCCCGGAAGCTGTTTCCGTCCGCGCGCGCGCTGCGCATGGATTCCGACACGGTTACGCGCAGGAGTTCGTATGAGAATATGCTGTCGCTGTTTCGGGAAAACGGCGCGGATATATTGATAGGCACGCAAATGATAGCCAAAGGTCTGGACTTTCCGAACGTAACGCTTGTAGGAGTTATGGCCGCGGACGTGTCGCTTAACAGCGGCGATTTTCGCTGCGCGGAGACGACGTTTCAGCTCTTGTCGCAGGTGGCCGGGAGGGCGGGGCGCGCGGCTGACGCGGGCCAAGCGTTTATACAGACGTACAATCCCGAGCATTACAGCGTCGTTTACGCGCGGCGAAACGATTATGAAAGCTTTTATAGGTACGAGCTGGATTTGCGGCGTCAAATGGGTTATCCGCCGTATACGAGCTTGTTTTGCGCGTTGTTTTGCTGCGCGGACGAAAAACGAGCGATATCCTTGCTGGCGAAACTGGCTGAAATTATGCGCGGCGCTTCGGAGACATTCGACGTCATAGGCCCGTCGCCGGCGTATATATCAAAGATACGCGGGATGTACCGGTGGAAGATAATAGTCAAGGGTGAAAATGAGCTTGAGCTTAAGGAATTCGCGTTTCAATGCGTGAGAATGTTGAAGGAACGGGAAAATTTGAGCGGTGTGGACATGAACTTGACGATGAATCCGATTTCGCTGGCGTAACGGCGAAAAACGGTTCGTCATACGGAGGTTATTATGGCGTTAAGATATTTACGTTACGCGGGCGACGAGATTTTACGCAAAAAATCGAAGCCTGTCAAAAAGATAACGCAAAATGAAATTACGCTTTTAGATGACATGATTGAAACTATGCGCGATAAATGCGGAGTGGGGCTTGCGGCGGTTCAGGTCGGCGCGCTGAAACGTATGGTTATAGTCGAGGTGGACGCGAACGAAGGCGTCACGGAGATGATAAACCCCGAGCTGATAAAACAGTTAGGCTCTCAGAGGAGCTATGAGGGATGCCTCTCGGTTCCTGGGTACAAAGGCGAGGTGATTCGCCCTAGATATGTGGAGGTAAAGGCGCTTAACCGTAACGGTGAAGAGATCATAGTGACGGGCGAAGGGTTGAAGGCTATAGCCATTTGCCACGAACTGGATCATATGGACGGCGAGCTTTACACGGACAAAGCCGAGAATATGCATAAGCTGGAGCCTGAAGACTTGCAAGAGGAGGCGTAGCGTTATAAGAGTCGTATTTATGGGCACTCCGGAGTTCGCGACGCCGTCTCTGAACGCGCTGCTGCGAGAGCACGACGTGGCGGCGGTTGTGACGCGGGCGGACAAGCCGAAAGGACGAGGCAAGAAAATATCGTATTCGTCGGTAAAGCTGGCGGCTATGGAACATGGCCTGACGGCGCTGCAACCGAAAAGCTTTAAGGATGAAGGTTTTTTAGAGCGCTTAATCGCGTTTCGGGCGGACGCGTTCGTCGTGACCGCTTATGGGCGCATATTGCCCAAAGCCGCGCTGGAAGCGCCGAAATACGGATGCGTCAATGTCCATCCGTCGCTTTTGCCTAAATACCGCGGCGCTTCCCCCATTCATTCGGCGATTATAAACGGGGAAAAGAAGACGGGCGTGAGCGTGATGCGGTTGGATGAAGGCATGGATACGGGCGACGTCATATCGCGCGATGAAATCATCATTGAAAATGACGACACATACGGCTCTTTGCATGACAGGCTTGCCGTTTTGGGCGCTAAGGCTCTGCTCGCGGCGCTGTCGCTTATAGAGCGCGGCGAGGCGCGTTTTGAAAAGCAAAACGACGCGGAGGCGACTTATTCAACTCTTATCACGCCGGATACGGGCCGCTTAGACTGGCGAAAAGACGCGCGCGAAATAGTCAATCTGATACGCGGCGTAACGCCCTCGCCGGGCGCGAAGGTGACCTTTAAAGGCGAGACGCTGAAGATTATCGCCGCGCGGGCGGAGGAAGACGCATCGTGCGGGGCGCCGGGCGAGATAATCGCCGTAACCTCCGAGGGCATATGCGTCCAAGCGAAAACGGGGCGAGTAGTTATAACGAAATTACAGCCGCCCGGCAAAAAGCCGATGGAAGCGCTCGCTTATGTGAACGGGCATAGCGTCGGCGCGGGCGAATTTTTTGACTGAGGCGCTCATTTTATACTGAACTTGGGAATTGTAACTAGATGAAACGGATATCTGACTTGTTATTTCACGCCTCGGTCGCGCCTTACCGGGACGCGAAATGCCCGCGTCATCCGTCCGCGTTATTTGGTTACAGGCCCTTAGTTTGAAGCATAGCCAAACCGGGTGAGGCTTCGCGACAAAGCCTGGCGGAAAATCATCACAAAAATCCGCTAAAAGCGAGATTTTAAACAGGCTCTTAGACTGAATTCAGTATTGGGAGCGGAGGAAAAATCGACGCTCGTATCACGTTTTGGCGGACAGTGGATTATTGGAGGCGGCTACGAATTGGAAGAAGCGGAAAACAACCCGGTCTGCGGCGGCGAAGGAGTCAGCGCTGACGATCTTACGCGGTCTGAGCGGAATATGGCCTCGGCCGATCTCAAAAAATTGATTATACAATATTCCATACCGACCATTATAAGCATGTTCATTAACGCGCTGTATAACATGGTAGATCGGTTTTGGGTGGGGCAAATACCCGGCGAAGGCGCTATGGCCCTCGCGGGCGTAGGCGTGACGATGCCAATTATGGTTTTTGGGCTGGGGTTTTCCATGCTTATAGGCATAGGTTCGGCGGCGGACATATCTATAAACCTGGGAAGGCGCGACCGCGACAGCGCTGAGAAAACGCTTGGCGCCGCTTTTACATTGTCCATGATAGTCGCGGCTGTCATTACGTGTTTGGGGTTTGCGTTAAAAGACAAGCTGTTGTCAGGGCTTGGGGCGAGCGAGGAGATAAGGCCGTATTCAGACGCGTACATAAGCGTTATAATGGCCGGTTTTGTATTTCAGATTTTATCGTTCGCTATGAACCATCCTATAAGAGCGGCGGGCAATACTAAGCGGTTCGCGTCGTCGCAACTGATAGGCGCTATAACTAACGCCATATTGGACCCAATATTAATTTTCGGATTCAACATGGGCGTGCGCGGCGCGGCCATCGCGACCATATTTTCTATGTTTTTGTCGACTTGCTGGATTTTTTCCTACCATTTTTCAAATAAATCGCTTTTAAAAATCAGGCTGAAAAATTTGAAGCCTACGATGAGAACCTTCAATAGAATAATATCCATCGGGTTTTCGCCGTTCTTTATGCAAATCGCCGCGAGTTTGGTCATACTTATGTTAAACAGGTCGTTTAAATATTACGGTATGAAGGAGCTTGGAAACGATTTTATCGCGCTCAGCGCCATGACCATAGTGACCGGGGTGCAGATGGTCGTTACAATGCCGGTTATTGGCATCAACCAAGGCGCTCAGCCGATTATAGGCTTTAATTACGGGGCGAGACGATTTGACCGCCTTAAAGAGGCTTATAAATGGACTATCATTTACGCTATGTCGATAAGCGCTTTTTTAAGTCTGTTATGCGAGATTTTCGCCAGATACGTCGTACGCGCGTTTAATGACGACCCAAGCTTGAACGCTCTAAGCGCTTATGGACTGCGCGTTATGGCCGTATCTTTTCTGGCGGTAGGGTTTCAGTCGCCTACGGTCACATTTTTTACAGCTATCGGACGCGCGAAGATATCCGCGTTTTTGAGTTTGCTTCGACAGGTGATACTGTTAATACCCGCCACAGTCCTTTTGCCGATGTTCTTCGGACTGAACGGAGTATGGTTCGCGGCGCCTTTCGCTGACGTTCTTTCAGCCGTTATAACAGTCTTTTTTATAGCCCGCGAGTTCCGTATTCTTAATGCCGTAAGCCCTATCGCCAAGCGTTCTCCTTTTTGAGACCTTGGGGGACTCTGTCCCCCAACGCCCTCTGCAAAAGGGACAATGTCCCTTTTGAAACCCTTTTGCCGAAAACCTCGCTTCGCGCAGTTTTTTTGAGACCTTGGGGGACTCTGTCCCCCAACGCCCCCCTGCAAAAGGGACAATGTCCCTTTTGAAACCCTTTCGCCGAAAACCTCCTTCGCGCAGTTTTCGGGAGACCTTGGGGGGGCTTCGATCCCTCAACGCCATCTGCAAAAGGGACATTGTCCCTTTTGAAACCCTTTTGACGAAAACCTCGCTTCGCGCAGTTTTCGGGAGACCTTGGGGGACTCTGTCCCTCAACGCCA
>JAISER010000045.1 GCA_031263985.1 Clostridiales bacterium | reverse complement strand
CGCTCCGCTTGCGCTAATTTTTTTCTCTTTGTACATAATGACGGTGTTTTCATCGTATTTAAGAATGTCGTTGCCGTAAACGAGAGCGTTCGCGCTGACGCTGACGCCGCTTACAAGTTTTTGCTCCCAGGTTTTCGCGGAAAGAGACATAGCGTCCGCGACGCTAGTTCGCGTGTCAAAAGAGCCTTCCAAAACCTGGCCGACGGACAAATCGCTGACCGTGATCGTTTGGTTGCGTTCATTCTTAAATTTAGACCCGCGTCCGACATTAAGCGTATGAGCTTGACCGTTTTCCACATCCGTCACCTCAATGAAATCAGCGCCTTTGAAAGTTATAACGCATGTAATTTGGCGCGTTTCGCTTACAACGGCTTTCTCTTCGATCTCCGGGGTCACGGAGTCCGTTACCGAGGGTAAGGATTCTTCCCTATCGCGCCTTATACGGGTAAAGAATACGGCGAAAACAGCGACGCACGCTATAACGGCCGCAAGCAGCGTTATGATATAAAACAACGCGAAACGCGACGGTTTTTTTCGCTTTTCGTCATAGCTGTCTTCGCGAATAGCGTCGTCGTAAGTTTCACGAAAACGCGCGACGGACGCCGGGTTAAGCCGCCGTAAATTCCTGGCTTTTTCGTTGTCGTTACGCACAGCCGAAATCACCTCGCGTACATTGTCGTTGATATCCGTTGGATTTTAAGCTTAACGACCATAGTTATATATTACGCTTTTAAACGTTATATATGAAAGATAATTATCGGTCGCGCCGAAAACCGCCTTAGAAACGTCTGATCTCTCGCCGGTTAAGGCCGCTTATCAAGCTTTATTCCTTAACGATCTTACGCCAGTCGAGGTCTCCTCTGTCAAGCGCGAGCAAAAGAGCTTCGGCGGTAGCCAGATTGCTCGCCACCGGTATGTTGTGTATGTCACAAAGGCGTAAAACGCTGTTTATATCCGGTTCGTAGTGTTTTTGAGCTACCGGGTCGCGCAGGAACACAAGAAGATCAATATCATTATGCGCGATTTGGGCGCCGAGTTGCTGCTCGCCGCCCAAGTGCCCGGCAAGATATTTATGCACCGACAGACTGGATGTTTCCTCCACCAGCCTGCCGGTAGTCCCTGTGGCGAACAGCGTATGTTTATTTAGAATATGCCTGTAAGCGATGCATAGATTCTCCATAAGTTTTTTTTTATTATCGTGCGCTATTAACGCTATGTTCATAAAAATTCACCTTTCAAACATTGATTTCGGCTTAGTCATCCCTATGTTTATAACAAGTCCGACCGCTATCATGTTTATCCAAAGCGAGCTTCCTCCGTAGCTGACGAACGGGAAAGGCATTCCGGTGTTTGGCAAAAGGCTTGTGGCGACGCCGACGTTAACGAAAGCCTGGAAGGCGAACATAGACGCGACGCCGGACGCTATAAGCTTGCCTTCCATATCCGCGGCCCGCTGAGCGGTCAGCAGACATTTTAATATAACGAAAAGCGTTACGGCAAGCGTGGCCGCGCAACCTATAAAGCCGAACTCTTCGCCTATAACGGAGAATATGAAGTCCGTTTGGGCATAGGGGAGCCTGCCTGTCTGAGTGACGACGCCGTTGTATAAACCTTTGCCGGAGATCTGACCGGACGCTATCGCCGCTATGGAGTTAAGCGTTTGGTACATTTTATCCGAATCGAGATCGGGATTAAGAAACGTTTGCAGCCGCTCGATTTGATAGCCGCTGAAAAGTCCCGTTTTAAGCAGTAAAGGCTCCGGGCGCGTCATGTCGAAATACAAAGCGGCGCCTATCGGCGCGACAATCAGCGCGCCTAACGATATATATTTAAAGCGAAGCCCGCCCGCGAATAAAATCGACAATGATAAGAACAAAAGAACGGAACTGGCCGAAAGCGACGGCTGAACCAGAATGAGGAGCGTCGGCGCGGCTATGCTCATCAATATGGCGGTAAGCGGCAGCGGCGATTTCAGCGCGTTTTCGTTACGGCTTATGGCTCCGGCAAGGAAAACCGTCATAAATATTTTCGCGAATTCGGATGGTTGTATGTTTATCGGGCCGATATAAAACCATCGAGCCACGACGTCTTCGCTTATCACGCGGTTGTAGAGCAGCACAGCCAGCAGAAGCGTTAAGCACGCCAAGTAAGCCGCTATATAAAACTTGCAAACAAAATGATAGTCGATAAACGACACAACCAGCGACAAAACCAGACCGAACGCGAACCAGATTTGTTGCTTCGCGGACTCATCAGTCATGTCCGGGCGCGTCGCGCTGCTTATGACGATTATCCCAAAAACGGAGAGTAAGATCACCGCCGCGAGAAGCGAAAAATCAAAATCTTTTAATCGCCTTTTCAAGGTTACTGCCCCTGCGCTTTTCTGATATTTTTGATAGGTATGTTGGCGTAAAGCATAGGCACGGCGTTGCCGTCCGTTTCGGAAGGCGCGGTTGAAATTTGTATGTCAAGGCCGTCCTCGTCTATTTCCATGTAATTTGAAATTACCTTTATAATGTCTGTCTTTAAAATCTCCAGAAGCTGAGTCGAACAGTTAGCGCGGTCATGTATGAGAACGAGTTTAAGCCTGTCTTTCGCTATGTCTTTGGATGGTTGCTTCCGGGAAAACAGTCTGGTCAGAAACTCTACCATAAGGCGCACATCCTTTACAATTTTAACAATTTGCGAAACTTGGTAAAGATGCTGGTTTTTTGTTCCAGGTCCATAAAAGGCGTATCTTCGCCTATAAGCCGCGACGTTATGTTGCGAAAGGCTTGACCGGCTTTGGAATTGTCGTCAAGCACGGCGGGCTCGCCTTTGTTTGACGAAACGACGACGCTTTCATCGTCCGGGACGACGCCCAGCACGTCTATAGCCAGAAGGCTTGTCACGTCCTCAAGAGCGAGCATATCGCCGCGTTTCACCATGTCGATCTTCACGCGGTTCAAAACCAGCTTTGGGTTTTTCAAGTCTTCCGCTTCGAGCAGACCGATGATTCTGTCAGCGTCTCTTACCGCGGACACTTCAGGCGTAGTGACGACGATGGCTTTGTCCGCGCCGGCTATGGCGTTTTTGAAGCCCTGTTCAATGCCGGCGGGGCAGTCTATCAGCACAAACTCAAACTCCTCGCGCAGACTTTCCGTGAGCTTTTGCATCTGCCCGGGATTTATGGCGTTTTTGTCACGGGTTTGGGCGGCGGGCAAAAGGAACATGTTGGTAAAACGCTTGTCTTTTATAAGAGCTTGCTTTAACCGGCAATTGCCTTCCACAACGTCCACAAGGTCATACACTATCCTGTTTTCAAGCCCCATTATAACGTCTAAATTTCGAAGCCCGATGTCAGCGTCAACAAGCACCACCGCCTTTCCGCGCGCGGCCAGACCCGTGCCCAGATTCGCCGAAGTCGTGGTTTTGCCTACGCCGCCTTTACCGGACGTAATTACGATTACTTCGCTCATTAAAAAGTTCCTCCCACTTAAATATTCTAAAAAGCCTTCCGCAATTAAAGCCGGGCGCCGCCGCGCAATGCTGACTTCGCGCCAAAAGCTCGGAGGATTCAATAATTTTCCTAAACATTAGAAAGTATATCAAATAATTCGCTGATTTGCATTATTTTTTTTACATGATCTCGCGATCTATTGAAAGATTATAAAACAACGTAAGCGACGCAAACGATTTTTTTACGGGAGATATCATTTACGGACGAACGACGCGGCGTTATTCGTTAACGAGCGGCGCGATATAAATCTGCCCATCCTTAACGTAAGCGTAGCGGGGAGAGACGTGTCTTTTAACCTTCTTGCCCAGATCGGCCGGAATATACGTTATAATATCAGCTATGCGCAACTGCGTCGGCGTAAGGACGACCGCGGAAACGAAACATTCATGATTGCCCGCGCACCCGGCGTGCACCATGCCTTTCGCCGCGCCCAAAATTATCACGTTGCCTTCCGCGATAATTTCCGCGCCGGGGTTTATATCGCCGAGAACAACGACGCTGCCAGCGAATTTTATCGATTGCCCCGAACGTAAAGAACCTCCGTGAAACTTAGTTATATGCTCAGGCAAATAAAGCGACGCGTCGCTCACCGCCGTTTTACCGCCCTTAGGTTCTCCGCTGTACACGTCCTGAGCCACGAATGATATGCTAAGGTTCGCCTTTTCAGCTATTATGTTAAGCAGGGCGGCTTCCTCGTCTTCCGAAAGAGGCTTACCCTGAAACGATATGGTCGTTTTGGCGCCGCCGAAGAAGTTTTTATCGTCGTCCACTTTTTCAGCCAAGGCGCTCTTTATATCTTCGAAGTCGGCGTTTTCGTCAATTACGACGCTTATGCCGTTTTTGCGTCCTTTGAAAAGTACGGCGTTTACACTGCCCATAACCTTTTCCTCCGTAAAAACTAATGATTAAGCTCTCGAGGGACTTCGTCCCCCAACTCTCCGCCGCCGAAAACGACGCCACGGTCCGTTTCCAGTAAAAATTTATCGCGATTTTAAGCTGCGCGCCTTACCGTCCGACGACATAGGAATACGATCTTCTCCATAGATTCACGCATAGTTCCGCCGCAAACTTTAACAACCGTCTCTGTATTTGGGCATTGCGCTTTCACCCTATCTTTCAACGTAACGTCCCGTTTTCGCGGGCATTCTCACTTTTTGCCCTTTGCTTAAAATCTGAACGCGCGAATGCGCGCAACGGGGTCCGGGGACAAGTCCCCGGCGGGGTTTGGGGCGAAGCCCCAAGGTCTTACAGGGTTTGGGGCGAAGCCCCAAGGTCTTACAGGGTTTGGGGCGAAGCCCCAAGGTCTTACAGGGTTTGGGGCGAAGC
>JAISER010000018.1 GCA_031263985.1 Clostridiales bacterium | reverse complement strand
ATAGACCGTCCGCTCGGTCCAGTCGCTGTTCCGTAGTGTGGTCAGGCCACGGGCTAGCTCCCGCTCGATTGTCCGCCTGTCGCGTTTAGGCGTCAACGCCGCCCCGATCTCCGCTGCCCTGAACCCTTTCTGAAACAGCGCCTCAATTTTATACCGATCTTTTTCAGTAAGCTGTTTCCATTTCTTTGTCTTTGCGTTACTCTGTAATTGACTCATCGCGGTTCCTCCAGTCACGTTGTTGTCTCACAACTTCATTGTAACTGGTTTGGATCCCCGATGGGTCTTTTTTTTATACCTTTGGGCAATTCATTTTACAACTTGCCAGCCTGCTCAAGATCTCGCTTTTAGCGGATTCTTTGTGACAGGTCTAATAAGCCGAAAAGACGCGAAATGGAGATCTTGAACAGGCTCTAAGGTATTTTCTCGATTTTAACATTTTGCGGACGCGAAGACAGATCTATGCTGAAATTAATTTTACCGGACAAATTCGATTTCATCTTCCCGACGTTCACGTCATCTATCAATATGCGGTACTCCGTCTTAGGCTCCAATTCGAGCGTAAGCCGCGTATCCTCATAACCTTCTATATCATATGAAATGACCTTTTCGGTCAATTTGAAGTTGTGAACTGTCGAGCCAGGAACGGACTCCAGCAGGAGTTTGGAGTTTTTCTCCAACCGGGTAACTTCGTTATGCGTTTTCACTTTGTATAAATCGCCGTTTACTTCGAACCCGTCAAGCTTTTGTTTTTCACTGACGGAATAATTTCCGAAGCTCAACGTGCCATCCGTTTCAAGGCGTATTTTCTCCTCGACGCAAGCCATCTGTGTAACGCTCCCTTCAGAATTTTATTGCATTATAGCACAACGCGCGGCGCGGCTTCAATACGTCGCCGCAATAATATCGAGCCAACTTTGAACTTGTTTCAAAAACGCGCCGGCGCCGGCGATAATGTTTAATAAACGGGCTGTTCCATGACGCGCTATTGTCGCTAAAGTTTACCCCCGGAAATAATATATATACCGCGCCTAAGTCAAACATTCCAAACGTTTTCATTGAGACTTCTATAATTTCAGCGTTTTGCGCCAAACTCATTGGCTCGCCCGGTTTGGCTATGTTTCGAATCAAGGTTCTCCTTTTTTCGCGTTTCAATCAGCGTAGTTTACGATATGTTCCGTATAATCTCTGGAAAGTCCGTAACGCATATAATCCGTCATGGCGTTCAGCAACAGCGCGGCGTCCGCCTTTGACAGCGTTTCATCAGGTCTCGCGAAACCGTCGCCATTCAAAATGCCTATAAATCGCGCGGCGTTCATGGACCGTCTCGCCCAATCGCTGATTTGAGAACCGTCCGCGAACGGCGTGTCCGACGCGGCGTCGGGCGAAATCGATTCAAGCCCGAGCGCGCGCATTATAATTACGGCGGCTTCCTCGCGCGTTATGGCGTTGTCAGGGTAATAGCTCCCGTTGTCGCGGCCGAATATAAGACCCGCGGCGTTCGCCGCCATAATATAGCCGTAATCCGGTCTGTCGGGCGCGGCGTCGCCGAAAGCGGCGTCCGTGTCGTCTATAACCGCGCTCTTTTTAGACCGGCCTTTCTTAGGCGTTAAATCAGGAAGGCGCAGCTTTATGGCGCGAGCGACCGCGCTTATGAACTGGCCTCTGGTCATGACCTGCGCGGGCTTGAAAAAGAGAGGATCATTTTCAAACACTTGCGTGGCGAACAGCTTTGTTATGGCCTCTTCGGCGAAATGTCCCTTTAAGAATCCGAGGTCGGGCGATATAAGCTGTTCGAACGAGTTGTATACAGGCATATACTCGCGCCCGAAAGTCGGAACATCTATATATTGGGGCTTTTCGTATATATTGTATTCGAGACCGCTTGAGCTTTGCGTGATTTCTCTGTAATTGCCGGAAAAACTTATGGCGTCCGGCTCGTTTTCTCCGTACCGTAAGATTTTCACGGAAGATATGGCCGGCCGGACTTGATACTGCGCCTGAAAGCCGTCGCTTATCGCCGTGATGTCAATACGGTGGGCTTCCGCCGCTGACAACGCGCATGAATAGCCATAAAACGCGCCTGACGAATCAAGAGCCGTGATTTTGTTTTCCGCGTCGTTATATACGCGCCTCTGGGATATATCGCCTTTGTAATAAACGACGCCGGGCGCGTGATCCTCTATTACGCTTACGTTAAAGCGCGAATGAACCGGGTCCAGAGAAAATTCGCCGGCTGGCGTTACAATCGTTTCGCTCCATGTTCGCGGCTCGTAATCTTTAATTACCTGCCTGCCTTCCTTGCGATAGCGCACGTCAAACGTTACGGCCCTGTTTATTGAAACGACGCCGTCCGCGTCCGCGCCGTCGCCAGGCGCTACAGTGAATGTCACCGCGTACGCTCCAGCCGGTTCCGTAAATTCGACCGGCTGGTTTTTAGCGTCAACCGCGATCACGCCTTCGAACGTCACTGGTTCGCCGGAAACGAAAACGACTTCCTTATAGGCGCGAGTCCGGCGTTTTTTTTCAGTCTTAGCTTTAATATCAGTCATTTTGGGCAAGGTAGAGCCGTCAGTTATGCCGCCGAAAAAACCCGCTTCGCCAATATCGGCTAAAGCGACATGTCCGGTCCCCGCCGCGAAAAAGAGAGTGAAAAACGTTACAAGAGCGATTTTTTTCATTAAAAAAGCATCGTCCTTTTTTATAAGGCTTAAAGCCTGTTTAGTCAGGATTTTAGCGTTCATCTTTTACCAAACAAAGAAGTGCGAATGCCGCGCATTCAAAGAATATACGCGATGAGCGCTGACAAAGCATGGCGGAAAATGAGCCGAAAAGACGTAAAATGGAGATTTTAAACAGGCTCTTCAGTTTACATCTTTCTAGCTCTCCGCTAAAACGATAAAACCGTCAGCGGATTTATCATTTACGACAACGGAGAAAGGCGCGTCAGTCATCACCATGACGAAATCGCCGGCTTGAAGCTCGCTTTCGTTAACGTCGTTGTTTTTTACAATGAGGGCGTTCGGGGCGATCGATACGAGGACCGGCCCGCCGATAAGCCGCCATTCGCCGGCGTCGAGATAACGCGCGTCTCTCAGTGATACGGACACATCGTCAAGCGACTGTATTTCGCCGTATATGGCGTTTTCAGCGAAAGCGGCGTCGGCCGCGATTTCGGCGCGCCCGCCCGCCGTCGCTATGGTATAGTCGCGTCCGACGTCGAACGCGGAAAAATCCAAACGAGCCGCGCCTCCTTCGTTCAAAAAAACGGATGAGCTATCTGTCGCGAAAACGCGTTCTACAGGCGAGTAAAGCCACGATCCGTTTTCCAGCGTCGATATGGATTCGACTGTGAACGAATCGTTTTCGTTTAGACTTTTAACGCGGCCGCACATGATTTTCACGCCGTCGGATCCCGGCGGATCCATTACGTCCGCGACAGCGACGGATCTGCCATGACCGTTTAACGCGACAGCGACGTAGTCGCCCGCCGCGACGGACGCCCATCCAATCAACCTTCCTCCGCGCCGCGCTATTGTGCCGTCGTCAAAACGCGCGCGCGCGTCAAGCGTTTGCAAAACGTCGTCCGCCAAAAGCGCGCGGCTTGCCGCGATTGTTTTGTCACGACCGTCGCGAAACGTCATTTTACGTATGCGGTCGCCGTCATATCCGCGCTCGACCGCGGCGTAAACGTCACCGCGCTTTAGATATTTAGCCGCTCTCTCTCGGCTTACGCGCTTTTCATCCTTGTAAAACTCGGCGTTGTCGTCAAGCTTAAAACTTTCGATCCCTTTATATTCTCCCCAGCCGTTCTTGTAAAACCGTCTTACGGCTTGAAGCGTGACGGAATTCTGTATATCATCGATGTTTAAAAGCCGGCCTTTTATTATGTCTATAAGCTCGCCGCCGCTTTCAACGTAAATTTCCTTTACAGCGGGAGAAAATCGATTTACGACGAGCTTCACGTCATCGCCTGGCTTTAGCGCGGAAAGATTGGCGGGTTCGCCGTTTTTCACGACGCGCGCTACGTCAGGCGCGTAAAACGAAGCTATTTCGCCGTTCTCGTATCGCGCGGTAATGGACGAATAGCCCCCATTATCAACTATACGAGCTATTTTACATCTTTGCGGCGCGTAATCGCCCGCGGCGCTCACAGCGGTTATGTCATATGGATATTCGGCGGAAAAGCGCATAAAAACTATGTCGCCAGGCTCTATATCCTCCATGCCGCTTACATATTCGCCGTTCTTTCGAACGACAGCGTCACGCGCTGTATAACGCGCGGTCGCAAGCGCGCCGTCATCATCCATATAAGTGAGATAGCCCATAGAGAGGTTATTTTCCGTCACTACTCCGCGCTTTTCGTCTATCACCGCCGGGTCGCCTATAAAACGCAGCGCGTCCGCGACATTGTTCTTGAGCGAGATTTCTATTACCGCTCCTAACGGCAAATCGGCCGTCACGCGCTTTCTCTCGTTAAAAAGCAAAAAATCCTCGCCGTATAACGCGCTTATCATATTAAACGAATATTCCTTGCCGTTTACGTCCGTTACGCTTACGCGTCCGGCGTCAGGGTCAAAGTTGACGAACCGCCCGCGAACCGTTAACTGATTGACCGGCGCCGCGTCCGATACCCTTACGTAAAGGCATACGCCGTCTTTGGTCACATATTCGATCTCGTCGCCTTCCTCCAAAGAAAAAAGCCCGTCTGTTTTTCCGTTTTTAAATACCGGCGCGTCAAAATCGTCCGCCTTCGCGTCAGAAGAATAAAAGCTTCGGTAACGCAATATGTCCACATACCCTTCGGACGAGCGTATATAATAATCCCTTATAACAACGCTTTCGCCTGTCGCTATCGTTTGCGAATCCTTAACCCCGCCTATAACTCCAGTTTTTTGGCTATAGATAAGCTTAGCGACATCGGCGGCCATCGCCGCCAGCTCCCCTCTAGAAACTTTAGATTTGGGCGAAAAAAACGTTTTGTTTCGGCTATCGGCGAACACACCCGCGCTTAGCGCCTTTTCCACGTTGACCATCTTTTTCGGCGATATATCTTTCCAATCCGCGTATTCGTAAACGCGCTGCAACGCGGACACATCGTAAAACGCATCCGGCGAGACGATTTCCACTCCGCGAATGAGCCAGTCGGCGGCGTTTTCGCGAGTTATGGCTCCGGAGCTAGACACGTCTTCCGTTATAACGCCCATCGCCGCGGCTTGTTCCGTATAGCCCATCGCTAAGCTGTCAACCGCTTCCATATACTGACCTTCCATACCCGCCGCGCGTAATATGAACGCCGCCGCTTCCTCGTTCGTAGCGGCTATCTCCGGGCTCAAATACGCGCCGTAACCTTTTAGCGCGCCTATCGCGCTCGCTCGCGCCAGACGCTCTTTCACCGAAAGATCCGAGGGCGCGTCTTTAAAATTAGCGTTTTCAATTATAATCCCGGCTTCCCTGCGGCCGACATATACGTTAACGACATCGTCCTTAAATATCATAGCGTCCGTAAGGGCCGCGACAGGTCGCGCGGATGACGCTAGAATCGCCGTTAAGATCGCGACGACGGCTAATCGTTTCATTTTAACGCCTCCGGGATATAAGATAAAATGACTATCCAGACGAGTCATAAAGACCTTGGGACTCCGCCCCAAACCCCGCCGGGGTCTTCGACCCCGGACCCCGCGCCGCGCATTCGCGCGGCTTCATGAGACGATTGGATAGTCATATAAGATAGTGGCGATCTTCCGCCATATATTATATTATTAGGAGACATATAGCAATTTATACTGAACTCAGTTTGAAACGTAAGAGAACTTGAAAAAGCTGGCGGGGAGTGAATTTACGCGTTGAAAGAGTTTCCGCATCGAACCGGATTATGACTCAAAGCTAAATTGTCCAAGCTATATTCAGACGCGGCTAACTTCTAAAAATAAAGTGAAAAACCTTAGCGTTTCATGGCGCGTATGTGGGTTATCACGAACCCTGGTCGACGCCGCGCAAACATATATTGGCATAAACTATAATGAACCGGCGGTTTCTCGGTTATCCGTTAACATAAGAGCTAGTTGAAAAGATGTCTTTGACAACGCTTCAAAGTTGACAAACGCAAAACGGAGCGCTAAAATCAAACATACTTTTAGAACTATTTGGACCGCTCTGGATTTATCGTCCGAATAACGAAAACGAACCGCCCTCACGGACGGTTCGCTAAATGCGCGTATTAAATTTTAGACTGGGTTATGCGTTAGGTCACTATTTCAAGGAAGCTCGGGAGCATTTCGCCTTCATAGTAGAACAGTCCGCGCCACAGCATGTCACTGTCCCAAATTCTCAACGGATTGTCAGGATACGCTGTGTAGCCGCCGGAATAAACTTCTATGCGGTTGCCGGACGGTTCCCAAAAATAGATGGTCTGTCCGCGCGTGATAGCGTGACGCGTGGGGCCGATATCCCTTTTAAGCCTATGGATGGCCATCCAGTCGGCGGCGTTTCCGACGTCAGTCCAGTTTTCAAGATAGAAACCGATGTGATGAATCTTTCCCGGTTTGTCATACTCGACGAACGCGAAATCATGGGGTTTGTTCGATGACGTAAGCCATGTCGCGAGACGTTTGCCGTCAGGCAGGTTACACACTTCCGGCGAATACATGCCGAACACTTCTTTGCAGAATCTTTCGGCTTCCTCTATGTTGGGGCCATAGAGCAGGAAGTGGTCGAGTCTGATGGCGCGCATTCCTCTAGGAGGAGTCGTCCATATGTCCGGATTTTTGATTTGCGGGCCTTTTTCAGCCAGTTCCACATCGCAATAAATTTCAAATCTGTGGCCTGTGCAGATGGTAAAGCCATACCTCTTGCCGAAACCCGGCTGATTGGAATTCGCGGGGACTTCATCTACCGCGTAGCCGAATTTGATTGTTTTTTCTTTCATTTCTTCTAATGTTTCAGGGCTGTCAACCTTAAACGCGGCGTAGTCAAAGCCTGCTGTATCGGCCAAACGCAAAGTGACTGAGTGATGGTCGAATTCGTCGTATGTCTTAAGGCAGACGCGCCCGTCGGAAGTGCGGCATACTTCATCAAGCCCTAAAATATTCTTATAGAAATTCAGGGTTTTATCCAGGTCGAGCACACGAAGCTGTATAAGTCCCGGACGAAGCAATTTGTTTAACGCCATTAAGTAAATCCCCCTTGTAATTAGTCTTTTTTAATTACTTTCTATAACTTCAGCGCTCCGCCGTTAATTGCCGTTAACGGATTGGCGCGTTGGAGTTCATGGGTAGTGGTGACGCGCGTCAAAACTATGTCGGATCGCGGTTTGACGCAACATAAAAGCGCAATGCCGTTCTCACGCTCTTCACGCGTGATGTGTTCGGCGCTCATTCTTTTTTCTATAAAAACGAGTCCGCTCACTATGCGCATTTTACAAACCCCGCATCCGCCGCCGCAGCAGCCGTGCGATATCGGTCCGTTCCCGCGACGAAGCATAGCGTTTAATATAAACTCGTTTTCATGACATACGAAAGTTTCACCGGTGTCTTCCACAGTGATATCATACTTTAATAATGTCATATCCCCCAAAAATATCATTTCCCCCCTGCGTTTATGATTATCCGCGGCGTCCCGCCTTTATCCCTTGTTTTTAATACGGTACGCCACGTCTATGATCATATCTTCCTGGCCGCCTACCATTTTACGCGCGCCAAGCTCCACAAGTATGTCACGAGGTTCAAGACCGAATTTTTCAGCGGCGTTGTACACATGGAGTAAAAATGACGAATACACCCCCGCGTAACCCAACATCAAAGAGCCGTTATCTATCACCTGCGGGCGTAGCATGATAGGATCCACGCTGTCGCGCGCCACGTCCATCAGATGGTAAAAATCAGCGCCCGTGTCATGGCCGATGCGTTTAAGCGCGCCCGCCAAAACTTCCATCTGCGTATTGCCGGCGCCCGCTCCCAGCCCGCGAAGCGTGCCGTCAACGTAAGTCGCGCCGACTTCCACAGCGGCTAGGGAATTGGCCATAGCCATGCCTAAGTTGTTGTGCGCGTGGAAACCCACAGGTATTTTAACGGCGTTCACCACGGCGTCTATGCGTTCCTTCACGCCGTCAGTCAGCAAATATCCGGCCGAGTCGGCGAGATTAACATAGCTCGCGCCGTAACTCTCCATTTTTTTCGCTTCCTCGACTATACGCTCTTTTTCCGCCATATGAACCATCATTAAAAACCCGACGGTCATCATTCCTATGTCGTTAGCCGCCTTAATGTGCTGCTCGCTGACGTCGGCTTCCGTTACGTGGGTGGCTACGCGAACGACGTCCGCGCCGCGTTCCTTCGCCTTATTCAGGTCTTCTATCGTGCCTATGCCGGGTAGCAGCAAAACGCTGAGCTTTGATTTTTTAATCGCTTTCCCAGCGGCTTCGATAAGCTTAAACTGATCCTCCTTGGAAAAACCGTAAGTGAAGCTGGACCCTCCAAGTCCGTCGCCATGAGACAGTTCTATTATGGCGACGCCCGCTTCATCGAGCCCTTTGGCGATGCTTACCGCCATATCTTCCGTTATGCCGTGGCGAAGCGCGTGGCTTCCGTCGCGCAGCGTGGCGTCAACAAGGTTTATTTTCATACCGGCGCGCCCCCCTTCGCCAACATCTCCGCGGCGATTTTATCCGCCGCGGCTACAGCCGCGGAATTTATTATGTCAAGGTTTCCGGAAAATTTCGGCAGAAAATCGCCTTGTCCCTCAACCTGAACAATCGTAGTGACTTTATCGCCTTCCATAATCGGCGGAACGCGAAGCGTATAGCCAGGAACGTATTCTTTAAGCTCCTTCACCATAGCGTCAATCGATTCTTTAATCTTTTCAAACCCTACTTCCGGGTTCTTAACCCTCGCCATAACCGTGTTCGTCATCATAAGCGGCGGCTCCGCGGGATTCAATATAATAATCGCCTTGCCTTTGTCCGCGCCACCTACGACTTCAAGCCCTTTTGACGTCGTTTCCGTAAACTCATCCATATTGGCTCTTGTGCCCGGCCCAGCGCTCTTAGACGATATGCACGCCACTATTTCAGCGTACGACGCGCCCGCTACGCGGGATATGGCGTAAACTATCGGGATAGTCGCCTGTCCGCCGCAAGTGACCATGTTAATGTCCAGCTTATCGTTAATTTGGTCATGCAAAGCGTCCAAATTCACGCATGGCACGCAATACGGCCCTATCGCGGCTGGCGTCAAATCTATCGACATTACGCCCGCTTCGCGAAGAACCGGCGAGTTGAATTTCAAATGCGCCGCCGCGCTCGTCGCGTCAAACGCTATCTTTATCTCTTTGTTCGCGGCCACGGCCTTCACGCCGTCAATTGACGTGGCGACGCCAAGAGACGCGGCGCGGCGTATGCCCTCCGACTCCACAATGCCCGTCATCAGAGCCATTTCAAGATTCTTCGATCTGAATATCTTGTACATAAGGTCGCTGCCTATGTTTCCAGGACCTATGACCGCTACTTTAATCTTATCCAAAGGCTACCTCCCGCCTTCTGTCTAATGTTTTTCCAATTTAACCGATTTAGATCTCAGGGCGCCGCCCCGAACTTCGCTTCCCCCTTATTAAATGAAGGAAGCGAAGAGCTTCCGCGCCGCGTATTAATCTCATAACGATTTTTTATGTACTACGCAAAACATAGCTATAATCGGGGCGCCGCCTCAGAGCTTTGACAGACGTTCCAAGGTCTTTAAACGAACCAAGCTTTGACGCTTCCCAGACCTGCAAATTCAGCCTCAAAGAAATCGCCCGCCACGGCGGCGGGAGCCGCGGAAAACGCGCCGGACAGTATAACTTCGCCTTTTTTGAGCGTTACGCCATAGCTCCATAATTTATTGGCGAGCCAGGCGACGGCAAGTTTCGGATCGCCCAAAACGGCGGCGCCGGTCCCTTCCTGCTCAAGCTTTTTGTTCTTATATAACTTCATAGACACTTCGCTCGGATTTATGTCATCGAGCGAGACTGTTTTCTCACCAAGTATGTACCTGCCGGATGAAGCGTTATCCGACACGGTGTCTATGAGCTTTATATTCCAGTTTTCGACGCGGCTGTCGACTATTTCGAACGCGGCCACGACATAATCCGTAGCGGCCCGAACGTCTTCGACCGTAACCGCGCCGCCGTCCAGGTCTTTCTTTAGTATGAAGGCCAATTCGCCTTCTATTTTGGGCAGTATAAGATGCGAGGCGTTGATTTTGCCGTCCGCGCTTTCCATCGCTGAAAACAAATGTCCATAATCGGGTTCGTTAACGCCAAGTTGTTTTTGTATCCCCGGCGAAGTCAGCCCTATCTTTTTTCCGGAAATCCTAAACCCTTCCTTTACGACGCGATCCACGTTGCAAAGCTGTATGGCGTACGCGTCGTCTATAGTAAGGGCGGGATCTTCGGCGGTAAGCGGCGGAACGGATTCGCGCCGTCTTTCGGAATTGTAGAGCGTATCGGCGAATCTTTTAATTTTACCTTCGGCCATTTTTTACCACCTATCTGAGAAAGAAGCCTTTTATAAGATCGGAGAAGTCTTTGGAGCGCTCTATCTGCGTCCAGTGGCCGCAGTGTCCAAAAACGTGAAGCTCCGCGTTATCTATCAGCTTAACGAGCTTCAGAGACGTTTCAATCGGTATTACCCGGTCTTCGCGACCGTGCACAATAAGCGTTTGGTGCGGAATATTGCGTATGTAGTTCTGGTTTCCGGCCATGCTCTCCACGCCGTTTTGACGCGGCGCCGGAAACATGGAGGAGAAGCTTTCCTGAAAACCGGGCTGTATGCTTGATTCATAGCGGCTTTTGATAAGATCTTTAGTAGAGAAAGAATGATCGTACGTGAAAATTTCCAACAGCTCTTCCATATTTTCCAAGGATGGCGTATAACCCCAAACCCTGTCAAGACCGTATGTGATCGGGAATGTCACGCCCATACTGCCCATCAAAACAAGTTTGTTCACCCGTTCCGGATATTGTATCGCCACGGACAGCGCCAGAGCGCCGCCGAACGAGTTGCCGACAAGGTTGGCTTTCTCGAGTTTTAAAGCGTCAAACAAGTCTATTGTCTGCCGCGCCCATTTATTCATTGTGTATACGTCGCCCTCGCGGCGTTCAGTGAAGCCGAATCCAGCCATATCGGGCGCTATTAAGCGGAAATTGTCTTTTAGAACTGGAAAAAGCTTATTCCAGTTGGCCCAAGCTGTAACGCCGGGACCGGACCCGTGCAAAAACACTATCGGATAACCTTCTCCGATATCATGATAATTTGTTTTAAAATCGCCGGTTTGTATGCTGTTCGCTATTTCCGGTCTTTGTTCGCTCATTATATTCTCTCCTTCGACGCCTTATACTGAATTCAGTCTAAACCATAGTTATCCGAATGGGCTTTGTCGAGAAGCGTCTCCCGGTTTTGGCTATGTTTAAAACTGAGCTTCGCGTTAAAAGTCCTTTTTGGCGGATATCGCCAGATTATTTGTTAAAACCTCGATATCCCATCCCAAACATTATATCTTCGGCTGTCTTTTTTAGCGTTTCGACTATTTTATCAAAACGCGCGCCGTACATATTCCCCAGTACGCCCGAAACGCTCACCGCGTAATTTACGTTTCCATTCTTGTCGCGTATCGGCGCGGCGACACAGCGCAACCCTTCCATAACTTCGCCGTTATCGACCGCAAAGCCGTCCTTTCTTATACGTTCGAGCTCTTTTTCAAGTTTTTCAAGGCTAGTTATCGAATTGGGCGTCATAGCGCGCAGATCATTGCGTAAAAATATCCGCCTTATTTCGGCGGGCGTTTTGTGGGCTAAAATCGCCTTGCCAAGCCCCGTGCAATGTATAGGCAATCTCGCTCCTATTTCGGACACTATGCGAAACGCGCGCGCTGAATCGATTTTCTCAATATACAAAACATCGCCGTTGTCTTCGGCGGCAAGATGCGCCGTTTCGCCGGTCGTTTCGCTCAGGCGTCTCATAAACGGCAGCGCCACTTCGCGTATATTCCATCCGCGGGCCACGATGTTGCCCAGTTCAAACAGTTTGACGCCAAGGCTGTATTTGCCGGTTAAGGGGGACTGTTCCACAAACGAGAAATCCCTAAGCGTGGTAATAAGGCCGTGCACGGTGCTTTTAGGCCATTCCAGCGCGTTAGAAACTTCCGTTAAAGACATATCATGATTTTCAGCCGCTAAAACATCGATAATTCGCAACGCTCTTTCAACGGACTGAACGTGAGAACGATCCCGTCTGTCCAATGCCATAAGCGCCATCCTCAAGACAAAAATGTGTGATAAGATAATCTTGAAATAATAATATCAAATGTATTTCTAAATTACAATGGAATATTTCGTTATTTGGGAACAATGGCGCCTATAAGCCGAATTATTTTAAAAATGCAAAAATATAGTCTTTTTGGACGTCAGTTTTTAGGCGCTTTTCTCTCAATATCAGCCTTCAATCCGTAATATAGTAAAATATATATAAAAAATAACTGCCGATACGCTTTGCCCGGCAGTTTTGTCATAAAGATCAGAGCGTTGAAATTATCAATCAATGTTCAGAAAAGATCAGAGTTTTCAAAAAAGAGAGGTTAGAAACGCTTCTTCAACATATGTGTAATCATTGTGTATAAACGGTGAATTCGCCAATGATCTTTGGTCTCCATCCGCCGTATAAAAAGCTTCGTCTATAGTCAAAACATATTCGGAATCGTTATGATCCAAAATTACGGTGCGGCTGTCCTCATTCCAGCTTATGTTCGCGCCTAAGAGTTCAGATACCTTACGCAGCCTTACGTAACTAGCGTCGTTTCTGACTATTCTGTCTCCGTCAGCCAAATTGCCAATGACCGTTTCCGGCGTGTCAGCTTCGACGGCGTTTTCGTCCGACCCTCCTTGGGCGGTTACTGTTTCCGGAGTGACCGACGGGCGTAAAACGAAAATTTTTACGGGGTTCGTTTGAGGCGGTTGGCTTCTGGTCGTTATGTTGTAGAACACTACGAGAGAATTGCCCGAAACGTCTTCCGTTTTTACCGGTTCGCCGTTATAATCGACCGTTACCGTCTCATCTGAGAGGTTCAGCTTTAATCCGCCGTCGGAACTGATACCGTCCTCGTCGAAATAGTCAATCTTAACGCTGTCGGAACCGTTTTCACTCATTAATATTATAACTTCCGGACTTATTTGCGGAGGCTCGCTCATCAGCGCGGGCGTATTTACGCCGTACGCGCATATTACGCGTTGACCAACCGATAAGTCATCTTTAGACGCTAAACGTTTTTCGGTCGCATCAATCAACGTCGTCGAATCGGAAACGTTAAAAGAAATCGTTTCGGCTCCGCCCGTTATCTCGCCTACCGCCTTAATGCGTTTTCCGTTTTTTTCGCCATCCTCAACTTCCTCAATAACGCCTTCAAATCGCACATAACGCGCTTTCGACTCTTCCGGGCCTTCGTCCTCGCCAACCGGCGAATCTGTTGGAGGCGTCTCGTCATCCGGCGAAACCGTTGACGGCGTCTCGTCATCCGCCGAAGACTCCGCGGCTTGGTCGTCGCCTATGTCGCCGATAATATTCCCGGCGCCATTATCGACATCCTCTATGGCTATAGCTCTCGAGCCAAGCGTCACGCACAATAAAACGGCGAAAAAAACCGTAACAAGCGTTTTTTTCATTTTATATCTTCTCCTTACTTAATTTCCATGAGAATTGAGCGCGGGAGAAATGGAATTTATAGAATATGCGTTACTATTCAAATTATTCCCCGTATCACGAAACATTAGCAGAGCATATATTGGAACCAGAGTTTAAGAGCCTGTTCAAAAGCTCCGTTTCGCGTCTTCTCGGATTATTTTCCGCCATACTTTGTCAGCGCCCTCTTACTCTAAACGTCCGCCTTGGCCGCTACATCGACAAAACCTTCGGTCTGCGAAAAAATTAACGGTTTACTGAAAATCGACCTTCTTTAACCTCTCCGCGGCTTCAAGAGCGTCCTCTCCGCTGCCGAAGACGGTCAGTCTGAAGTATCCTTCCCCCGCGCTTCCGAAACCCGCGCCCGGCGTTCCGACTATTCCGGCCTTATCCAGCAGCATGTCAAAGAAATCCCAAGACGACGCCCCGCACTTAAGCCATATATACGGCGAATTTTCCCCTCCGAAAAACTTGACGCCCTTTTCGCGCAAGACTTTGGCTATTATCTCGCCGTTTTTCATATATTCGTCTATATCCGCGCGCGTTTGTCTCAACCCTTCTTCAGCCAATACGGCCGCGGCGGCTCTTTGTATAACATAGGACACGCCGTTGAACTTGGTGGATTGTCGGCGCAGCCATAAATCCTTAAGCTTTACGCCGCCGCGCTCCAGGGTTTTTGGCACGACTGTCCATCCGCATCTTACGCCTGTAAATCCCGCTGTCTTTGACAGCGAACACAGCTCCACGGCGCATCTTTCGGCGCCATCTATCTCGTACACGCTGCGCGGCAGGGACCTATCTCTTATAAAAGCCTCGTAAGCGGCGTCGAAAAGTATGACCGCGCCGCGTTCGTTAGCGTAGTCCACCCATCGCTTAAGCTTATCTTTGGTATAGACAGCGCCTGTCGGATTGTTCGGCGAGCAAATATATATTATGTCGGCGTCAAGCCGCGCCGAAGGCGTTGGCGTAAAGCCGTTCGCCTCATTGCCTTCTATGTATGTCGTCTCTCTGCCGAGCATGACGTTTGTATCCACGTAAACGGGATAAACGGGGTTTGGCGCGGCCACGACATTGTCCGCGCCAAATACGTCGAGTATGTTCGATATATCGTCTTTGGCGCCCGAACTTATAAAGACATCGCCGGAATCCACGTTCGCTCCGAACGTTTCGTAATAGTCCGCCACGGATTCGCGCAAAAAATCATAACCTTCATACGGCCCGTAACCTTTGTACGTTTCCTTTACGCTCATTTCGTCCGCCGCCGCGCGCAACGCGTCCGCCGCCGCGACGCAAAGAGGGCGCGTCGTGTCTCCTATGCCGAGACTGATTATTTTTTCGCCCGGTCTCTCTTTCCTGCGCTTTTCCACTTTCAGCGCAATCGTATGAAACAAGTAGCTGTCCTTTAACTTAAAATAATTTTCATTCAGTTTCATTAATTAGTATACTTCCCTTCAACAGATAATAATGCTGAACTCAGTTTGGAACAAAGGCTTCACGACAAAGTCCGGCGTGAAAAAGACCGTTCGAACGGTTATAGTCTAGATTGATTTCGCTATAAGACAACGAAATTCCCTTGCGCCGTTTCGTTTTTAGTTTATTTAAAAAAACCACGTCGCCGTGGCTTTTTTATGGATTATAAAGACCGCTTAACTAAGCGCCGCCAGAGACGGAGGTCAAAGAATAACGAGTTAGTGATTCCTCAACTAAAAATTAGGGTTTACGTCGTCTTCCGACGCGTCCCAGTCAACGTTAGAATCTAAAGGCGGCCGTTTGTCCGGCTCATCGCCGAATGAGGCTCCCTCATCAACCGACGACGTTTCGACGTCAACGGGCGGCGGTTCAACATCAGAAGAAGGCGTTTCGGCGTCAAGCGGTTCTTCGTTCAACGTTTCATCGACCGGTGATTCCGTAATCACAGGCTCCTCGACCGTCGGTTCGGCGTAGGTCTCCGACGCGTTCGCCGTCGCGTATGAAGCGTCGGAAACAGGGTCTTCGGACGAGTACACTTGCTCAGTATCGGAGTCCAAATCGCCGTAATCAGCGGCCCGCGCGCCGTCCGCTTCCTTTTTAGACAGGCTTATCCGGTTATTATCCGTATTCACGTCCATAATCTTAACTTGTATAATCTGCCCTATCTCCAAAACGTCTTCCGGCTTCACGACATGATTAAAACTGATCTGCGACACGTGAACAAGACCGTCCACGCCCTCCTCCAGCTCGATAAACGCGCCGAAAGCGGCCATTCTCACGACTTTGCCATTGACTATATCGCCGATTTTATATTTTTGCGCGATGGTAAGCCAAGGATCCGGCGAGGTGTTTTTAATCGACAGCGATATGCGTCCCTTTGACTTGTCAATGTCCAACACGCGCGCCGTAACTCGCTGTCCTTCCGTCAAGACGTCCGTCACTTTGTTTACGCGGCTCCACGAAAGTTGAGATATGTGTATCAGCCCATCCACGCCGCCTAAATCCACAAAAGCGCCGAAATCGACAATACGATTGACCACGCCCGTAACGTCTTGTCCAACGGTTATGGAGTCGAACACTTTTTCGCGCGCCTCGTTTTGTTCTTTTTCAGCCAGAGCCTTACGGCCTCCAACTACGCGACGTTTAGCGCGGTCCAATTCCAAGATGTCAAAATTAAGCTCTTTACCCTTAAACTGGCTTAGATCAGCGACATAGCGGTTAGACATCTGTGAAGAAGGCACAAACATCCGAACGCCCTTCGCGATAGCGACTACGCCGCCTTTTACGACCTCAACGATCTTACCGTTGACGGGCGTTTTTTCATTAAAAGCCTGTTCTATGGCGTCGAAGCTGCGTTTATAATCCAATTTCTTTTTTGAAAGGAGGACGCTTCCTTCGCCGTCGTTTATGCGCGACACATAAACCTCAATCACGTCTCCCGGGTTTAATTCCCGTTCCGGGTCAGCGTCCGGGTCGTCAGAATACTCTATCCTTGGTATTACCCCGTCGGACTTATAGCCCAAATTGACCGACACTTCGCCGTTAGACACGCGAATAACCGTACCGTTCACTACATCACCGTTATGTAGCGTAACAAACGATTCGTCCAGCATTTCCTCAAACGATTGGCTGCCGTTCGGCGCGCTTACCGTGTTTTCCAAGCCGCTCATTGCCAACAACGCCTCCTCAATTAAATCAGGTGGAGCGGACGCCCCTGTAACTATGCCTATGATATCATTAACGTTAAAAATATTCAACCTTAAATCCTCTAATCTCTCCACAAAGATGGTTTTAGGGCAAATTTTAGCGCAAATTTCGTGTAATTTTGTGGAGTTAGAACTTAGCTTATCGCCTATAACCACCATAGCGGTCGCTCGTGACGACAGTTCCGCCGCCTCCCTCTGTCTTTCGAGCATTGAGCTGCAAATGGTGTTGAACACAACTATATCTTCGTTTTTCCGCTTAAGACGCTCCACGATCTCGTCAAAAACATCGCTTGAAAACGTCGTTTGAGCTACGACCGCGTATTTTACGGACGAGTCAAGTTCCAGCGCCTCAGCGTCATCCGCGTTCTCGACTATTATATAATCCGCTCCAGCGCGGCCTTTTATACCTATAATTTCGGGATGGTCACGATCCCCCGCTATAATCGTTCTTTTTCCGCCCAACACGTTGAGCGCCGCTATATTGTGAATCTTTTTAACGAACGCGCATGTGCAGTCTATGAAGTCGCGGCCTCTGATCCCCTGGTAAACTTCCGGCGGAGCGCCGTGCGTGCGTATGACTATCGTCTCGTCATCTTCCGCTTCCGAAACGTCGTTTATTACCCTTACGCCTTTTTTTTCAAGTTGTTCCGTAACGTATTTATTGTTTATCAGCGGACCTAACGTACATACGCGACCTTTTTCGGCCTGTTTTTCGACCTTTTCCAACGCGTCGGCCACACCGGGGCAAAACCCGGTTTGTTTCGCAACTACAACTTTCATAATCTACCCCAACTCCGTTTAAGGCTTTGGGAAAGCTTCGCAAAGTTTTCCCAAAGCCTTAAACCATATTTTTATTTGTAATGTAATAAGCGAAAAGCTTAGATTCTTTTTTTAAACATCGCTTCAATGACATCCGTCACCTCTTCCGGGGACATCCGTTCCGTATTTATCACCACGGCGTCCTTCGCGACGCGCAAAGGAGACTCCGTTCGGTTCAAATCGCGATAATCGCGTTCTTCTATCTCTTTATACACATTATTTAGCGAAACGTCAATACCTTTTGACGCAAGTTCGTTAAAACGTCTTTCAGCGCGTCGCTTCAGTTCCGCGTCAAGGTATATTTTCAGCGTGGCGTCCGGCAGGACCCGGTCTCCGATATCGCGTCCGTCCATAACGACGTTTTCGTTCGCGGCGATAAGTCTTTGCTGTTCGACCATCTTGTCGCGCACCTTTCTAAGCGCCGCCACTTTCGATGAGGCTTTTGAGATTTCCGGCGCGCGTATAGCGTCCGTGACGTCCTCGCCGCCAAGCGACACGCGCTGTTCCCCGTTTTTATACGTTATCGACAGACGCATATTTTCCAGCGCGGTTTCCACTGCTTCTTCGCCGTCGGCGCCGACGTTGACGCAATGAAGCGCTACAACGCGGTACATGGCGCCCGTATCCACGAACATAAACCCCAGTCTGCCCGCTATAAGCCTCGCCACGGTGCTCTTGCCGGAACCGCAAGGGCCGTCGATAGCTATTGAATAGCCCATACCTAATCCCCTCCCGCGCTGTCGCCCGCGGCCCATCCGGTTGAAAACGCTATTTGCAAATTATACCCTCCCGTAAAGCCGTCCACATCCAGCGTCTCTCCCGCGAAATAAAGTCCTCCGACCAAACGCGACTCCATAGTCGCCGGTTTGACTTCAGAGACGTTCACTCCGCCTTTCGTTACAATGGCCTCGTCAAACCCGCCCGAGCCGACGGCCGTCAGCTTAAAGCCCTTGAGCGCTCTGACAAGCCCGGCGCGTTCTTCTTTAGTGATATCCCTTATCTTTTTTCCCGGCGGTATATCGCAAACGTCAATGACCGCCGGTATAATCTTGCGCGGAAGCAGCCCGTCAAGCCCATTTCCGAAATCTCTGTTCGCGCGGTCCGTGAAGTCGCGTAAAACGCGGGCGTCAAGCTCTCTTTCGGTCAGCGCGGGCTTTAAGTCTATGTTTATTTCAGGGTTTAATCCATACTTGCCTATTATAACCCGACTCAACGTAAGTATTAGCGGTCCCGACACGCCGCGCGCCGTAAAAACCATCTCGCCCATAGACTTATAGACGATTTTTTTCAGTATCTTAGCTGTGATCTCAACGTTTCTCAGCGACAGTCCTTCCAGGTCGAATCGCTCTTTGACGATGATCGGCGTAAGAGACGGGCGCGGCGGCGATATCGTATGTCCTGACTCCTTGGCGAAACGATAGCCGTCCCCGTCGCTGCCCGTAAGCGGATAAGACATGCCGCCCGTGGACACGACCGCCGCGTCCGCTCCCACAGTTTCGCCGCTTGCCGTCTTTACGCCGATCACTTTTCCGTTTTTTATTAAAACGCCCCGCGCTTTGCATCCGAGTCTCGTATTCACGCGCGCTTTCTTCAGAAAAGCGCCGAGCGCGTCCACTACGTCGCTAGATTTATCCGATGCGGGGAAAACCCGTCCGCCGCGTTCGACTTTCGTGACAAGGCCCAAATCTTTAAAAAACCTTATGACGTCGTCCGACCCAAACGCGTAAAACGACGGATACATAAACCTCGCGTTGGTCGCGACGTTTTGTATAAGAGTCTCCGGGTCCGAGGCGTTCGTAATATTGCATCGCCCCTTACCCGTTATATATAATTTTCGGCCCAGCCTGTCATTCTTTTCAAGCAGCGTGACGCTAGCTCCGCGCCGAGCCGCGGCGCCCGCCGCCATAATGCCCGCCGGGCCTCCGCCTATCACGACCACATTTTTCATACGCGCGCTCATTCCCGTTCATTATTGTTTTGTCGTGAGGCTTTGGAAAACTACGTATTTTTAAAGACCTCGGGGGACTCCGTCCACCAACAACGCCCCCAGCTAAGGGACTTCGTCCCTTAGGAACCCTTCCCGCGCTTCGCGCCGGCAAGAGACATTATTGGACAGCTCGTCGCTTTATAATTACAGGTATGTATAAAGCCTTGCGGAGAAACGACAATGGGATTTTTTAATTTAAATGCAGTCCTTCGGTCTTTTGGTAATATAAAAAGGCATAGTAAGCGCAACGCCCTTATGCCTTTTGGTCTGTAAACATTCCATTTCCGGACAAATTTTCAACAGCGAAAAAAGCGGCGTTTTGCTCAGCTTCTTTTTTTGTCTTGCCTCGTCCCGTTCCAAGCGCCCTTCCGCCAAAACTAACCTGAGCGCAAAAACGTTTCTGGTGCGCCGGCCCGACTTCGTCTATTATTTTGTATACTATCGGACTAGATGACTCTTTTTGCAACGTCTCCTGTAAAACTGTCTTATAGTCGTGTAAAGCGCTTCTATCATCGCTCAAAAAGCGCTTCATAATGGACGACACCGTTTTTTTAGCGGCGCGCGCGCCTCCGTCTATATATACAGCGCCTATAACAGCCTCGAAAACATCGCACAACATCGACTCTCTGCAACGTCCGCCGCTCTGTTCCTCGCCGCGCCCAAGGCGCATTCGCTTACCGACCCCGATATCCATGGCTATTTTAGCCAAGCTCGCCTCACAAACCAGCACCGCCCGTTTTTTAGTCAAGTCGCCTTCGCTCATGCCAGGAAACTTCTTAAAAAGCAACTCGCTTACAAGCAGTTCCAATACAGCGTCGCCTAAAAACTCAAGTCTTTCGTAATCGTAGTCAAGGCCATGTTCGTTCGCGTAAGAACTATGCGTAAGGGCCTGAATAAGCAACCTGTCATCCTTAAACGTATAGCCTATCTTTTGCGCGAAGTCCATCTTTACCCGTTAGCCTTTTCAGAAATGTAGTTTACAGCGTCACCCACGGTTTTAATCTTTTCCGCGTCCTCAGTGGAAACTTCTATGCCAAACTCCTCTTCCAGCTCGGATATAATCTGGAATATATCCAGGGAATCGGCGCCAAGATCTTCCGTGAACGACGACTCAGGGGTGATCTTATCCTCTTCAATGTTCATCTGTTCCGCAATTATAGCCTTGACTTTTTCAAACTCCATTATTACGCTCTCCTTTTAAAATTTGAAATTCAAGCTTTTCTATAAAATCATTTCTTACGAAAGCCGCGCACTGCGCGATAGCCCCTCTCATCGCGCGCGAGCCGGAGCTGCCATGCGCTTTTACCACGACGCCGGAAACTCCCAAAAACGGCGCGCCGCCTATCTCGTCGGCGTTGAACTTCTTTTTCATCGCCCTAAAGCCGCCACTCGCGATAAACGCTCCGAATCTGGACAGCGCCGAAGACATAAGCTCACGCTTCATCATAGCTAAAAACGACTTGGCGAACCCTTCGCTGTATTTTAATATTATATTTCCCGTGAACGCGTCGCATATTATCACGTCGGCGCATCCCCTAGGTATATCTCTCGCTTCTATGTTGCCTATAAAATTTATTCCCGAAACGCCTGAGAGCGCCTCATAAGCCCCTTTTGTCAGAGCGTTGCCCTTTTCTTTTTCGACGCCTATGTTAGCGAGCGCTATTTTAGGCGCTTCGACATTTAAAACCGTCTCCATATATATCGAACCCATTTCGCCGAACTGTTTAAGGTACGACGGCTTCGCGTCCATGTTAGCTCCGCAGTCGATAATCAGCGAAAATCCCCGTTCCGTCGGCATGGACACAGCCAAAGCCGGCCTTTCAACGCCTTTAAGCCTGCCGACGACCATCATCGCGCCCGACAGCAGCGCGCCTGTATTGCCGGCTGACACGAAAGCGTCAGCGTTTTTTTCCTTAAGGAGTCTCAACCCTACCATCATTGACGAATCCTTTTTTTGTTTCAAAACGACCGTAGGCGTTTCGGACATGCCCACTATTTCGCTCGCGTGAACCGTCGAAACTCGAACAGCGTCATAGGAATGACGTTTCAACTCCTTTTCGATGACGTCTTTTCGCCCTACAAGCGTAACGTTTACGCCTTCAAACTCAAGCGCCTTCAACGCGCCTTTTATAATTTCCGTCGGCGCTTTATCCCCGCCCATAGCGTCAACCGCTATGTTTATCGCCTTTTCCATCACTTGACTTCCAAAATCTCTTTCCTGTTATAAGAGCCGCACGCCTTACAAACGCGATGCGCGCGCATAAGTTCGCCGCATTTTATGCACTCCGCAAGAGCCGGCAAAGCGATCTTCCACGTCTGAGCCTTTCTTTTGTCACGTCTGCCTTTAGAATGTTTTCCTTTCGGGCAAATAGACATCGTTCACACCTCCTTTTGAATCTGCGAAAGCTTAGCGAGCCGCGGATCAATTTCCTTTTCACAGTCCCCATGCGCCCCATCGTTCAGATTAAAACCGCATTTTTCGCAAAGACCCTTGCAATCGTCACCGCATAGCGTTTTCATGGGAATATTCAAAAGCAAAGCGGCTTTCAGCGCCGGCTTGATGTCGATAACCTCGTTCTTCACATAGATTACGTCGTCGTCAATATCTTCTCCAGCGGCGGTTATAAGCCGTTCGTCTATCTCGGCCAAAATATCGAAGACTGTCTCACGCAGGCAGCGAGCGCATAAAAGAAAAACGCGCGCGGCTATAGTTCCTTTCATGTCATATCCGTCGCCCCGCTTAACGATTGTCGCCCGCACATCGCAAGACACCGCGTTTTCGGTTAATCCGTACGACTCGGGGACGTCAAACGTTTCGATTGCATTAACGGTGACGGCTTGACCCTCTTCCGTGTTTTTCAAGGATATAATCATAATTATATAGCCCTCTTAACCCGTCGCCGCGTTAACGCTCCGCGATACACCGTAAAAGTATACGCAGTAAAATATTATTTGTCAAGAAATTATTTTGTATCGGCGGCGGCGCTGGCGGCGGTTGAATATCGCGGCGTAAAGCGTCATGGCGCTTTGTGGAAATCCGGCGTCGTTTCTGAGCGGTCCGCGAAAGCGAGCGTTGTAAGAGCCTGTTTAAGATCTCGCTTTAAAAGAACTCGCCAAGCGATATCTTGATGTTTTTCACTTGCCCTTTCGCCGTCAGGCCGCGTTGTCGTCGGTCGCCATACCGCCCCGGGTATGTCTCCTTCCTCCGCCTTGCCTGACGACGAAATCGCGGCGTGAAATTCCGTCAATTTATTGTTTGACGAATCCTAAGCGTATAATTATGCGTTTTTATTATTGAGCGGCGAATGCATATAAGGAAAAAACGATATGCTTCCATATCGTTTTAAGGGGTTACAAATCGGGTTAAGCATCTTTTGGACCTTGAGGACGACAGAGCCTGACCGAGCGCTTCGTCAATAAATAAAAAAATCAGTCGTTATGAGCGCCATTAGCTTTTACGAATTTCTTCATATTCTCAAAAATGTCATGACCTACAATGTGTTCCATCTTACAAGCGTCTATAGACGCCGTTTCTTCGTCCACGCCAAGAGTCATGACTAAAAAGCCGGTTATGATATTATGCCGTTCATAAACATCGTTAGCCTTTCGCAGACCTTTTTCGGTAAACTCTATGTTACCGTACTTCTCGATAGTAATATACCCTTCCTCTTTCAATATGCTCATGGCGCGGCTGACGCTAGGCTTCGTAAAATCCATAGCGTTCGCTATGTCCACGGCGCGCACGAAACCGCTCTTGTTTTTCAAGAGCAATATCGTCTCCAGATAATTTTCACCGGATTCATGAATTCGCATAATATCACCAACTTAAAAATTTTTATCCCGTCCAGGCGTCAAGTCTTTTCCTGCGTATAATTTTGTCTACTTTTCTTCGCACCCTCTGTATGGCGTTATCCACCGACTTTTCGTCTTTAGACAAAAACTTCGCTATTTCGGCATAGCTCTTGCCCTGTAGATACAACGACAAAACGCGGCACTCAAATACGCTTAACGCCTCTTCAATACGCCTCTCTATGTAGAGTTTATCCTCTCTGCCGATGAGCGTCTCCTCCGGGCTTGTAACGCGGCTTTCCGACAGCATATCCAAATACGTATCGCTGTCGTCATCGAATACGGGCGCGTTCAGCGACACATAATGATTAAGCGGCGTGTGCTTTTGGCGCGTAGCCGCTTTTATGGCCGTAATCATCTGCCTTGTCACGCATAACTCCGCAAAGGTATAAAAAGACACGTTTTTGGCGTCGTCATAATCGCGAATCGCCTTGTACAGTCCTATCATGCCTTCTTGCACAAGATCTTCGCGGTCGGCGCCCACTATAAAGTATTGCCGCGTTTTAATTTTGACCATGTTTTTATATCTGCCTATCAGATAGTCCCGCGCGGCGCCATCGCCCGCGTTTATGCGATCTAAAAGCGTTCCGTCATTCATAGCCGCGTATTTATCTTTTAGCATAGCCATAGGTTACCCCTTTTCGCCGTTTCGCCTCATACGCTCCAATTGTTTCACCGTGTCCGCGTCAATGTTGTCAACCAGCATATTGTTTTTAGCGGGTCTTTTCTTTATATAATCGATTTCAATAGTCTTTCTCGCGTCCTTTACAAGCCTTGAGAGCGCTGCCGCGGAAATGCGCCGGGCGCCCCCGCTTATTATAATAATCTGCTCCAGCTTGTCGTCCGTCGCCACAGTGACGCCGTATCTTCCGGCAAGTTTTTTCGCCGAGCGCTCTATGTAACTGTCCGCCGTTTCAGCTTCTCTTGTATACACAACCGTTATATTCCCATACTGATACGATCTTTCAACGTTTTTTTCCACCCGATGCGCGTCAAACGCCAGTATTATCTCATAGCCGGTAAAGCCTTGAAAATCGCTTAAAATATCCATCAGTCTGACGCGCGCGCAATCGAGCGAAGATTCGGCGTCTGACGCCAGTTCCTTCCAAGAGAAAATAATGTTATACCCGTCCACTAAAAGATATTCTAGCTTTCCCGCCGCGTTCATTCCCCGCGCCGTCGCCGTGAAACTTCATACATTATGATGGCCGCCGCGACAGACGCGTTAAGCGACGGAATATGCCCGAGCATAGGAATTGACACGTTAAAATCGCATTTCTTACGCGTAAGCGCGCTTACGCCGCCGCCTTCGCCGCCTATTACCACAGCGAGAGGGCCGTCCAGCCGCGCGGCGCTTATCGGTTCCCCGCGCGCGTCGGCGTACGCTACCCAAAGTCCGCGTTTTTTAAGCTTATCGATTTCGCCCGCCAAATTCGGCGCGCGCGCGACAAGCGCGTACTCCGCCGCGCCCGCCGCCGCTTTGCTCGCCGCCGCCGTAAGACCGGCCGAACGTCTTTTCGTCGTTATAACGCCGTGAACGCCGAAGGCGTCAGCGCTTCGTATTATAGCGCCGAAATTTCGCGGGTCAGTCATTCCATCCAGAGCTAATATAAAAGGCTGCTCGCCCTTTTCTTCCGCCGCCGCGAGAATGTCCTCCGTCTCGACATATTCGCGCGACGATAGCGTGGCGATGACTCCCTGATGACTGCCCGCGCGCGACATAAAGTCCAGCTTAACCTTATCAGTTTCGCATACAGGCACGCCTATATCGCGCGCCATAGCCTTTATAATCCTCAGCGTCCCCTCGATCTCGCCTTTCTTTATGAAAATTTTGTCAAGCGGCGCGCCGTTTTTTAAAGCCTCTAAAATGACGTTGCGTCCCTCAAGCCGTTTCGACTCGTACTCGTCGTCTCTAAAGCCGTTTTTATAAGGCGTCACACAGTTCACCTTCCATACATTTTTCCACTATAAAGTTGAGCCTTTCCACGTTTCCGTCCAAGTATAAAAAGCCTAAAAGCGTCTCAAGCGCCGTGGCTCGCCGATATTCCAAAACATCGGCGCTCTTGGCTCTGGAGCGCGCGTGGGCGTTGCGTCCGCGCTTTAAAACGGCCTTTTCAGCTTCGGTGAGTTCGTCGAATATTTTAAAGTACATCCGCGCCTGCGCTTTCGCGTTCACTACGCGCCTGGCGGCTTCATTTCGCTTTCCTACCGGCGCGTTCGCCGTTTTTAAAAGCCTTTCGCGCACGAATAGCTCAAAAACGGCGTCGCCTAAATACGCCAAGTTAAGCGCGGAACATTTTACGTAGTCCATCTGACGCCCACCGCCGTATCGTCTATGGTCACGCCCATAGCTTTAAGCTCAGAGCGTATGGCGTCAGCTCTGGCGTAATCTTTGCTTTCGCGCGCCTTTTGCCGTTCGGCTATCTTTTCCTCTATAAAACGCTCGTCAACGGCTTCTTTGCGTTCGCGCAAGCGCAAGCCCAGCGCGTCGCAAAGCGCCGAAACGTTGTCCAGCGTCATACGCGCGAATTCTTTCGACGATTCTTCCCCTACGTTTATATTGGCGAACTTTACAAGCTCAAATATTGACGATATGGCGTCCGCCGTATTAAAGTCATCCTCCATAGCCTTCTCAAAATTATTTACGAAGACGTCTATCTTTTTCGCGTTTTCTCTTTCCTCCTCCGTCATCTCCTCTTTGTCAACGTTTTTCACGATATAATCGAGCGCCTTCAAGCAATTCGCGATACGGGCGAGACCGTTCTCGGCATGTCCGATCGTTTCCTCGCTGAAATTGAGCGGGGCTCTATAGTGAGCGCTTAATATAAAAAAGCGTATAACGTCATATGAAAATTTTCTGACAATCTCTCTGACTGTAAAAAAATTGCCCGACGATTTAGACATCTTTTGATTATCTATATTCAAAAAGCCGTTGTGCATCCAGTATTTTACGAACATCGCGCCGTTGGCGCACTCGCTTTGAGCTATTTCGTTCTCATGGTGCGGGAATATCAGGTCCTCGCCCCCCGCGTGAATATCTATCGAGTCGCCTAGAAACCTCTTCACCATCGCGGAGCATTCTATATGCCAGCCCGGCCGGCCTTCTCCCCAGCGTGACGGCCACTTCGGCTCGCCGGGTTTAGCGGGTTTCCATAAGACGAAGTCAGACGCGTTACGTTTCGCGCCGTCAGCCTCCACCCTTGACCCGGACTCCAGTTCATCAATGTTTTTCCCGCTGAGCTTCCCATAGCGCTTGAATTTTTTCGCGTCAAAGTATACCGTCGCGTTTTTTTCATAGGCGTACCCTTTGTCAATCAACTCGCCTATCATGTCAAGTATGGCTTCCATCTCGTCAGTCACGCGGGGTCTGCGCGTCGGCGGCCGTATGTTAAGCCCCTCTTCGTCCTTTATGACCTCCGCGATATACTTGTCGGCGATTGCGCGCGCGCTGACGCCTTCCTCATTGGCCCTGTTTATTATTTTATCGTCCACATCGGTAAAATTCGTGACATAAACGACGTCATATCCCTTGCGCTCGAAATATCTCCTTACCGTGTCGAACACAACCATCGGTCTGGCATTGCCTATGTGTATAAAGTTATACACCGTCGGACCGCAAGAATACATTTTCACCCTGTTGGCTTCCAGCGGAACGAATTCTTCTTTTCTCCGCGTCATCGTGTTATAAATCTTCATTTCCAACGCTCCCCAGCAGACATACGGCGCGCGCCGCCATGCCTTCGCCCGAACCCGTAAAGCCCATGCCTTCCTCCGTCGTAGCCTTTACGCATACGGGCGCGTTTAATATCTTCGATATATTAGACCGCATGTCTTCAATATATGGCGACAGCTTCGGCGCCTGCGCGGCTATCACCGCGTCCGCGTTAATGACTTTAAAACCCTCTTTTGTCAGCATCCGCGAAACCTCTTTTAGAAGAGCCAAACTGCTCGCGCCCTTCAACTCAGCCTGCGAGTCAGGAAAAAATTTCCCTATATCTCCCAAACAAGCGGCGCCCAAAAGCGCGTCCATCACGGCGTGCGTTAAAACGTCCGCGTCGGAATGCCCCAGCAAACCTTTTTCAAACGGTATTACGACGCCGCCCAGCACAAGAGGGCGGCCTTCTGACAATCTGTGCGCGTCGTACCCTATTCCCACGCGCGTGACGCCGCCCGCCGTCAATAAACAACGACGGAACGCACGTCAAGGCCGTCTAACCTATGGCGTCCGCCCAGCGCGGCAAGCTCTATCAAAAATACGGCCGCCGCAGTCTTGCATCCCGCTCCGTTCAGCAGATCGGCGATAGCGGAGCACGTGCCGCCGGTCGCGAGCAAATCATCGACGATAACGGCTCTGCGCCCACGCGATACCGCGTCCGAGTGGATTTCAACCGCATCCTCGCCGTATTCGAGCGCGTAATCTTGTCTAATGGTATTATACGGTAGTTTCCCCGGCTTGCGCGCGGGTACGAACGCTTTGCCCATATTGTACGCCAAGGCGGCGCCAAATATAAACCCGCGAGATTCCGGCGCGACTATCGCGTCGAACTCCACGCCTTCCAATTTTTCGGTCATCGCGTCCACAGCGAAACGGAACGCCGCGGAGTCGTTCAACACAGTCGTAATATCTCTGAAAATAATGCCTTTTCGCGGAAAATCCGGAATCGAGCGTATAACGCTCTTCAGATCCATTCGCACACCCCCGACGCGTTAGTCACGCGGCGTCTTCATTTGTCATTACAACCGAGCGCCAACGCGTTTATAATATCCCCATAGTAAGTTTTACCAAATAATTTATATATTAGACGCTCGCCGTACAGCGAAATCCTTTATTTTTAGCTGCACGCTTATATCATTATTATACTCGTTTATGTCCACGGCGTAAACAATATCTAAGCTAAAATTTAACCCCCTCAAAACGCCGTTCATTATCTTCCGCGCCTGGTATGGCTCAAACGCGGCCGATATCCGTTCCCTGAAAACGCCGGCCTGTCCAAAGCATAAACCTTTTATGTATCGGCCCTTATCAGCCTCAAACGTCAAAATAACCATGTCTTTGGCGTCGATAAGCCGAACCGAACGCGGCCGCGCGTCCTCGGTCAAAAACAGCGGCTCGGGGTTGCCTTTCCCCCACGGTTCCAGGCGTTTCAGCTCGTTCGCGAGCGCGAACGTCACATCTGACAGCTTCAATTTATCGTCTATGTTTATAAAACGTCTGAAATCCGACGCGTCAAGCGCGCATAAAGCGTTGAGACAGCGGCGCAGCTTGTCCAGGTTTTCCTCTCGTATGGAAAGCCCGGCCGCCATAGCGTGACCCCCGAACCGCTCCAGCGCGTCCCTGCTCTCGTAAAGCGCTTCGAACATATTATATCCCTCTACGGAGCGCCCCGAACCTTTCAGCGCGCCGCTTTCAGAACGCGTAACGACTATAGCCGGACGGCAAAAACGTTCCCTCAGCCGTCCCGCCACTATGCCGGCCACGCTCTCGTGCGCCTCTTTATCGAACACTACTAAAACCTTATCGTTTTCCATGTCGTTTTCATATATAATGTCCGCCGCGGTTTCCACGGCGCGCGCCGTCATAGCCTTGCGCGTCTCGTTCAACTCTGACAGACGCGCCGCCAGCGTTTCGGCTTCCTCGTCGTTTTCAGCGGTTATCATGTCCGCCGCCATAGCCGCGTGTCCAAGCCGCCCTGTCGCGTTCACGCACGGGCCTATTATGAAGCCGACGGCATAAGAGCCTATGATCTTGCCGAAAAGCCCTTTTTCCTTAATAAGCGCCAGAAGCCCGGCGTTTACCGCGTTGTCGGCGTTTAATACGTCCAGTCCCTGTTTGGCTATAACGCGGTTTTCGTCCGTCAAATCCACAACGTCGCAAAAAGTGGCGGTCATCGCCAGCGTCAACATCTCTTTACCTTTTAAAAACGGCTTGTCAAAACGCCTGTATAGTAGCTCAGCGAATTTATAAGATATGCCCGCCGCGCAAAGCTCCTTAAAAGGATATACGCAATCAAAGCGCTTCGGGTTTACTACAGCGTCGGCTTTCGGAATGATTTGAACCCGCCGACCGGTTTCATCCGCGACAAACGGCGGCTCATGATGGTCTATAATGACCAGGCGGACGCCTAAATCGCGCATGGCGTCCGCTTCAGCCGCCGAAGCTATGCCGTTGTCGCACGTTATCACAAGCTTGGCGCCGAACGCGCGCAACCGCTCTACGGAAGTCATAGTAAATCCGTAGCCTTCTTTCATCCGGTCCGGTATGTAATAATACGCCTCAGCGCCCAGTTCCCTCAACGCCTTATACAGTATAGAGCAGCTCATCACCCCGTCCGCGTCATAATCGCCAAAAATAAAAATACGTTCGCCCTTTATCACGCTGTCCGCCGCAATCTCTATGGCTTTTGGCATGTCTTTCATGACCGACGCATCTCGCAAAAAGGTCATTTCAGGGTATAAAAAACGCAACGCCGCGTTTTTTGAACGTATTTGTCTGTTTACAAGCGCTCGCGCCGTAATTTCAGATATGGAAAGCGTCTCTGACATAAGTTTTATGTTCGCGCTTTCGTTTTTTATTATCCATTTTGCCAGCGGCGTCTCCGTCATATTTCGGCGCCCTCCGTTCCTAAGCGAATTATAAAACGTTAGCGGATTCGAAAGGACTTGGAGGACGCCGTCCCCCAAGTCCTCCGCGAAAGCGCTTAACGCTCCGCCGCGCCGATTCTTATCTTTAAAGCTTTTAGCGTTATAAGTATTAACGCTGGTTGTACAGCCAGCATTACGGCGTTTTTGACGACTCTGCCCGGCAGCATCGCCAAAACGCCTCTGTCATACAACATGCTCAGCCACAGCGTATCCAACCCGAAGTTGATAACGACGCACACAATGGCGCTGGCAATGAACACGCGCGCCGCGGTCGCTTTATTTCCGCGCGCCAGCAGTCCGTAGACCGCCCCAGTCAAAAACGCCGAAATCGTAAAGCCCGGGAAAAACTGAGCTTTCGGCAGCAACGCCATGCCTATGACATCCGCGAGCGCGGCCGCGGCGCCGCCCCAAACCGGTCCAAACATAACGCCGCCAATCGCTATCGGCAAAAACGCGAAACTTATCCTTATCGTCGTCGTTTCGAAAGACAAAACTCTCGTTAAAACCACGTTAAGCGCAATCAAAAATGATAAAATCGTGATTTTCTTTACGTTCATATGTCGCTCCCCCTTTTACGGCATGTTTTAATGGAGTTAACTTATAGACGAAAGCGACGCTACGCGAACCGCCGCCGGCCCGCTGGCGAGCCCTTCCGCCGCGTCTATTGTAATCGTTCCACGCTCTAAATCGTCAAAGCTGATAAAATCGCCTTCATTAAGCGTTCCGACGAAAACTTCCTTCCCATCTACGCTAAGCGAAGCCTTCACGCCGTCGTATAAGCTGTAAATCGCCGTCACGCCATTTTTGTCGACGTCAAACGTTTCGCCGCTCATTATTTCGCTCATCTCAAGCGAAATCCCATCTTTAAATATAAGGTGCAAGTTCCTACCATTGCCCAAAAAAACGGCCCCTCGACCGGCGTCGAACGTTTCGTTTCCATACCGCGTTATAACCGTGTCGTCCATGCCCTTAATTCCTACGCGAACGTCGCTTTCCAAAGGCATTATCGCGCGACGGTACCCTTCCGCCTTTTTCAGCCGCGTCTCACTGCGGTTCACGCTTACGACCGCAAAGCGCCAAACAAAATTCCATTCATCAAAAACGGCGCCGCGCGGACTTATATATATCTCTGAAAAGACGCCTCCTTCCCAATCGATAATCGGCATGTGATCCGCTCGTTTAAACGCGTACGAAAAATTGGCTCCTTCGCCTTTTTCGCTTTTGACTCTCATACGCTGCGGTATGAAAAAAAAGCGATTGACCGCTACGGCTATCACTATGCCGACTATAGTGTCTATAACCCTGCCCACCGCGTATTCCACCGGGTAATCGGCCGTCATCGGGTTGACCGCTACCGCGAGAAACACTATGCACGTTATAGCGACCATACTCTTGCGGTTGATTAAAACGCAAACGTAAATAAGCGTTGACACGCATAACATACATACTATAAAAGCGAAATATACGTTAATGCTCATCAGTTCAAAATATTTAAACGCTATGCCAAGCGCGCCGCCCATGACCGTGCCGAGCGCGCGGTTAAACCCGTCGGTTATTGATTTTTCCACGCTGTCCTGCATACATAGCAAAGCGGCCGCGGCCGCCAGTAAAACCCCTTGCCTGTTAAAAAAATAGTATAGCACCAAACATATAAAAACGGCTATTGACGTTTTTATGTTTCTAAGCCCGATATGCGGCAAACTAATTAACCTAGACATAAAAAAAGCTCTTCCTCTTTTATTTTTATTTATATGACTATCCGATCGTTTCATGAAGCCGCGCGAATGCGCGGCGTCCGGGGTCGAAAACCCCGGCGGGGTTTGGGGCGGAGTCCCAAGGTCTTTATGACTTATTTGGATAGTCATCTTTATTTATTTGTTACGCCGCGTTTATCGCGCGAAGCGAACGCGTTTTTTCATTGGAATGTTATTATACCAAATCTATGTAAAATAATCAAACCATATAAACGAATTTATTTTAGAGCCTGTTTTTTTAAGCGCAAACGCCGCGCGTTCAAAGAATATACGCAAAGAGCGCTGGCGAGGCATGGCGGGAGATGAGCCGAAAAGACGCGAAACGAAGATTTTGAACAGGCTCTTAGATAAGACGGTTAGTCAGACATCCTATCCGGACGCGCGAACCGGCTCGCGCGTCAAGCCGCATACCGCCGTTCAGGCGAATGCCCGCGACTCCAAGGCGCTTGCGGCGTTAATCCTCTTCCAGCGCGTCAACGTCCCGCTTGTCACAGCGCCGATTCTTGAAAAACGGCGTAAAAAGCGCCGCGGTGTTTCCAAGAACCACCCGCGGCGCGACTGAACAACAGAAAATAGGCGTCATTCAACTTCTCAATTATTTTGTTTTTATGACTATCCAATCATTTCATGAAGGCGCGCGAATGCGCGGCGCGGGGTCCGGGGTCGAAGACCCCGGCGGGGTTTGGGGCGGAGTCCCAAGGTCTTTATGACTTTTCTGGATGGTCATCTTTATTTATTATGACTATTCAATCGTTTCATGAAGGCGCGCGAATGCGCGGCGTGGGGTCCGGGGTCGAAGACCTCGGCGGAGTTTGGGGCGGAGTCCCAAGGTCTTTATGACTTTTCTGGATAGTCATCCTTATTTATTATGACTATTCAATCGTTTCATGAAGCCGCGCGAATGCGCGGCGTGGGGTCCGGGGTCGAAGACCCCGGCGGGGTTTGGGGCGGAGTCCCAAGGTCTTTATGACTTGTCCGGATAGTCATTTTTGTTTTTCTAAAAGTCTGTTCAAGATCTCGCTTTTAGCGGATTTTTGTGATGATTTTTTCGCCAAACGCGGAATGAATATCTTAAGCGGGCGCTAAACCTTAAACAGCCCTTCTTTAACCATATGGTTCAACGCGATAATCACGCCGACCTTGGCGTGCGACCACGTCAGGCCGCCCTGCATATATGCGATATACGGCTCCTTAAGCGGCGCGTCGGCGCTCAGCTCGATCGACGAACCCTGAATAAAAGAACCGGCCGCCATTATCACGTCGCAGTTATAGCCGGGCATGGGCCATGGTTCCGGCGTTACGAAACTATCTACCGGCGCGCTCTTCTGCACGCCGCGGCAAAACGCTATAACGCTCTTCGCATCGCGCATTTTTATCGCTTGTACAATATCAGATCGTTTTTCAAATGGTTTAGGGTTAACTTCGCAACCGAGCGCGTCAAAGACAGCTGACGCGAAAATAGCGCATTTAAGCGCTGACGCCGTTACCGACGGCGCGAGAAAAAGCCCCTGAGCGAACGCGCGCGTCATGCCAAGCGACGGGCCTACTTCGCGCCCAAGACCGGGGGAGCTTAGATGAAACGCCGCGTTTTCCACATAAAGCGACTTGCCGGCTATATAACCCCCGACTGTCGCGAGGCCGCCGCCGGGGTTTTTAATAAGCGACCCGACCGTCAAATCGGCGCCGACGTCGCTAGGCTCGAGCGTGTCCGTAAACTCGCCGTAACAGTTGTCAACCATGCATATCACGTCAGATTTAACGCCTTTAATAAACGCGATAATTTCCTTTATTTCCGGTATAGAAAGCGCGCGACGCCACTCATAGCCCTTTGACCTTTGAATAGAGGCCATCTTCGTTTTTGGCGTAACGGCCGCTTTTATGCCGTCAAAATCTACGGATCCGTCCGCTTTGAACTCAACTTGTTTATAGACCACGCCATGCTCTTTAAGCGAACCTCTCGCTTCGCGAGCGCCTATAACGCCTTCAAGCGTGTCATACGGTTTGCCGACAGGCGAGATCAGTTCGTCTCCGTGGCGCAAGTTGCCGAAAAGCGTGGTTTTAAGCGCGTGAGTGCCTGAGATGATTTGCGGGCGGACAAGCGTCGACTCGACATTAAACACGTCCGCGTAAATCCGCTCAAGCGCGTCGCGTCCAGCGTCGTTGTAGCCGTAGCCCGTCGCCGGGAAAAAATGCGTTTCGCTCAATTTCGCGCGCTGCATCGCCGCCAATGTCTTCGCCTGATTTATTACGGCGTTTTCATCAGCCTGTTCAAAAAGATCCTTGACGTTTTTTTCGACTCCATGACAAAATCGTATGACTTTTTTGTCAATCCCAAAGGCGCGCTCTAAAGCGTCGAAGGTTTCTTTCATTCTCCGCTATTGACGTTAAACGAAGGAATGTTCCTAGACGGCGCCATCGTGGATATAGCGTGCTTATAAATCATTTGAGTCTTACCTCCCGCTTCGACAACTATCACATAGCTGTCGAAGCTCTTGATCTCGCCGGTAATTTGAAAGCCATTCACCAAAAAAATCGTTACGACAATTCCGTTTTTGCGCATTTCGTTCAAAATATAGTCCTGTAAATTTTTGTTCATTGGACAGTTTCTCCTAATCTTTTGTATTTATATTGAACTCACCATAACCATACGAACGGCCTTTTTCACGCCAGTCTTTTTCGCGAAGCCTCGCCCGGTTTAGATATGTTTCAAACTGAGCTCAGCGTTATTAAGACCGCTAACTCGCGTTGCCCGTGAAACAAACGAAGTTCGCCGTCGGCTGTTCGAAAAAATCGCGGCCAAACGGAACTTTTCTCCAATACTAAAAGTCTTTGCCGTTCAGACGCTCATTATACATCTCCAGTATGTTCTCCGCTATGCGTTCAGCGTCGCAACCCTCACCTATGTCTACCCAAACCCCGTCATTTTGGTTTTTAAACCATGTCATCTGTCTTTTAGCGAAACGCCGCGTATTCCGTTTTAAAGCGGACACGGCGTCCTCGACGGAGCTTTCGCCTTTCAACGCGCTGACAGCCTCCTTATACCCCAACCCTTGCATAGCGGTTAGGCTTCGGTCGTAACCCATTTCGAGAAGTCCGCGCGTTTCGTCCAACAGCCCGGCGGCCATCATGAGGTCCGCTCGGCGCTCAACGCGTTCATACAGCACCTGTCTATCGGGCGATAGCGTGAAGAACGCGGCGTCATAAGCGGCGGGGCGAAGCTTCTCTCTTCGGTTATGTTCCGATATGCGCTCGCCCGTAAGTTTATAAAACTCTAGCGCGCGTATCACGCGCTTCACATCATTAAAGTGAATTTTGTCGTATGAAACCGGATCGACATCTTTAAGCCGTTCGTGTAAAAAAACGGCTCCGCGTTTTGAAACTGTTTCCGACAGTTCGGCGCGGTAAGCGTAATCGTTTTCCGTCCGCGCGAAACGCGCTTCGGTCAGAAAAGCGTTTATATAAAAACCCGAACCGCCGGCCAGTATGAGGGCCTTGCCTCTCGCAAGAATATCCCGCGCGTAAAGAGCGGCGCGTTTTGTAAACTCGGCCGCCGAAAATTCCTCGTCGGGCGCGACTTCGTCCAGCATATAATGCCTTACGCCGCGACGCTCTTTACGCGTCGGCTTCGCCGTGCCGATATCCATACGTTTATATACTTGCATGGAATCCGCCGATATAATCTCGCCGCCGATTTTTTCAGCGAGTCTTATTGACACCGCGGTTTTTCCTGACGCGGTAGGCCCCGCTATGACTATGACGGGCGGTTTGGGCGCCGCGCCATCATCTGGACTCATAATGAAAACCCCTATTTATCAAACTGCGTTCACCGAATAAACGCGGACGCTCTTGGCGTCCGTAACGATTAAAGCGGTTCGGCGGCGCTTTTAAACGAAGACCTTCCTTATATCCCTATCCGCCTTTACGTCGCTGGGTTAGCCTTTCCGCTTACGCTCTCGACGTCTATAACGATTACGGCGGTTCGGTTAAACGCTTTTTCTATGAAGCCGTCCGGATCCTCGTCAGAATATTTAGCGCATAGCGTTTTAAGCGCGGTTCGGCGTTCCTCGTCGTCACGTGAAACGCGCGCGCGGCCGAACGCCATAGCGCATTCATAATTCGTCGTGAATTTACCCTCGACGTAACGCGAATGAGCGACGACAGTAAACGAGACTCTGTCGTCGAAGTTAACGCAGTCTATTTTTTTCCCTTGCGTCGCCCCGTGCAAATAAATTTTCCTATCGGAGAAAACGTAATTGAGCGGAACGCCGTAAGCGGCGCCGTCCGGCGCGCGCAGAGCTAAAAAGCCGTATTCGCCTTTTTGTAAAATTTGTTCCGCTTGCCCGCGCGAAAGCGCCCGTTCCGCCCGACGGGTAGGATATTCCATGAAAAACCCCCCTTCGCCGCGAAAAATAGCGCGACAGTTATTTATAAGAAAAAATCCGGAGTTATGTTTATTATTGATGGAATTACAGCGCCGTCAGGCTCTATTTCAATCACGCCGTACGATGGGAACGGCGCCGAGCGAGGTCTGCTCACGCTGCCGGGGTTCATGATTAAAACGCCGTCTTGACGCGTTATAAGCGGCGCATGGGTATGCCCGTACAAACAAATGTCGGCGTTAGTTTCCTTCGCTAGCCTCAAAAGTCCGGAGACGTTTCCGGCTCTGGCGCCGTACAAATGCCCATGCGTCATCACTATGTTTTTTCCGGCTATTTCAAAGGACTTAAACGGAGGCTCGTCGTGAAGCGCGTCTCCGTTTCCGGCGACTTTCATTACGAACAAACCTTCGACGGCGCCATCCAGATCAAAAAAACCGTCGCCCAAATGTAACGCGCCGTCCATGTGGCGTCCGACGCGTCCAATGACTTTAAGCATGTTACGAACGGCTCCATGCGAGTCGCTGAAAACAAGCAGTTTCACTTGCGGCTAACCAGCTTTCCCGCCATGCCGTCGAGCGCTTTTCGGCGATGGCTTATTCGATTTTTTTCCTCGTCAGCCATCTCGCCGAACGTAGCGCCCTTTTCGGGCAGCAAGAATATCGGATCATAGCCGAACCCGCCTGTCCCTCTTGGCTCGCGGCTTATGACACCCTCTATTTCGCCGCGAGACAAGAGGATCTCACCGCGCGGCGACGCAGCCGCCATCACGCATACGTAGCGAGCCGTTCGCTCGTTTTCTTCCGCGTCTCTCATTATATCCAATATCTTCTTGTTCTTAACGGCGTAGTCGGTTTTTTCGCCCAAAAAACGGCTGGAGCGAACGCCAGGTTTTTTGCCTAAATAGTCTATTTCTATGCCGGAATCGTCCGCCAGCGCCATCGCGCCCGTCCTCTGTGATATCACGCGAGCCTTTTTAATGGCGTTATCCTCGAACGTGGCGCCGTCTTCCGTTATTTCTTCGGTTACGCCAAGCTCCGCGGCCGCAATGACGCGAAACCCCATAGAGCCAAGTATCTCTCGCATCTCTCGCAGTTTGTCCTTGTTTTTAGTGGCGGCTATTATGTCCATATCAATACTCCGGCTCTATCAAACCGTAGCTGTCATCTTTTCGTTTATAAACGACGTTTATGTCATCCGTGTCGCCGTTTCTGAAAACGTAAAAACTATGGTTAAGCATCTCCATCTCCATTACCGCTTCCTCCGCGTCCATCGGTTTGAGCGCGAAACGTTTCGTCTTCTCTATCTTAGGCCCTTCGTCGCCCGCGACGTCGTCGTCGGAATAAGCGCTAAACTCCTCTTTAAACTTAATGTCTTTAACCGAACGATCCCGCAGACGGCCTTTATAGCGCACCATCTGACGCTCCAATATGTCAACGGCGTCGTCAAGCGACGCGAACAGATCGTCCGTCGTTACTTCCGCGCGCAGTATGCGCTTGTTAAGCGGTATGGTCACTTCTACGGTATGGTTGTTTTTGACCGACGAAATTGTAACGAACGCTTCCGCGGTTTCTGAAAAAAGCCTTTCGATCCGCCCTATCTTTTGTCCGATCTTCATTTTGGTCGTGTCGGACACGTCACCGTTTTTAACTGTAAACGTGTAGCGCATGTAAACACTCCTTTCGCGCCGCGAACCAGCTCTTGGCGCGACGGATGTCCGCGCCGCGGCAAGCCGTAATGCGACTTAATGACATATTCGCCAAAACGCGGTTAATCCCTTGTCCATTCTCCGAGCTGACGCCGCGCCGCGTTTTCGCTGACCGAATATAAATTTTATCACAACAAATTTGATTTGTCATTATATCGCGATCAGTTTTTCGTTTAAAAAACGCCGGCTCTGATATCGACTTATGAAATAAAACATGTTAAAATAGCCAATGATATTTAAAAGAGCCGTTACGCTTGTCAAAGCGCCGTCTGAATCTTTAGAGCCTGTTTAATATCTCCATTTTGTGTCTTTTCAGCTTATTTTCCGCTACGCTTTGTCAGCGCTCTTTGCGTATTTTTTCGAATACGCGGCGTTCGCGTTTTTGCGTTTGGCGAAAAATCACTGCAAAAAATCCGCTGAAAACGAGATCTTAAACATGCTTTTAAAGCGTGACGGGCGCCGGCGAACGACATTAACGACCCGACGCGCCATTAGCCGGAGGTGAATTATTTGAGATCGCGTCGCGATATGTTCTTATATTATTGGCATAAGAAACAACGGAGTATTCCGATGTTAGCGATATTTTTCGCGGCGGCTTTCATAACGCTGGCGGCGTTCGCAATAAAAAGCGCCGTTTGGGGCGTCCAAGTTAAAGACATACGGCCAAGCTTTACGATAGAGCGCGGAGAGAACATTATTGATTTAACGGTTATAGACGACATCGCGCGGGCGGTTGGCGCGGAGGAATATAACGCGCTCCGGCTTGCTAAAGGCTACGTGGGCGGCGCCAAGCTTACGCCGGGCGCGTGGGCGGAAGCCATGTCCTTCGCGCTTAAGCTGGAAAATGAAGAGGACAGCGCGCTGTCGCTTAAAGACTTAAAAATATATATGAATTCGCCTTCTATCTTCTGCCAGATGAACAGCGCGCTTGACGAGCTGTTCGTTAACGGCGCGCTGTCGCTTTCGCGCGGACGGCACATCGCGCCGGACGATATGGGCGCCGTCGTCATATCTGACGAATTGTCCGCGAAAAACGCCATTGATCTGGGCGACGCGATAACCATAAACGCGAGCGGGCATATGCTTGTCGGCGACAATGTGGAGCGCATTATAGGCGACGAAATTTCGCTAGAAGTCATAGGGACCTTTAAAATAAACGGCTCCCAGCTCGTTGATGAAAACACGAAGGAAAGCGATATGGCGGAAAACTGGTTTTTCGCCGATCTCACGACATGCAAAGCGTTGTCCGGCTATATTGGCCATCCCGACGTCATGTCATATGACAGCGCGTCGTTTTTTGTAAATGACCGGGCCGACTTGGCTAAAGCCGTCGAAACGGCGCTAAACCTTGAAAGCGTGGACGGTTTCTTTGAGCTAAGGGAAGAATGGCCGGAAATTAATGAGGCCGAAAACGTGTTAAACGCGGCGAAACGTTTTGACTCAGCGCGATTTTTCGCGCCGTCGCTTTTAGCTGTCGGGCTTTTCGCGTTTTTATTCTTTTCGTTCAGGGACCGCCGGTTTGAATTTTCTGAGGACTTTCAAAGCGACCGCCGAAGACTGCTGGCGCTCGTTCTGGTCGAAGAGCTTATTCCGGCTGTCTTAGCGTTCGCGGCGGCGCTGGCGGCGGCGATTGTCTACATTCCGTTTTTGGGCGACAAATTTATGGACGCGGTAAAGTTTTACGCGCAGGCGCCCGAAGTCATATTGCCGCCGCCGTATATTTCCTCGCCGGGAATTCTGCCCGACTCCATTGGCGCGAGAGTTTTAGCGCCAACGGCCGCGCGCGCGGCGATAACGTACGCGGCCGTCATATGCGCGGCGACAGCGGCCGCGCTTTTGTCCGTCGTAAGGCGGCCTTCCGAGGACAAAATCGGTCAGGACAACAAGCGCGTCAAAAGGAAAAGCGTAAAATTGGCCGTTAAAAAGCCAAGAAAGGGAGCGCGGAAAAAGCGGCGTGAATTATAGATTGTCCGCGCGGCGACGCGCGTTACATAAGACCTGCACCGGAACCTGACTTCGACGGATTCACGAGCGGATTTCCCTCAAGGCCAAGGAAACGAAAGCCGCCGTGTACATAAGGATGTCGCTGACGCCGCATCGTGGAAAATCCGCCGCGCAAACGCCGGAGTCAGATTTCAGGACAGGTCTATAGTATGGCGTACCGTTGTTATGGGAAAAATTGGAACATCTAGATATATTACGGCGTTAAAGAAGGAAGAGGCATATGTGCGGTTTTTGCGGTTTTACGGGGTATTTGCCGAACGGCGACGTCGTCACTCGGGTTATGTCTGACAAGATAGCGCACCGCGGACCGGATTCAGCCGGTTTTTATTCGGATGAAAAAATATCGGTCGGTTTCAGGCGGTTGAGTTTTATCGATCTCGATTCAGGCGATCAGCCTATTTTTAATGAAACGGGCGACATGTTCATTGTCTTCAACGGTGAGATCTATAATTACGCTTCTCTGCGAAACGATCTCGAGGAAAAAGGACATGTCTTCTCAACCAAGACGGATACGGAAGTTATTTTGCATTTGTATGAGGACGAAGGCGCGGAAATGCTCACGAAGCTCCGCGGCATGTTCGCGTTTCTGATTTACGATAAGCGAACGGACGCGGTTTTCATAGCGCGCGATTTTTTCGGCGTAAAACCCGTCTATTACTCGAAAACGGCGGACGGAGCGCTGATTTTCGCGTCGGAGATTAAAAGCTTACTGGAATATCCGGGGTTCGAACGGCGAGTTAACGAAACCGCGCTGGAAAACTATTTGACGTTTCAATACTCTGTGCTGGATGAAACGTTTTTTAAGGGAGTGTACAAGCTGCCCGCGGCGCATTATCTAATTTATAAGGATGAAGATCTAACCATAAAAAGATATTGGGAGCCTGAGTTTGAACCGCAAGCCGCGAAGCTTGACAAGACCGTTTCAGATATAGAGTCCGTTTTGCAGGATTCCATAAAGGCGCACATGATAAGCGACGTAGAGATAGGCGCGTTTTTGTCCAGCGGCGTCGATTCCAGCTATGTGGCCGCCGGCCTCAGCGGCGCCAGCGTCAATGACGCCAGCGTTAATGACGCCGGCGGAACCGCCTCGGCTAAAACCTTTACCGTCGGTTTTGATTATGACCGGTATAACGAAATAGACTTCGCCAAAAAGCTTTCGTCCGAAATCGGAGCGGAAAATTACGATAAAACGATAACGACGGAGGAATATTGGGCGGCCATCGACGACGTGCAGTATTATATGGACGAGCCTTTGGCCGACCCGTCAGCCGTCGCGCTTTATTTCGTAAGCAAGACGGCGCGCGAGCATGTCAAAGCGGCTATGTCGGGCGAGGGCGCGGACGAGCTTTTCGGCGGCTATAACATATACCGCGAGCCGCTTGACCTTAAAATCCTAACGCTTTTGCCGACGCCGGTTCGCAGGTTTTTGGCAAGATTAGCCTCTGCGTGTCCGTTCAAATTTAAAGGAAGAAATTTCTTCATACGCGGCGGCAAAACCGTAGAGGAACGATTTATAGGCAACGCCAATATCTTTTCCATGAACGAGCGCCGGAAAATTTTGAAAAACCCGACGGGAAGATTCGACCCCGCTGAGATTACGCGGCCGCTTTACGAAAAAGCCGCCGCGCTTGACGACGTTACGAAAATGCAATATATCGACATAAACTTGTGGATGATAGGCGACATTTTACTGAAAGCCGACAAAATGAGCATGGCGAACTCGCTTGAGATACGCGTGCCGTTTTTGGACATGGAAGTCTTTAAAATCGCGTCCAAAATCCCCTCTAATTATCGCGTAAACAAAACCGGGACCAAATACGCGTTTCGTCTGGCCGCGGCGAACGTCTTGCCAAACGAAACAGCGGACAAAAAGAAATTGGGGTTTCCGGTCCCCATACGCTTATGGCTGAAAACCGATAAGTATTATAACATCGTCAAGGACGCGTTTTTGAGCGAAACCGCGGATAAATATTTCAACCGCGACGAGATACTGAAGCTGCTGCGCCGCCACAAATCGGGCGGAGCGGATAACAGCCGCAAGATATGGACGATTTATATCTTTATCGTGTGGCACAGAGTGTACTTTGAACAACCGCGAGATAATCAAACTACAAAAACGGAGGGCGTATGAACGGCGTTTTCACAATTTGCGGCACGCCGATAGGCAACCTGGAGGACATGTCGCCGCGCGCGTTAAAAGCTCTCGCCGAGGCCGATATCGTCGCGGCGGAAGACACTAGACGGACGCTCCGGCTGCTCAATCATTTTAACATAGCCGTCCGGCTTGAAAGCTGTCACGAACACAACGAGGCGCGCAAGAGCGACGCATTGCTTAAAAGGCTTCTTTCAGGCCAAAACGTGACGTTCGTCAGCGACGCCGGGATGCCCTGCGTGTCCGATCCGGGCGGCTTTTTAGCGAACGCTTGCCACGAAAACGGCATACGCGTGACGGCCGCCCCAGGGCCGACCGCCCTAACGACAGCCATCGCGCTTTCCGGATTTGACTGCGGCAGGTTCATCTTTGAGGGCTTTCTGACACTAAATGACAAAGAGCGCGCCAAAACGTTGGACGAGCTGAAGAATCAGCGCAGAGCCGTCGTTTTTTACGAGGCGCCGCATCGCCTGTTGAGAACGCTTAAAGATATATCGGACCATTTCGGCGACAGAATGATTTGCGTCGCGCGTGAAATAACTAAAATTCACGAAGAGGTTTTGCGGCTTCCCGCCAAAGAAGCCGTCGCACATTATGAACGGAACGACCCTCGAGGCGAATACGTCATAGTCGTGAAGGGGCTAAGCGCCAGCGAGTTTAAAAAGGCCGAAATAAGCCGATGGGAAGGCGTTAGCGTTGAACGGCACGTAGATATGTACGCTGAAAAAGGCATGGACAGAAAAGAAGCGGTCAAAGCCGCCGCGAGGGATAGAGGCGTTTCTAAAAGCGAAGTCTACAATATAATGATGAAAAAGCGGCGTCCGTAATCGCCGCGGCGCCGTCGCCGTGATATCCGTAAAAACGGACGCGCGTTTTTAGAAAATCGGCAAGTTGTAAAATGAATTGCCCAAAGGCATAAAAAAAAGACCCATCGGGGATCCAAACCAGTTACAATGAAGTTGGAGACAACAACGTAACTGGAGGAACCGCGATGAGTCAAGT
>JAISER010000068.1 GCA_031263985.1 Clostridiales bacterium | reverse complement strand
CATTCCGGGAACATCCGTCTTATCGCAATAGGAGACGCATTCGATAACCTCGGTCAGCGTAAACTGCATTTCAGGCATTTCTTTTAGCTTCATCCTTCCTGTAGCGCCAGTTTTAATTTCACTGTCGAAAACGATACTTTCCAAATCTCCTTCCCATATGTAGCGCAAGTCCGGATTAACATAATAAGGCCAAATTTTTTCTTTTGCGGCGTTAACCGCGATTTCGCATTGTAGTTCCATAACCTACCTCCATAATAAATATATTTATAATTAAGTATAGTCATTATATACATTGAAAATATTTGAGTCAAGACATTCAATATCTCAGGTCACGTTCGTTTCATAAACTTGCCATAACGTCCAACAAGGCGGAATCATTCAGGAAGGCCGCGAGGACATTGCCTTTGACGTTTGGCTTCTTAGACAGACCTGAGATATATCGTTTATGGGCGAGTATAGCTAGCTTTCGGAGTGAGTTAAGCGTTTAATCGCCGTTTTCGTACAAAACAATGCGGCGCTCAACTTTCCAATGCGCGCGTCGAGGAAAATAAATTTTCAGGCTGACAAACAAGATCTTAATCTTAGCTTAAACGTTTGTTACGGAGCCAGACGATTCATTACAATTGGGACATGCCGTAAAACATCGGACGCGTTTACGCCAAACAGTGAAAGCTCTTTCGAAGCGCTTTCCCCCGCTCTCCCGTGGATATACGCGCCAAGCGCGGCCGCTTCCGAAAGCCTTAACCCTTGAGCGGCGAAACCCGCTATTAACCCAGAGAGCGCATCCCCGGCGCCCGCTTTAGCCAACGCGGAATTTCCCGAAACATTTATATAAGTCTCCGCCGAAGGCGCGGCGATTATTGATCTGGAATCTTTTAACAGCGTCGTTACGCCAAATTCCTCAGCGAAGTTTTTCGCGACAGCCATAGTGTTTTCCGATATTTCACCCGTCGATAAAGCCGTCAGGCGGCTCATCTCGCCGAAATGCGGCGTAACCGCTATGTTCTTGCCGTAAAGCGCGGCCTTGTTTTTAGCTATCGCGTAAAGCGCGTCCGCGTCCAGGATGATCGGCGCGGAAGTTTTTTCAAGTAATCCGAACACAAAGTCCGAGACGTCGTCACTTCGGCCTATACCTGGGCCCATTACTATAACGTCACCCTCATCCGCCGCGGCCAACGCCGCTTGGACCACGGAGCTTTCATAGCTTTCACGGCAATAGCGCCCGTCCTTGCCGGACACTATCCTCGTAATGACTTCCGGCGCGCAAGCGTTTATCACGCCCGCGACCGTCCGCGTCACGTACGCCGTAACTTTACCGCATCCCGCTCTGTACGCCCCCATGCAAGTTAAGACCGCGGCGCCAGGCATTTCGTCGCATCCCGCGAACACGTGAACGTGTCCGTGCGACCCTTTATGCGAACGCGCGACGCGGCGCGGCAAAATATTCGCCGCGTCCTCATCCTGAATAATTTTCGTTAAGTTCATGTTCGTGGTCGCTTGCGGGGGAATGGCGACGTCAACGACCTCCACGTCGCCGGCGTATTCCGCTCCCGGATAAAGCGCCAGCCCCAATTTCATGAAACCGCAAGCGGCGGTTATGTCAGCCCGTACCGCCGCTCCCGTCACCTGTCCCGTATCCGCATTCACGCCTGACGGCATGTCAACGGACAGCGTTTTTCCGGCGCGGTCGTTTATGGCTTTTATCATATACTCGTAAGCGCCGCGCGCCTTTTCGCGCATTCCTATGCCGAAAAGCGCGTCCACTATCAAATCGCTTGACGCGATTTCGCGGCGAACTCGCTCGTCCGGCTCGGTTACGTTTTCCACAATCCCAAATTTTCGCGCTATCTCAAGGTTTAAGAGAGCGTCACCTTTAACCTTGAGCATATCGCCGATAAGCATAACCCGCGCGTTTATTCCTCTTCGCAGCAGATGCCTGGCTATAGCGGTTCCGTCTCCGCCGTTATTACCCGTCCCCGCCGCTATAATAACTTTAGGCTCGCTTACGCCGGATTTTTTAAGCGCGCGCGCGCATATCGCGGCTATGTTAACCGCGGCGTTTTCCATCAGGATGATTGATGGAATTCCATACTTTTCTATAGCGATGCGCTCAATTTCATACATTCGCTCGCTCGTTACGGCGTTCATATAATAATCCTCCAAACCCGCTAAGCGCCATCACGTAATCCCTGACGCCCGGCATATCGCCGCTTCGCCAGACCCAGAGTTTTCTATCGCGCTCAGCGCCGCGGCTCCCCATCACGTCTCAATATCTTCGTCGCGACAGGCGTATAACGGCTTCTGTCCGCGCGCTTTTCATTCAAGCGTATAATGGATCCGGCTCCGACCAAACTGACCGCCCCTGCGCAAAACGCTATGATCTCCCTGTAACGTAAAAGCCCAATCAGCGTCGCGCCCGCATAGCCCGCCAATATCCCGGCCATAAAAAGAGCGAGAGGCATCGCGTACATGATTATTACGGCTTTTGTCAACAACGAGCTTTTCATCTCTATAATTACCTCATCGCCAACGCCAGCGCCGCACTCGTTTACAACCGTCAGCGTCATATCGCCCTTTCCGACTGAACACGCGCCGCATTTCGCGCACGCTTCGCGGCGGTTGACAGCCACCTCCGCCTCGCCGCCCGACACCTTCAGCGTTACTCCCTTTTCGCTTGCCAAACGCACCTCGCCTCCCGCGTTACCGTCTTCTTAGCGCCTTTAATATAATAACGACCCCCGCGCATACGACAACCCATCTGGAATAACGGAGCCATCTCGCTGGCAATTTCATGCCCAGCGCCGCGGCGGCCAAAAACGCCGCGCCCAAAACGCCCAAAATAACGCCTATGTTGCGCGCGCTCTCCCTTTCCGAAGCGCCATCAAGCAAATATACCGTAAAAAACGCGCAGCCAGCGTATATAAGCGACATCGGCGCCGCGTATCTCGCGAACCACGCGAACGCGAAGGATGACACATACATGCCTATCCAAAGCAAGAAACTGCCGGGCGCCAAAAGGGCTCGCTTGTTTTTGTCGCAAAATAAGATCAAGTATATCATAGCCGGCACGATAAACAACATGCCCACGCCTATCATATAAAACGCGCCGCCCGATACTCCGGACAACTTTGACGCAAGCCCCAGAATTCCAAAGACAAGCGCGTATCCGCCGACTATAAGCGACCAGCTTTTCTTTTTCGTCTTATACAATAACAGCAACGCGAACCCAGCGCACATTAACGTTAAATAGCCGGCGTCCAAACGCAGCAAATTGCCGGAAATCGCCATGACTCCCACCAATATGACTATAACGCCTATTAAAATTCCGTTGCGTCCGGAACCCATCGTATCGCTCCCATACACTATAATTTATTTCATATAATTATATACTCAGTATCTCCTCTTTTTGTCTGAATGACAAAAACATGTCTCCTTGTGATAAAATTCTTTTAATTATGGCAAGATAACAGTGATTCTTAAATTGTTTTTTCTCGGCGCCTTTATAGAAACTAACTCTATATTATTCATTAGACCCGTCCCGGAATTTGACTTCGACGGATTTACGAGCGGATTTTTAGCAAGGCAAGGATTGCGCTGACGCCGCATTGTGGAAAATCCGCCGCGCGGATGCCGGAATTAGGTTTCAGGACAGGTCTAATAAGCCGAAAAGCCGCGAAATGGAGATATTAAATAGGCTCTTTGTAAACGGGAGGCGCGGATCGCGGTTACTGAACTAAACTTTTTTTGAAAAAGCTTCCGTCAATGATTTAATATGTTATACTTACTGCTATGGCTTTCACGCGACGCGAGAGAGCCGCATGACATCTTGTCGGATAAACAGCCGATATCAGGGAGGAATGCATATGAATTCGGTATATGGAATTACTGAAGACGACATTAAACTAAGACTTGAGGAAAACGTAAAAATAATGTTTAGAAAGCCGATTTCCTCGGCGTCCAATCTTCAGGCTTACCAGGCGCTGGCGGTGGCCGTTAAAGATATTATCGCTGACAAATGGATAGCTACGCATAGTCATTATTTTTGTCAGGACGCTAAAATAGTCTATTATTTGTCCATGGAATTTTTAATGGGCAGGTTTTTAGGCAACGCCGTACACAATTTGGCCATATACGACATAATTGAAAAAGTTATAAACGACTTGGGTTTTGACTATAATTTAATAGAAGACGCGGAACGCGACCCCGGGCTTGGCAACGGCGGTCTCGGTCGGCTCGCGGCTTGCTTCCTCGACTCCATGTCAACGCTGGACTACCCGGCGTACGGTTGCGGCATAAGATATCACCACGGAATATTCGAACAAAAGATAGAAAACGGCTATCAGGTCGAATTTCCGGACAATTGGCTTGTAAACGGCGACATGTGGGGCGTGCGCCGCGAAGAGTACGCGCTTGAGGTGAAGTTCGGCGGGAACGTCGCGCCTATGGCCCAGGCTAACGGCGACTATAAGTTCGAATTGGAAAATTATCAATCAGTCATAGCCGTGCCGTATGACTATCCTATCCCCGGATATAAGACGAACACGGTTAACACGCTTAGACTATGGGACGCGGAAGCTAAGAACGCGTTTGACCTGGCGTCGTTTAACAAGGGCGATTATTCGCAGGCCATGTCGGAACAGGTGCTGGCCCGAACCGTGGCGGAAGTGCTGTACCCGGCCGACGAGTTTATGGCCGGTAAGGAACTGCGCCTTAAACAGCAGTACTTCTTTATCTCCGCGACGCTTCAGCGCGTTTTAAACAGATTTTCCGGGATGCATGACGATTTTAACATGCTGCCGGACAAAGTGCAGTTTCAGCTTAACGACACGCATCCCACCGTGGCCATAGCCGAACTTATGCGCCTGCTTGTGGATGAGTACGGACTGCCTTGGAACAGCGCGTGGGACATAACCTTAAAGACATGCGCCTACACTAACCATACGATAATGTCGGAAGCTCTCGAAAAGTGGCCCATAGAGCTGTTCAGCCGTCTTTTGCCGCGCGTATACATGATCGTGGATGAAATAAACCGCCGGTTTTGCGCTTTTCTTATCGAGCGCTTCGGTGACGATCCGGGTAAAATACGCCGCATGGCCCTAATCGCGGACGGACAAGTGCGCATGGCGCACCTTGCCATAGTGGGAAGCCATTCCGTAAACGGCGTGGCGAAGATCCATACGGAAATTCTGAAAAATTATGAGTTAGCTGACTTTTATAACATTTATCCCGAAAAGTTCAATAACAAGACGAACGGCATAACGCAGCGCCGCTGGCTTTTACATTGCAATCCCGGTCTTGCCGGGCTTATAACTGACGCCATAGGCGACGGGTGGATAACGGATCTGCAACAGCTTGAAAACATCGCGCCCTTCGCGGACGACGCCGCGTTTCGCGAGGCGTTCGCGAGGGTGAAAGCGGACAACAAGGCCAAGCTGGCCGAATATATAAACGCGCGGACCGGGATATCTGTCGATCCCGAGTCAATATTCGACATTCAGGTAAAACGACTGCATGAATATAAGCGCCAAGCGCTTAACGCTTTGCATATACTCGATATGTATTGCCGGCTTAAGACTAACCCTGGCTTGCATATCGTGCCGCGCACATTCATCTTCGGCGCTAAGGCCTCGTCAAGCTACGCCCGCGCGAAGCTTATAATAAAGCTCATTACAAGCGTGGCCGAGCTCGTCAATAACGACAAAACCATAGATGGCCGCATAAAAGTCGTTTTCATGGAAAACTACAGAGTGTCGCTGGCTGAAAAGCTGATACCCGCGGCGGACGTAAGCGAACAGATTTCGACCGCCGGAAAAGAGGCGTCCGGCACTGGCAACATGAAGTTTATGCTTAACGGCGCGCTTACGATAGGGACGCTGGATGGGGCCAACGTGGAGATATTGGAGGAAGTCGGCTGCGAAAACATATTCATTTTTGGCCTTACCGCCGACGAGGCGCAAAAGTTGCGCGCCGAACGGTCATACGCGCCGTGGGACGTCTACAACCTTGACCATAGGATACAGAGGGTTATGACATCGCTTATAGACGGGTCTCTGTCACCGACTCAACCCGATCTCTTCAGAGAGCTGTATGACGCGCTGCTTAACGGGTATGGCGGAGCTCCCGCGGACGAATATTTCGTCCTTAAGGACTTCGCCTCTTATGCCGCCGCTCATCTGCGCGTGAACGACGCGTTTTTGGAAAAAGACCGATGGAATAAGTCGGCTATTATGAACGTGGCGAAAAGCGGCGAATTTTCAAGCGACAGGACTATCGGACAGTATGCGGAGGATATTTGGAAACTTGATAGAACGCCTATAAAGATGTAGCCTGTAAAAGATCCCGGCGGAGTTTTATCCCGCCAGAGGATCTTTTTTGTGAAAAGAAAACTCTCGGCTAAAAGCCTGTTT
>JAISER010000063.1 GCA_031263985.1 Clostridiales bacterium | reverse complement strand
GTTTAAGCGACAGGTCTTCCGTCCCTTGGAAAACCTGTATCACCACGCGGTCGCCGTCTATACGCGCGACGCGCCCCGTCTTATCGGCGCGCCCCCTTGACTTAAGCTTTACGATCTCCTCATAGACAGGATTTTCAACGCCCTCCAGCGTCACGAGAGAGCCGTTTATTTCATTTAACCCTAGATATTCCATGATATGCGCCCCTATACGTTCTCTGAATATACTTTGTCGTAAAAAGCGTCTATCGCGCTAAAATATGTCTCCATCTTTTCCGGTTCATCATTGCTTACGTCGTACTTCAAAGCTATTATTTCCTCAAATATCTTTTCGCCTCGCAACGCTCTCATGGGTATGTTCATGTCTACCAGTTTCATACACTTATCATGCAAATAAAGAATTATCTCCATCATTTTAAGCTGTTTGGAAAACGGCGAAAACGTATCATAGTCATGGTACGCGTTTTGCTGTACGAATCCCAGCCGTATAACCCTCGCTATCTCCAGAGTCAGCTTCTGTATGTCCGGCAGGACGTCGCCGCCTATGAGCCTGACAATTTCCATAAGCTTGTTTTCTTCGTTAAGCAGCTTCAGCACGCTTGCGCGCCGCGCCGCGAATTCCTCGCCCACGTTAGCTGCGTACCACTGATCAAGGTCTTCCAAGTATTCGCTGTAACTGGTAAGCCATTGTATGGCGGGAAAATGCCTGGCGTACGCCAGCGATCTGTCAAGCGTCCAAAAACAGCGTACGAAACGCTTCGTGTTTTGTGTGACAGGTTCTGAAAAATCGCCGCCTTGCGGGGAGACCGCGCCTATGATGGTCACCGAGCCTTCGCCGCCGGACAACGTGTCCGCGAACCCGGCTCTTTCATAAAACGACGACAGTCTTGACGCCAAATACGCCGGAAAGCCTTCCTCCGCCGGCATCTCCTCCAACCGTCCGGAAAGCTCGCGCAGCGCTTCGGCCCATCGCGACGTCGAGTCCGCCATAATAGCCACATGATAGCCCATATCTCTGTAGTACTCCGCTATAGTCACGCCAGTATAGACGCTTGCCTCCCTGGCGGCCACCGGCATATTGGACGTGTTCGCTATAAGCGTCGTCCTGTCCATAAGCGGACGTCCCGTACGCGGATCATGGAGCTTTGAAAAGTCCTCCAAGACCTGCGTCATTTCGTTGCCGCGCTCCCCGCAGCCTATATATATTATCAAATCCGCGTCGGACCATTTCGCCAGTTGATGCTGCGTCATAGTCTTTCCTGTGCCGAACCCGCCGGGTATGGCCGCCGCGCCGCCTTTGGCTATCGGAAACAGCGTATCTATAACCCTTTGCCCGGTTATAAGCGGTCTATGCGCGGTTCGTTTGTTTTTTACGGGACGCGGCGTGCGAATCGGCCATTTTTGCGCCATAGTCACTTCGGCTATCGTTCCGTCACCGCCTTCAACCGTCGCGATAACGTCCGTCACCGTGTAGTTACCGTCTTCGCAGCCGCTGATTATTACGCCGCTCACGTTCGGGGGCGTCATAATTCTGTGCATAATGGACTCCGTTTCGGGCGTTTGCGCGATAACGCCGCCGCCTTCGACGCGCGCTCCCGCGCTGACGAGAAACTTAACCGGCCACTTTTTATTCATATCCACGCTGTCAGCCGTCACTCCGCGCGAGATAAAGGCGCCCGTCTTTTCTTTGATAATCTCCAAAGGACGCTGGATGCCGTCGAAGGTGGCGCCGACTATGCCTGGCGCCAGCGTCACTGAAAGCTGGATGTCGCGCGCGTATACGTTTTCTCCGGGCCTTAGCCCTGACGTGTCCTCAAACACCTGCGCTATTACGGAGTCTTTTTTCAGCGATATAACTTCGCCTATTAAATGCTCCTCCGAAACAGTCACCATCTCTGACATTTTAAAGCCGTCGCAATCGACGACCGTTATGATCGGGCCGTTTATACCGTGAATTTTACCTATTTTCATGGAGCCGACGCTCACCTGCCCTACTTATATATTCTCCGAATATCGGTCGGAGAAAGCGATCATATTATTTTAAACGGATTAAAATCTTCCATGCGTTCATAAAGCGACCTCCTGAACGTATTGTCAATAATAACGTTTTTGCTTTTAACAAGCGCGGTAAACCCGCCGATATAATCAGCGTCGTAGAACTTAGGCGCGGCGCCTGTTAAAGCTTCCACGTCTTTAGCGAGGTTTTCGTCTTTACGCGACAGCGTCACTTCTATATTCCCGTATTCTTCGATGCATTTTTTAATGTTTTTCATCATATGCTCCGTATAATGCGGCGACGCGGAAAAGTCCGAAAGTTTCTTAACCACGTTGCCGCCGATATTCCCGATAAGCGCCGCGCGTTCTGCGATAAGCGTTTTCTTGGCTTCCCGCGAAGCGGTTATAATTTCACTATTTTCTCTGTATTCAATTTGTGAGCGTTCATTTTTCAAGCGCAGCTCCTCATTCAAACGGAGCCTTTTTTTCTCTTCCGCGTATGACAGTTTTAATTCCTCTTCCGCGCCGCTCAGCTTTTCATTGCGTCTTATGGTCGCTTCATTCATTACCGCTTGCGTAAAAATATTTAATTTATCCGCGACGTTCATTTTTCACATCCTTATATATTTACTCCTATGGCTTCGCGTATATAGGCGGTTATAAAATCAGGTCTTCGACCGGAGCCGTGTCCGTCGGGGATTTCCACGATAAGCGGCTCACGGCGCCCTAATTTTATGTCATTTATAGTTTCGGGCATAAGGCGCGCCAGTTTTTCCGTTATCAGCAATATGCCTATGTCTTTGTCGTTTAAGACCGCGTCAAACAGTTCTTTAAGCTCTTCCGTTCCACGCGCTAAAGCGCCGTCTATGCCAGCGAGCCTTAAACCGGTTCGCGTATCGGTATTATCGCAAATCGCGTAAATTTTCATCGCCGTTTTCTCGCCGCCTTATTTATTCAGTATCATAAACGACACAAGAAGCCCGTATATAGCTATGCCTTCAGACAGCGCGACGAATATAAGCGCGCGTCCCATTATGGAATCGTTTTCCGAAAGGGCGCCGAGCGCCGCGGAAGCGGCTGAACCGGTCGCTACGCCAGCGCCGATTGTAGCGAAGCCCGTTGACAGGGCGGCCGCAATGAATTTAAGCCCCTGGTCGGTAAGATCGGTGGATGATGAAGCCGTTTCGGCGAAAGCCGCGCCGGAAAACAAGAATACTGTCGCAAAAAGAAGGACGCCAAAAAATGACGCGATGTTCATAAGCAGCGTAAATTTAAAGCGCTTTGCGCGCGAGCCGAATTCCGTAATGAAAAATATTCCTATCGGCAACGCTATGGTGAGAAACAAAACAAGAAATATAATGTTTTGAATCATATACGAAATCCTCCATATATCATAAAATATATTATAAATATATTATTTAATATCATCTTTTAGAGGTTTCTTTTGGAGGGAACTTTTTCGAGAAAAAGTTCCCTCCAAACCTCCTTCAAAAAGCTTCCGTCCAAAAACTTCGCGAAGCGAAGTTTTTGAGAAAAAACCGTGAGAGGTTTTCCAAAAAGTCAGTGGTCGCGGGCGGAAGTTTTTGTACATATGATTCCTTTAGAGATTTCTTCTGGAGGGAACTTTTTCGAGAAAAAGTTCCCTCCAGACCTCCTTCAAAAAGCTTTTGCCGAAAATCTCGCGAAGCGAAGTTTTCGAGAAAAAAAGCCGAGGGGATGTTTTCTAAAAAACCAGCGGGCAAAGACGGAGACCGCGTTTTCCCGGAAACGAAGTTTCCGGCGAAAGTTCTTTGCCCCGCTTTCTTTCAAGAAAGCGGGCGGGTGTGGGCGGCTGCCCACGGTTTTAAGGCTTTTCAATAGGCGTTATAGCGCGTCCGCCGCCTTCATAAAATCGACTGAAGACTGAATCAAGAAAAAGTTCCCTCCAAACCTCCTTCAAAAAGCTTTTGCCGAAAACCTCGCGAAGCGAAGTTTCGAGAGAAAAAGCCGAGGGGATGTTTTCTAAAAAGCCAGCGGGCAAAGCCGGAAACAGCGTTTTCCCGGAAACGAAGTTTCCGGCGAAAGTTCTTTGCCCCGCTTTCTTTCAAGAAAGCGGGCGGGTGTGGGCGGCCGCCCACGGTTCTAAGGCTTTTCAATAGGCGTTATAGCGCGTCCGCCGCCTTCATAAAATCGACTGAATATCTCGTAAAAGTCAAGGCGCAGCGCCTGTATGCCGACGACGAGACCTTCTATGCAAAGCACGAGCAAGTTGCCGATTATCAGCCCTATCAGATTCATCGATCCGGTTTCGGCTCCGCTCAGCATTATAACGACGCTCATTATAGCCGCGTGGCTAAGCGCGAACGCTCCGACGCGCACGAATGATATCGTGTTTGTGAAATAGCTTAGAAGAGTCTCGAACAGTTCGATAACCAGTTCGAACAGAAATAGCGCCGCGCCGCCGTGAATTATCTCGCGTTCGCCGGACAGCTTTTTGGCAAGCGGTCCTTTAAACGCCAGCGCCAACAGAGAAACGCCCGCGGCGACCAATGTGATCGTGATGTAAGAACGGCTGCCCGCAAGCGTCATAAGCGCCATATATATGACCGAACAGTAGAACACTATGCCGGCCACGCCGTTTTGGCTTACCAGAAACTTGCCAATATCTCTTTTTCTTATGGAGTTGACAAGGTTCATGGTCATTGAGATTAGAATCAAAAGCCCGCCTATCGCCACAGATACGATAAGCATGGAATTTATATCTTCGGCTGGTTTTATGAGCATGGGCCGGAAAACTCCATCAAGACCGAAAACGCTGCCGTACATGAACCCGAAAAACGCGCTCGAAAGCCCTATGACGGATAACACGGCGCCCAGTTGTATGTTTTTGCGCGTGTAAAGGATTAAGCCGAAAATGGAGATAACGGCTCCTTGCCCCACATCGCCGAACATAATGCCGAACAGAAGCGTATATGTGAGCGCGACGAACGGCGTCGGATCGATTTCGTTGTAGGACGGGAGCCCGTACATTTTCACAAAAAATTCGAACGGCTTTATAGGCCAGGGGTTTTTCAGCTTAGTGGGCGGCTGGCCCGTCTGCGCCTCGTTTACATGTTCGGTGACAAAAGCCGCGAGCGGATCGTTTTCAAGCTCTTTCTCAAGCGCGCGGGCGGCGCCTTCCGGCATCCAGCCGACCAGTATATAAAAGTCCTTACTTGTACGCGCCGCGTATTTTCTCATATCGAAATAAAAGCGTTTTTCTTTGATTTTTTTGTACGCGGACGCCAGCTCAAGCTCCGTTATGCCCGCGCCCGCTATCTCGTCCGCTAACGCGGCGCGCAATTCCGCGGTTATATCGGCTAGTTTTTGGGCGCACATCTGATACGCTTTGAACATTTGCCCTTTAAGCGGCTGACCGTCAAGCTCGAAAGGCAAATATACGCGTTCAAAGTGAAACGCCGACAACAGCGACTCTACTTCTTGTATGGCGCGTTCAGTTATGAAGCATATTCCGTAAAAGTATTCCTCCGTCTGTTTGCTTACTACGAATATCAGGTTTGAGTTAGAGAATAAGAACGTCTGAAACTGCTTGTAGCTGCCTTTCGGCATACGCCCGAATCGGTATTTTATAAACCGCATGGACGCCAAATCCTCGATGTCGCAGCTTAATGACTTGAAATGCTCGAAGTCATTCAAAAATTGAGAGTATACGGCTACGCGGCTCTCTTTGTCGCGTATTTCCCCGTCTTTGCTTTGAGAATACGCGTAAGCGCGTTCGATAATGTCTATCGCGCGTTCAATGTCCATTTCAACCGTAACGAGCTGATCTATATCATCTTGAAGCTTTTCCGCCTTTTTAAGAGCGTCCGCGTAGGGATTAGGAACGTTTATGGCGAAAACGCCCTTTGTCCGCGCGAGTTCTTTAGACGCGTATTCGAGCTGAATTTCATAACGGGCGACGTATGTCTCAACTACTCTGTCAAAGTCGCTCATCGCGCCCATTATGTTGACATATCTCATTTTTTCAACCAAGCCCGCGCTCCTCCCCGCCGTCCATGACATACTTCATGATCTCCGCCGGCTCAAGGCCGTACCGCACGCCTTCCACCACGGATATGAGGTTATTCAGTTCCGTTTCTTTCAGGAATATATACCTAAGCGTCGCCGCCAGCGAGTCGGGGCGCATTATAGCCGTCGACGCGTACAGCTTCGCCATGCGTCGGAATAAATCCGCTTCAGGCCGGTCGCTTTCGGGAAACCCCGCGTAAGGCGTGCCGCGTATTTCCTCACGAAGCTCGTCAACGCCGGACGCTTCTATTAGACGGCTCATTCGCTCTCGTTTGATTTTATAATGGTAGGGTATGATATGAGCGTATATCATAGACGGCGCCATGCCATAGCTTTTTTTAATTCTGTATATCCAAATCAAATTTCTAAGATCCGCTTCCGCGCCTTTTAGTTTGTGGACAACTTCGCGGTTCGTTTTGTCTAAAAACATATCGCGCGCTTTCGCGAGCCTGAGATAATAAAAAAGATCAAGCTGAGTTTCTAGCTCGAACAAGGTGGAATTTTCGTTATATACGGCTAAAAGCGTTTTGTGATACGGGGTTCCTTCCAACGCGTCTATAAGTTCTTTCACGCCTCGGGCGTCGGCTATTCTCTTCGCGTTCACGCCGTCATACGTTAGAAAATCGCTTATCTCAGACATGGAATACGCTATGTCACGTTCGTCATACGCCATTCCAAGCAAAAGCTGCACGATTCTTATCTCGTTCTTCATACACACGCACTTCAAAAACTTTTTTATATTGTTGTCGTTTACAAACGAGTATGTTCTTACTATATCGTTTCTCAAAGATACGCCTATCTTTCGCTCGACGGGAGAACGCCGCATCTCTTCCTCCGAAATAGCGCCAAGCGCGTGTCGATACCCTATCCTGTTTTTCAGGCTCATTCCAAGGTCGCCTACGCTTTTAATCTCACACAGGCCGGCGTATTCCCTGTGGGAAATAAGATGACCGACCATAGTTTTAACCTTAGCGTTTACGCCGCTGTAATTCATAAGCTGTCACCGACCGATAATATGATTAAAAATCTCATTTTCCCATTTTTTATGGTTTTCTTCGAAAAACTTGCGCATACCGGCTATTTTTTCGCGGGTCGAGGATTCTATGTCGTCCTTCTTGCGTTTCGTTTCTTCTCGCGACAGGTCGTGCAGTTTTTTGATTTTGGCGTTGGAGTCATGTTCTATAGAAGCGCGAATTTTCCGCATATCCGTTTCCATTTTTTCCGCGAGCTTGATTCTTTCTTTCTCCGCGTTGTCCGTTATAGAGCGAGCGCGTTCATCAATTTGCACAAGCGTCTCAATTATATTGTCCGTCAAAACCACCCTCCGGTCTCTGAAATACGCGTTTAGACTGAATTCGGCGTTAAATCGCGGTTTTCCAAAAAAAACGCCGCCCTCATTTTTTCGAGCGCGAATACATACACGCTCCCCCGGCGCAAGAAAATTATGCCAAGGGAGCGTATGACGTTTTAATATTATAGCGCCGGGGTTTAAAACATTCAATACTTTTTAACGCGCGTTGAAGAGTCGCGGTTTCATGCGGGATTTCACCGAAGAAGAAATTTTTAGAAAATTCTTTGATTTTTTGGAGGAAATTTATTACCGAAAAAGCTTTCGCCAAGAATTCCGTTTCGCTCCGTTGTTAAAAGACTTAAAAAGATCCTTAAAGGTTGTTTGGAACCATACATTTTCGCGAATATTTCGCGGCTGACAAAATATATTTTTTCGACGTTTCAGCGAAGCGAACGAGATGAACGAAGAAACTTAAAAAGACGGTTGACGAACGAGCGGCGGATTAGTATGGTATATTCATAAATATCTTAGAGAAACGCGAAAGCGCGAACGCCGCGCATTCGAAGAATGCGCGTGAAGAGCGTTGACAAAGTATGGCGGAAGCGGCCCGCGGCCTTAAACGGTATTATTGCTAATGAAAAGGAGAATACGCGATGAACAAGACGATAATTGTCGGAGGGGTCGCCGGAGGAGCGACGGCGGCGGCGCGTCTGCGCAGGTTAGACGAAAGCGCGGAGATTGTTCTATTTGAAAGAGGCGGGTATATTTCCTTCGCCAACTGTGGGTTGCCATATTACATCGGCGGCCGGATCGCCGAGCGCGGCAAGTTGCTTTTGCAGACGCCAGAGAGCTTTCGAAGACGGTTTAACGTTGACGTCAGGGTAAACGCGGAGGTTATTTCAATTGAGCGCGCGGCGAAAACGGTCTCCGTTAAACATACGCTGACAGGTGAGGAATATACGGAAAGTTATGACAAGCTCATTCTTTCTCCCGGAGGGGCGCCTGTTAGGCCGCCGGTCGAAGGCTTTGATCTTCCCGGCGTATTTACGCTGCGAAGCATTGAGGACGCGGATCGGATTAAAGCGCATATTCAACGCAATCAGCCTAAAAGCGCGGTGATTGCGGGCGGAGGGAATATCGGCGTCGAAATGGCGGAAAATCTGCGGCGCGCCGGGCTAAGCGTGAGCATAGTCGAGTTATCTGGTCAAGTTCTCGCGTCGCTGGATTACGATATGGCCTGCGACATCCATCGCCATCTCGAGCAAAATGACGTCCGGCTATATCTAAATAATGAAATACGCAAGGTTTCCGAACGAGCCGGCGGCCTGCGGGCGCATTTGCGAGACGAGCGATTGGACGCCGATTTGATGATTCTCGCCGTAGGCGTGACGCCTGACAGTAAACTGGCGCGCGACGCCGGCCTGGACATAAATGAGCGCGGGGGAATTGTGACGGACAGACATATGCGCGCCTCAGACGAGCATATTTACGCCGTGGGAGACGCCGTGGAGACGACTGATTTTGTGACAGGGATAAAAAGTTTGATTCCGCTGGCTTCGCCCGCCAACAAGCAGGCGCGCGTGGCGGCCGACAATATATGCGGCGTTCCGTCCGAATACGATGGCTCGCAAGGCTCCGTGATATTAAAAGCGTTTGATATGACGGCCGCTGCGACGGGCGTAAACGAAAAAACCGCCAAGCGGTTGGGACTGAATTATGACAAGGCGTTTTTATGGCTTCCGTCCCACGCCGGATATTATCCAGGCGGCGCGGAGATGTCAATAAAGGTAATCTATGAGCGCGACGGAGGTAAGATACTGGGAGCGCAAATCGTGGGTTTTGACGGCGTAGACAAACGCTGCGACGCGTTCGCCATAGCCATAAGGGCGGGTATGACCGCTTACGATCTGACGTGGCTGGAGTTATGCTACGCGCCGCCCTATTCATCGGCGAAGGATCCCGTAAACATAGCTGGATACGTTATAGAGAATCTCCTTGAAGGGCGCGTTAAGCAGTTTCATTGGCATGACGCGGACGGTTTGCCGAGAGACGGCAGCGTGAATTTGCTGGATGTGCGAACCGCGTCGGAGGCCGCGGACGGCGGCATCGAAGGGTTCGTGAATATCCCTTTGGACAGCTTGAGGGATCACGTTGAGGAGCTTGACAAGACAAAGCCCGCGTATATTTATTGCCATAGCGGGACGCGCAGTTACATTGCCGCCAGGATTTTGTCTCAAAACGGATTTGACGCGTACAATCTGAGCGGAGGATATCGCCTATATCGCGGCGCTACCGGGCGGTTTTTAGAAAGCTGAGTAAGCGGTCTTTAATCCGAATTTTCGGGTAGCGCCGGAATCGTTTTCGACTGAGCCCGTCGTTCGCTGAAAATGGCGCGGAAAACCGTAAACGGCGACATATCACTTGTGGCGGGATTATTAAACGGAGGTATGGCGCGAGGGAAAATATCTTATGGTAAACCCCGAAAGCGCGATAAATCCGTACGTCTAAAATTAAAGGACTGAAAAATAAAGAGGTGGAAGAATGTATTATTCGACGACATACTCGTCACCCGTAGGGATAATTACGCTCGCATGTGACAGCGACGGCGACAACCTCGTTGGTTTGTGGATTGAGGGACAAAAATACCATAGTGACGCCATTCCTGAAGCCATGACAGAAAACGGCGACATACCGATATTTGACGCCGCGAAAAAATGGCTGGGCGGATATTTTGCGGATGAAAGGCCCGATATTTCTGAATTGCGGCTGGCTCCTATTGGCGGCCGGTTTCGTCAAGGGGTATGGAATATTTTATGTGAAATACCCTACGGTGAAGTGATCACCTATGGCGCTATCGCTAAAAAAATGGCGGCGAAGATGAATAAGGAAAGCATGTCAAGTCAGGCGGTGGGCGGAGCGGTCGGGCATAACCCCATATCCATTATTATCCCTTGTCATCGGGTTGTAGGCTCGAGCGGAAGCTTGACAGGGTATGCGGGGGGCGTCGCTACGAAAACGAAACTGCTTGAATTAGAAGGCGTTGATATGTCGTCTTTATTTGCGCCAAAAAAGGGGACGGCGCTGTGAAAAGTAATAAATATATTTATTTTACAATATTTGTCATATTCGCTTGACATCGGCTAGGGCGCGTTATCCTCTCTGTCGCCGCTCTTAGAGCCTGCTTAAGATCTCGCTTTTAGCGGATTTTTTGTGATGATTTTTAGCCAAACGCGGAAGCGCGAACGCCGCGTATTCGAAGAATATACGCAAAGAGCGCTGATAAAGCGTGGTGGAAAATAGACCTGTCCCGGAACCTGGCTTCGACGGATTTACGAGCGGATTTAGGTTTCAGTACAGGTCTGCCGCTTATAGTTAAATGCTATTAAAACAGTAACGCAAACAATCATCAAAACTATCGAAATAGGATAAATCTTTCCTGAGCTCGCGTTTAAGCCATGCCCAAAATTTCTCAATTGGGTTATATT
>JAISER010000029.1 GCA_031263985.1 Clostridiales bacterium | reverse complement strand
GGAAAAATGTCTTTTGATAAAATCATTATAAAAGGCGCGCGGGAAAACAACCTTAAAAATATAGATTTAGAGATACCGCGTGACAAATTTATTGTATTTACGGGCTTAAGCGGTTCCGGCAAGTCATCTTTGGCGTTTGACACAATATACGCGGAAGGCCAGAGACGTTATATGGAATCCATTTCGTCGTACGCTCGCCAATTTTTGGGCCAGATGGAAAAGCCGGACGTGGATTTTATAGAGGGTCTGTCCCCCGCCATATCCATTGACCAAAAATCGACGAATCATAATCCGCGCTCAACAGTCGGCACGGTAACGGAAATTTACGACTATTTGAGGCTTCTTTTCGCGCGCGTCGGAACGCCTCACTGTCCCAAATGCGGCAAAGAGATCCGGAAGCGAACCGTGGACCAAATCGTGGACCAAATCATGACGCTGCCAGCCGGCGCGCGCGTGCGAATGCTCGCGCCAGTCGTGCGCGGGCGCAAAGGCGAACACGCCAAATTGCTTGATGACGCTCGCAAAAGCGGTTATGCCCGCGTAAGAGTGGACGGCAGCGTTTATGATCTGACTGAAACTATTGAGCTTGACAAAAACAAGAAACATTCGATAGAGATTGTGGTGGACAGGATTGTAATAAAAGAAGGCGTTCAAAAACGGATCGCCGAGTCCGCCGAGACGGCGGCGGCGCTGTCTGGCGGGCTTATAACGCTGGACGCCGGCGCGGACGGCGAACATATGTTTTCACAAAACTTCTCATGCCCGGATTGCGATGTAAGCTTGGAGGCTATTGAGCCGAGGATGTTTTCGTTCAACAATCCCGCCGGGGCTTGTCCAGACTGTTCCGGTCTTGGCTGTAAAATGATTATAGACCCTGACATTATAGTGCCTAACGCTAATTTAAGCTTGAGCGAAGGAGCGGTGCGCGCGCCCGGCTGGAATAACGTCTCGAACGGCGCCAGCGTTTCAAGTTCGCTCTTTAGAGCGATGGCGGAAGAATACGACTTTGATACGGATACGCCGTATAAAGATTTACCTGAAAATGTAAAAAACGCTATAATGTACGGAACGGGCGGCAAAAAGCTAAAGATCAGCTATATGAGCGGCGACGAGATGAAAACGTATTCGTGGCGGTTTGAAGGGCTTGTGAACAATCTCGAGAGACGCTACCGCGAAACGGCGTCGGAAGCCGCGCGTATGGAATATGAAAGCCTTATGACGAACATTCAGTGTCCGGCGTGTAAGGGCAAAAGGCTTAAACCGGCGATTCTGGCGGTTACGATAGGAGGACGAGGCATATCGGACATAACCGAGGAACCTCTGGCCGTCGCGTTGGAGTTTTTTAATAACTTGGAGCTGACGGAGACGCAGTCGATAGTCGCTGAGCAGATATTGCGTGAAATTCGCGCTCGTATGGGCTTTTTAATAGACGTCGGCCTGGAATACCTTACGCTTTCGCGTTCCGCGTCTACGCTTTCCGGCGGCGAGGCGCAGAGAATACGACTGGCGACGCAAATAGGTTCCGGGCTGGTCGGCGTCGTTTATATATTGGACGAGCCAAGCATAGGCCTGCACCAGCGCGACAACGACAAACTGCTTAATACGCTGAAACGACTGCGCGACATAGGAAACACGCTGATAGTCGTGGAGCACGATTCCGACACCATGATGGAGTCGGATTTCATCGTTGACATAGGGCCGGGCGCGGGTTCACGCGGCGGGGAGGTCATTTTCGCGGGCGCGCCGGAATATTTGCCGCTGTGCGAAAAATCCATAACCGGCGCGTATCTAAGCGGGCGTTTGGGCGTTGAGATTCCCGAAAAACGCAAAAAACCCGGCAAGGATAAGCTGGTGATTAAAAAAGCGGCGGAAAACAACCTTAAAAATATAAACGTAACTGTGCCGCTCGGTCTTTTTACGTGCGTTACGGGCGTTTCAGGTTCCGGAAAGTCGTCGCTCGTAAATCAAATATTATACAAAAGACTCGCCAGAGACTTGAACCGCGCGAAACTGAAGCCTGGCAAGCACGCGGATATATTAGGAATGGATAAACTGGACAAGATAATAAACATAGATCAGTCGCCCATAGGACGGACGCCGCGTTCCAATCCGGCGACTTACACTGGGGTTTTCGAAATTATACGCGATGTGTTTTCACAGACGCCGGAGGCGAAGATACGCGGCTATCAGAGAGGCCGATTCAGCTTCAACGTGAAAGGCGGCCGGTGCGAGGCTTGCTCCGGCGACGGCATAATAAAGATAGAAATGCATTTTTTGTCGGACATATATGTGCCGTGCGACGTATGCAAAGGCAAACGATACAATCGCGAGACGCTTGAAGTAAGATATAAGGGCAAGACTATAGCGGACGTTTTGGACATGACTATAGAGGAAGCGCTGAAGTTTTTTGAGAATTTGCCGCGTTTGCGTGACAAGATACGGACGCTTTACGACGTGGGGCTTTCTTACGTGAAGCTGGGGCAGTCGTCCACGACGCTTTCCGGCGGCGAGGCGCAAAGGGTGAAGCTTGCGACGGAGCTATCTAAGCGCGATACGGGCAGGACAATATATGTGTTGGATGAACCTACTACAGGTCTTCACGCGGCCGATACCCATAAGCTTGTAAAAATATTGCGTTCGCTTACTGAGGGAGGAAACACCGTCGTCGTTATAGAACACAATTTAGACGTTATAAAAACCGCCGACTATATAATAGATCTTGGCCCGGAAGGCGGAGATAAAGGCGGCGAGATCGTAGCGGTCGGAACGCCGGAACAAGTCGCGGCCAACGAAAAATCATACACGGGTCGTTACTTAAAAAAGGTTCTTTTCGGCGGTTCTGTCGAACGCGATCGCGTGGCGATCGAAGGGATGTGACGCGCTTTGCGAGAAAATTCCATTATACGGTGGTCACTGCTCGTGACGGGCGGGCTTATAAGCGTTCTTATCACGTCCTTGACGCTGTTTTTCGCTTATTCGGCCGGCGTTTACGGCTTTAATTACGGCAAAAGCGTCGGCGGCTCAATGACACGTGAAAAACCATCGCGCGAAGTGAAGATAGAGCTTGACTCGAGCGCCACTATCGGCGAAGTCGCCTCTATGCTGCATGAAAAAGGCGTGATAGACAACGAATTGATTTTTAAAATAGACTGTTATATTAAAGGCTACGGCGACGTTTTCCCTGAGGGCTCTTACACAGTTAACGCCAACATGGACGATAACGAAATCCTCGCGGCTTTAAGGCCGGAGAAAAACGCCGACGCGGACATTAAAATCATTATGCTGGAAGGGTATTCCATCGCGAATATGACAAGTTATCTCGCTGAAAAAGGCGTTGTGTCGGAAGAAGAATTTAGAGAAGCCCTTGAGAGCGAATATAACTACGCGTTTTTGGAGAAAACGCCGAAGAGAGAGAATCGTTTAGAAGGATATTTGTTTCCCGATACGTACTTTGTGTCTCCGAAAGGCGGCGCGCAAAGCGTCATACGCAAAATGCTCGACCGTTTTGAGGTCATTTATGACGTTGAACGCGCGCGTCGCGCCGAAGAAATAGGGTTGTCCGTGGATGATTCAATAATTATAGCGTCGATAATAGAAAAAGAGACGTTGGCTCAAGAGACGGAAGAAAAGACGGCTGAATTACGGGCCAAGATCTCCGCGGTCATTCATAACAGGCTAAAAAAAGGCATGCCGCTTGAAATGCCCTCAACCGTGAGCTATTTCAGCGATAAACGCGCGGATATGCTTAAGGACGAGTTGTCCGACGACTCGCCGTATAATACGTTTCTATATCCAGGGTTGCCTAAAGGGCCGATCTGCAACCCTGGGGAGGCAAGTTTAAAGGCCGCGCTTTATCCCGATGAGAGCGCGGAATATCTCTATATGAAATCCGACTTTAAAGCCAAAACCATACGTTTCGTAAAAACAAAGGAAGAGTTGGAAAACGAAGAAGAAGAAACGAAGGCTGATTGACGTCAACGGCTTGGCTAAAACGGCTTGCCGCTTCGAACCTAAAAAAATCGAGAATCGGAGACGAATTATCATTAAAAAACCTGAACTGCTCGCCCCGGCCGGCGATTTGGAAAAATTGAAGACGGCGGCTCATTTCGGCGCGGACGCGGTTTATGTAGGCGGACTTAAGTTCGGTCTGCGCGCGCGCGCCAAAAACTTTAACCCGGATGAGCTTGAGGAAGGCGTCGCGTATGCGAAAAAACGCGGCGTGAAGGTATATGTGGCCGCAAACGTATTCGCTCGCGACGATGATTTTTATGATATGACCGAATATTTTAAAACGCTTCGAGAAATAGGCGTGAACGCGGTAATAGCGTCCGACCCGGCCGTAATATCTCTTGCGCTCGAAATGGGGATTGACGTCCACGTAAGCGTCCAGGCAAACGTTACCAACTGGCGTTCAGCGCTGTTTTGGCGAAATATAGGCGCGAAACGCGTCGTCGCCGCTCGTGAGCTGTCTTTCGCCGACATCCGGAATATGCGCGTCCATTTGCCGCCTTCGCTTGAAATTGAGGCGTTCGCGCACGGCGCCATGTGCGTCGCGTATTCCGGAAGATGCTTTTTGAGTTCGTACATGACGGGACGCGACGCTAACGCCGGCAATTGCTCACACGCGTGCCGGTGGGAATACGCCGTTGTGGAAAAAAGCCGTCCGCTGGAAAAAATGCCAATCGAAGAAGACGAACGAGGCGCGTATGTGATGAGTTCAAAGGATCTGTGTCTTATACGGCGCGTTCCCGAACTTATTCGCGCCGGCGTGTCCAGCCTTAAAATAGAGGGACGCGTGAAAAGCCCGCATTATGTGGCGACGACAGTGGCGGCGTATCGCCGCGCCATAGACGACTACTTTACGGACGCCGCCGTTTATGAAAGAAACAAAGACATTTACATGAACGAGCTGATGAAGATCGCGGACCGCGGCTTTACGGACGGGTTCGCTGTAAAAACGCCGTCGCGTCAAGACTACGCGTATGAAAAGCGCGACCGAGCGTACGCTTTCTTAGGCGTAGTGCAAAGCTACGACGAGCGCGCTAAAACAGTTGTAATTGAACAACGAGGCAAGTTTTGCATAGGCGATAAGGTTGAATTTTTACGCGCGAACGGTTCTGTGGTCACGCATACGCTGACGGAAATGAGCGATGATGAAGGGACGCCTATCGAAAGCGCGCCACGCGCTAAACAACTCGCGAGGTTTAAGCTTGATGAGAAATTATCAAGATATGATATACTGCGAAAGCGTCTCTAACGTCATTTTCTTTTATTGCGCTTATTAAGTCCGGCTTGCTTTTCATTAGAGATTTTCAGCCACTTTTTAAATTTATCTTCAAAATCCTCGGTTCGCTCTTCCGGCGTTTCGCGGCGCTCATCGGCGTCTTCCCGCGTTTCGGCGGCTATCTTCGCGTCTTTCAGCGAAAGCGATATTTTGCCGGACGGGACGTCCGCGGACAACACTTTTACATCGACAATGTCGCCTTTGTTTAAGTAGTCGGTTATATTCTGGACGTACTCGTCCGAAATATGAGAAATATGTACAAGACCTTGCATACCTTCAGCGAGCGATATAATCGCGCCAAACGGTCTTATCCTCACTACCTTGCCCTTTACCACATTCCCGGCTTCAAGCCCGTCAGTCGTTTTAGTCATTGCGAATTCTCCCCACATAGTTATTATACGCTAAACCAGGGAAATTTAATCTATCGCCCATTTAGCCATTCCTAACGACCGTATGTCTAACCCAAATGAAACGTAAAAAAATATACTTCTCTTTTAGACAGTATACCACGCTTTAGACACAGGGTCAACAGAAAGTAACTGGCTTAAAAATGCCATGAGTATCACAAAAAGAAAGGATTTTTTATACGAATGAGCGGACGCGGAATTGCCCGTTCGCTGAAAAACGCGCTTGTGTCAGAGCCTGTTCAATCTCGCTTTTGACGGATTTTTTTGCGCTTATTTTTTGCCAAACGTGAAAACGCGAACGCCGGTCAGGTTTATGGACAGGTCTAATAAGCCAAAAAGGGGCGAATTTGAGATTTCAAACAGGCTCTTAGCTTGCGCGGCCCGTTGAAACGCGGAACACGAGGAACTGATATTGAAGCTTTAATAAAAGCGCGGATGGAGAAGGGCGAATAAGCGAAAATTAAACCGCCTGAAATCCGGAACTAATACCGAACTTAGTCTCAACCATAACCATCCGAACGGTCTTTTTCACGTCCCAGCCGCGTTAACGGAACCCGCTAATACTCAGGGAACCCAAAGCCAGGCCGCCGCTATATCGCTCGGGGTTTTGGAGCGTAGCGGCGGCCTGGCTTGAACAGACTCTTATGGGGCGTCTCAACTTCCAAGCGTTGTCGTCCTTCAGCTCGCCTTCAATTCCAGACGAAGCCTGTCCGCAATGAGCGCTATAAATTCGCTGTTTGTCGGCTTACCTTTATGATTATTCACCGTATAGCCGAATATGCTGTCGATAGCGTCCACCTTGCCCCTGCTCCAGGCGACTTCTATGGCGTGCCGTATCGCGCGTTCCACGCGGCTGGGCGTCGTGTTGCATTTTTTCGCTACCGACGGATAAAGCTCCTTAGTTATATAGTTTAAAACGTCAATATCCTCAACGGCCATCATAATAGCTTCGCGCATGTAGTGATAGCCGCGTATATGAGCCGGCACGCCTATTTCGTGTAAAATATTGGTTACGCGCGTTTCAAGATCGACCGGCGAAACGTTTTTGTATGTCCTGATATCCGTTCTCTGCCCGTTTTTACCTTTTTCTCTAAACTGGCGTATTCTGGAAACTAGCGATTCCATGTCAAACGGCTTCGCTATATAGTATATGGCTCCAAGATCAAGCGCGCGTTGCGTGACCTTTTCCTGCGTCATGGCCGACAACATTATGCATATGGGCGGTTTCTCGAAGTTTTCGTTTTTAAGCTTTTCAAGCAATCCTAATCCGTCAAGTTTCGGCATAATTCCGTCCACTATAGCTACGTCGGGGGCCGTGCGTTTGATCTTTTCGTAGGCGTCCAACCCGTCGTTAGATATGCCCACCACGTCTATGTCGTCCAGCATACCCAAATAGCTTGCCACCACATCACAAAAATCCTTGTTGTCATCGGCCAAAAGCACTTTAATTTTCGTTTTCTCCAAAATGAATACCTCCAGTTTATAATAATAATTTAACCTCGTTAGAACTTAAAAATGGCTGATTTATAAGCCATTAGCCATACTATTTTCGTCAAAAACGAATGTTTGAGGGAGCTAATTCCGCTATAATTTGATTAGTAAACCATTTATTGGAAATTATATTACAATTAATGTATTTAAGCAAGCGAAAAAATCAACAATATTTCGATGTTTTTCGGCGATAAAGACCATTAATTGAAATAAATATTTATAAATCCGTGTTTTATGACGCAATAATTCATGGGTTGCGGCGTTTATTGCATAAAAACATCGAAAAACATCGGTTTTTTGATTGCGGTTTTTGATTCCAGACGACATAAAATTATTGAATTTTTACAATCCCACGCCTATTATTAAGACAAGCGCCATGGCTATGAGGAGGAATTTGTTTATGATCAGTTTCGGACGCGATGGAAGAAGCCTTATCGCGCGTATTGAAGGAGAGATCGACCATCATACCGCCGACGAGTTCAAGACGAGCATAGAGAAGGAATATGGACGTATAAACGCTAAAAACATCATCTTTGATTTTACCGGCGTGACATTTATGGATAGTTCAGGCATAGGCATGTTGATAGGACGCTATAAAAAAGCCGTCGAATACGGCGGAAGCGTTTACGCGTTCGGCGTAAGCAAAGAAGTTTTTCGCATTTTTGAAATGTCGGGGTTGCACAAGATTATAAAAATAAGCGACGAAGAGCCCGCTGACAATTTAAAAAAAGGGGGTCGGGTAAAATGGGTGAAATAACTGAAAACAAGGTCGAAAACAGAGTGAGGATAGAGATGGACGCGAAGTCGCGCAACGAGAGTTTCGCGCGGTTGGCCGTGGCCGCGTTCGTCTCAGAGCTTGACCCGCTTGTCAGCGATGTAATAGACATTAAGACAGCCGTTTCCGAAGCTGTGACGAACGCCATAATACATGGCTATGAGGACTCGCCCGGCACGGTGTACATAGATTTGAAACTGACGGACGGCGTAATAACCGTGACAATAAAAGACGACGGCGTAGGTATAGATGACATATCGCGCGCTATGGAGCCACTTTATACGTCAAAACCGGAAGAGGAGAGGTCAGGCATGGGATTCACCGTAATGGAGGCGTTTATGGACTCTATAATCGTACGTTCGGAAAAAGGGCGCGGCACGGAAGTCATTATGACAAAAAAACTGTCCGACGTATAAGCGGGCGTGAAAAAGAGGTGAACCGGAGTGGGCAGCGCTATTGAACTGATCAAAAAAGCCCGAAAAGGCGACGCGGAAAGCAAAGAAGCGCTTATAAAAGAGAATATGGGGCTTATTTGGAGCGTTGTGAAACGGTTCTCCAACAGAGGATACGAAACTGACGATCTTTTTCAAATAGGCGCTATCGGCCTTTTGAAGTGCATAAACAAGTTCGACGAGAGCTTCGGCGTTAAGTTTTCCACCTACGCCATACCTATGATAGTTGGCGAGATAAAACGCTTCATACGCGACGACGGCATGATCAAAGTTTCGCGTCCGCTTAAAGAAATCGCCATTAAGGCGCGTTACATTCAAGACGATATGATTAAGAAAAACGGAGCGCCGCCTACGATATCGCAATTGGCCGAAGCCGTCGGCGTCACGGTCGAAGACCTGGTTATGGCCATGAACGCGAACAAAGATGTGGAATCGCTCTATTCAGTAGTCTATCAAAGCGACGGCGCGCCTGTGTATCTCATCGACAAACTAGCTCAAAGCGTAAAGAGCGATGATAATATGGCCGACTACGTCGCTCTTAAAAATATAATAAACGACCTTAACCCAAAAGAAAGGCAAATCGTGATTATGCGCTATTTTTACGATAAAACTCAGATGGAAATAGCTAAAACGATAGGCGTCTCTCAGGTCCAGGTATCGCGCATAGAGAAAAAGGCTCTTAAGAGCATACGCGATAACTTTGACAAACGGTGAAGGTTCTTTGCCCACTGACAGGACCTTGGGGGGCTCCGCCCCCCAAGGTCCTCGCAAAAGGGACATTATCCCTTTTGAAACCCTTTCGCCAAAAACTCGCTTCGCAAAGTTTTTGGGGCATCTTGGAAAATTCCGTTCCCTGCCTTCCCACAAAGACCTTGGGAGGCTCCGCCCCCCAACCTCCCGCAAAAGGGATATTGTCCTTTTTGAAACTCTTGAGTCAAAAACTTATTGCACAAAGTTTTTGAGGTATCTTAGAAAACTCCGTTCCCGGCTTTCCCGCAAAGACCTTGGGAGGCTCCGCCCCTCAAACCCCTCGCAAAAGGGACATTGTCCCTTTTGAAACTCTTGAGTCAAAAACTTATTGGACAAAATTTTTGGGGTATCTTGGAAAACTTCGTTCCCTGCCTTCACGCTAGGGCATTTTAGGATCCATCCGCTGACGCTCATTTCTAGACAAATTTGGCGCGGAATTTTTTTTACAGACAAGGCGGAATGACAAAAAAAGGCAATCCAAACGTTAAGGTTATTTCCGAACCGTTCCCAATTAGCCATTAACTATATAACATCTTTTTTAAGCCGTTTATTTCGTCTCTAATAGACGCCGCCCGTTCAAAAAACAAATTCATAGCGGCGTTTTTCATCTCTTTTTCCAGCTTTTTGATCGCTTCTTTAAGCTCGTCCGCGTTCATTGATTCGGGATCTTTGTCAAGGCCAAACTTTTTCTTCTCTTCCGGCGTAACGGTCGCGCGTATAATTTCCGGTATTTTTTTAATGACGGTTCTGGGTTCTAGGCCATGCGCCTCGTTATGAGCCTTTTGTATGGAACGACGGCGATTGGTCTCCGATATCGCGCGCTTCATCGATTCCGTAAACACATCAGCGTACATGACCACTTTCGCCTCGGAATTTCGCGCGGCGCGGCCTATCGTCTGTACAAGCGACGTCTCGGAACGCAAATAACCCTCCTTATCAGCGTCCAATATGGCGACGAGCGCCGTCTCGGGTATGTCAAGCCCTTCGCGGAGAAGATTTATGCCTACTATTACGTCGAACAGATCCATGCGCAAATCCCTGATGATTTCAATGCGTTCAAGCGTTTCTATGTCAGAGTGCAAATATTTCACGCGCACGCCGTGTTCTTTCAGATAGTCCGTCAAGTCCTCGGCCATTTTCTTAGTGAGCGTCGTAACAAGCGCCTTAAAGCCTTTTCCGGTCGTCCTGTTTATTTCGGTTATAAGGTCGTCGATCTGGCCTGTAGTTGGGCGCACGAATATTTCAGGATCGAGCAAACCAGTCGGGCGTATTATCTGTTCCACCGTTTGCTCAGAATGTTCTTTCTCATATTTAGAAGGCGTGGCCGACACAAAAAGCGCCTGGTTCAATTTCGATTCTAACTCGTCAAATTTAAGCGGCCTGTTATCGAGAGCGGACGGCAGTCGAAACCCAAAACTCACAAGCGTCGTTTTGCGCGACTTATCCCCTTCGTACATACCGCGCGCCTGCGGCAAAGACACATGTGACTCGTCCGCTATAAACAAATAGTCCTTCGGAAAATAATCCAACAGCGTATGAGGCGTACTGCCCGCCGGACGTCCGGAAAGATGTCTGGAATAGTTTTCTATGCCGGAGCAATATCCCATTTCGCTGAGCATCTCTATGTCATAATTAGTGCGCTGCGTTATGCGCTGCGCTTCCAGCGCCATGCCTTCTCTTTTGAAATATTTCTCCTGCGCGCGAAGCTCTTCTTCTATGGCCGATATGGCGCGCGCCATTTTTTCTTTCGTCGTGACGTAGTGCGACGCGGGAAAGACCGTGATGTGGTTTAAATATCCTGTTATTTCACCCGTGACAACGTGAATTTCGGATACGCGTTCGACCTCGTCGCCAAAAAACTCTATTCTGTACGCCTTGTCGGACGAGTATGACGGAAACACCTCGAGCACGTCGCCGCGCGCGCGAAACGTTCCGCGCGCGAAGTTCACGTCGTTACGGTCATATTGCATGTCAACGAGTTTGCGCAAACAGTCGTCGCGGTCGCGAATCATGCCTGGGCGCAGCGAAAGACACATGGCGTTGTAATCGATTGGGTCGCCCAAACCGTATATGCACGATACGCTGGCTATTATAATGACGTCTTCACGCTCAAAAAGCGTCGCGGTGGCGGAGTGGCGCAATTTGTCTATTTCGTCATTTATCGACGAATCCTTTTCGATATATGTGTCACTGGACGGCACATAAGCTTCCGGCTGATAGTAGTCATAATAACTGACGAAATATTCCACGGCGTTGTTCGGAAAAAACTCTTTAAACTCGCTGTACAACTGCGCGGCGAGCGTTTTATTGTGCGCGAACACAAGCGTCGGCCGTTGAAGCCGCTGTATGACGTTGGCCATGGTGAACGTCTTGCCCGAACCCGTAACGCCCATAAGCGTCTGAAACCGCTTACCCTCTTCAAAGCCCTTGACCAGCGCTTCTATGGCTTGCGGTTGATCGCCCGTAGGTTTAAAGTCCGAAACGATTTTAAATTCCATGAATACCGCTTCCCGTCGGCGATTATTTGTCTATGAAATTAAGTATAAATAATGCCCGCCTTTATTACGGCGAGCATTATTTTAAATCAGGCTTCGTATGGCTCTACGACGACGCTTTCGATAATGACGTCTTCGACAGGCTTGCCGTCCTCCGGATTACCGCCGGCGACTTCCAGCGCGCCGATAGTTGTAACGACGTCCAGACCTTCAATCACTTGCCCAAAAACGGTGTAGCTAAAATCAAGCATAGGAGCGCCGCCCTCGCTTAGATATTTATCAATGACCGCTTCCGGATACATATCGCCATAGGTGAAATATCCGCCGCCATCAGCCTCTCCGACTATGGCCGACAGATTTTCTTTCATATTGAGCACGCTTTCAGTCATAGCTTCATTAAGCTGTTTATTTTGAACGATATAAAATTGGCTGCCGTTTGTGTCCGGCCCGGAATTCGCCATAGCCACGGCTCCGTAAAAATGGTGTAGCTGCGGCGACACTTCGTCATTGAACTGATCGCCCCATATGCTTTCGCCGCCGGTTCCATCGCCGTTCGGGTCTCCTCCTTGAATCACGAAATCGCGCGCCACTCTATGAAACGTTAACCCGTCGTAATAACCGTTTTTAGCGTGAGTAACGAAATTTTCAACGGCTTTCGGCGCGACAGTCGGGAAGAACCGCATTTTGATTACCCCAAAGTTAGTCGTCATAACCGCTATGTCTTCACCCGGAACGGGATTTGAAAGCTGAAGCAAATCAACATCTCCTTTAGCCACGGCCGCGTTCGCGCCGGTTTCATCCGTCTCCGTTCGGGCGGATGTTTCAGTTCCATCTCCGGTCGGCTCACCTTGGTCAGACGTTTCGGTTCCGTCAGCCGCCGCATCGGGAGTATCTTCCTTGGCTGAACATCCGGCCAAACTTATAAAAGCGCTTAAACAAAGCGCCGCGCTTACTATAAATATACGCTTCATATACAAAATCCTCTCTTCTATAATTTTTAATTATACTGAAATCAGTTTGAAACACAGCCAAACCAGGTTAGGATTTTTCGTGTTGAACTAGGCGCGAAACGCGGGCGAACCCCATAGATTCGGCGAGGTTCCGCGGCAAAGCCCGGCGTGAAAAAGACCGTTCGAATGGTTATGGTTTAGGCTAATTTCGGTATTAACATAAACTTGTACAAAGCCACGCAACTAATTATGTATTTATAAACTGAATTTGTCAACCGTTTTATTCACGAGCGCGCGCTTATAAAAGGCGCGTCTTGGGCATTGCCTTGATCTCCTTTGCACATGGGAAGCCCGCGGTCTTAAAATCAGTCTCATAGCGTGAGCTTGCAAATTAAAGTAAGAAGGCGTAAAATTTCACAGAGAGGAAGTGGTTGCTTTAATGAAGATAGGATCGCATGTATCTATGACCGGCGGACTGTTAGGCGCCGCTCAAGAGGCGGTTTCATATGGCGCCAACACATTTATGATATATACGGGCGCGCCGCGAAACGCTAGGCGTTCTCCGCTTGAAAAGCTGAAAATAGAGGAAGGCTGGGCGTATATGCGCGAAAACGGCATAGACTCGTTTGTCGTACACGCGCCGTATATAATAAACTTGGCTTCGTTTAAGGAAGACACTTATAATCTGGCGGTCACGCTGTTGAAGGACGAGCTGGAGAGAGCCAAGGGCATGGGCTCGGAACTTGTGGTTCTTCATCCCGGCGCGTACACCGAGAGAGACTTGGAATACGGAGTAAACCGGATCGTCAGCGGGTTCGACTCCGTTTTGACGGACGACTATGACGGGCCGGACATATGCCTTGAAACTATGACCGGCAAAGGCACGGAGATAGGCGGTTCGTTCGAGGAGCTTAAAATGATAATCGATAAAGCGCGCAGAAAGGACAAGCTTAAGGTGTGCTTTGATACATGCCACGCGCATGACGCTGGATACGCGGTATCGGACGATCTGGACAGCGTTATGGATCAGTTCGATGAAGTCTTAGGGCTTGACATGATTGAGGTCTTTCACCTGAACGGCTCGCTTAATCCGCGTGGCGCCAAAAAAGACCGCCACGCCAACATCGGCGCGACGGCGGACAATCCTAAAGGCGCTGATAACATCGGGTTTGCGGCTATACGGGAGCTTGCGCATTCAAGATACGCCGAAGGCAGGTTTTTAATACTTGAAACGCCGTGGCTTGACGCGAACACGAATTTGTATAAAGAGGAAATAGCCGCGTTACGGGCTGGTGAACGAGATTGAAAACGGTCATCATTACAGGGTCGTCCAGGGGGATAGGCTTGGCGACCGCGCGTAAATTCGCCGAAAACGGCTATAATATCGCGCTGAACTGCGTAGAGCGCGAAGAAAACATGCATTTGGCTATAAAAGAGCTGTCCGCGTTTGGAATAAGAGCGGACGGCTGCGTCGCGGACGTCTCAACGGAAGACGGCGCGCAAAGACTGTTCGAGACAGCGGAAAAGCTTGGCGGCGCGGACGCGCTTGTAAATAACGCGGGCGTCGAGCTGTACGGTCTTTTTTGCGATGCCCCGCGAGAGATAAACCAAAGAGTAATGGCCGTCAACTTCGAAAGCGTCTTGAACTGCTGCCGATTGGCCGTCCCGGGCATGGTCGCGAGGAAACGCGGCGCCATAGTGAACGTTTCGTCCATATGGGGCTTAGCGGGCGCGTCGTGCGAATCGGTCTACGCCGCCTCTAAAGGCGCGGTAAACGCGTTTACGCGTTCTTTAGGCAAAGAGCTGGCGCCGAGCGGCGTGCGCATAAACGCTGTGGCGTGCGGCGCGGTCGAAACCGATATGCTTGCGCGACTGTCCGACGATGAACGATCTGACTTTGAACGATTAATTCCCATGTCGCGCTTCGGCTCCCCGCGTGAGATAGCTGAAGTGATTTTTTTCCTCGCGTCAGACGCCGCGTCATATGTCACCGGTCAAGTCATCACGGCTGATGGCGGATTCCTTTGAGGATGATACTTGTAAAATGAAGATAACAAGAGATAAATAGAGATATTACGCGCGATTATGAATTAAACCTGTTTTTAACCTCAATATTTTGCTTATATGGCTTTTTTTTCATATTATTACCGTTTGCAATATTAACATCCGTAACATATACTCTATCTCATGATTAGCGCTCTATCGTAGTGAGCGCTAACAGGGAATTAAAAACCGTACGGAGTATCTAAGGAGGTATTACCATTTATGACACTTAAACCGTTAGGCGACCGAGTTGTTATAAAACAGCTTGAGGCCGAGGAAAAGACGAAATCCGGGATCGTTTTGCCGGGCAGCGCGAAAGAAAAGCCGCAGGAAGCCGAAGTGGTATCGGTCGGACCGGGCGGCAAAATCGATGGAAAAGACGTCGTTATGGAGGTCAAACCCGGCGATAGGATTATCTATTCCAAATACGCCGGAACGGAAGTGAAGATTGACGAGGAAGAATATATAATAGTAAAGCAAAGCGACATTTTAGCCGTTGTCGTTAAATAACCAGGAGGATGATTTGATTTATGGCCAAACAGATAAAGTATGGAATTGAAGCCAGAACCGCGCTTGAAGCGGGCGTAAACAAGCTGGCCGACACGGTGAAGATAACGCTTGGACCGAAAGGCCGCAACGTCGTTCTTGACAAAAAGTACGGCACGCCGGTCATAACGAACGACGGCGTTACAATCGCCAAAGAGATTGAGCTTGAGGACGCTTTCGAAAACATGGGCGCGCAGCTTGTTAAAGAAGTCGCCACAAAGACTAATGACGTGGCGGGCGACGGAACGACGACGGCCACCGTGCTCGCGCAGGACATGATTCGCGAGGGGCTTAAAAACATCGCCGCCGGCGCGAACCCTATCATATTAAGACGCGGTATGCAAAAGGCCACTCAGGCGGCCGTTGACGCCATCGTCAGCATGAGCCAGAAAGTGGACGGCAAAAACCACATAGCTAAAGTCGCGGCCATTTCAGCCGATGACCAAAGCGTAGGCGAGATTATCGCCGAGGCTATGGAAAAAGTATCCAGCGACGGCGTTATAACCGTGGAAGAATCCAAAACGATGAATACGGAGCTGGAAACCGTCGAAGGAATGCAGTTCGATCGCGGTTATCTCTCCGCCTACATGGCTACCGACATGGAAAAAATGATCGCTGTGCTTGATGACCCGCATATCTTAATTACCGACAAAAAAATATCAAGCATACAGGACTTGCTGCCGCTGTTGGAGCAAATCGTCCAAACAGGCGCTAAACTACTGATAATCGCCGAAGATGTCGACGGCGAAGCGTTAGCGACCCTTATCTTAAACAAGATACGCGGCACGTTCAATTGCGTCGCCGTTAAAGCCCCCGGCTTCGGAGACCGCCGCAAAGCCATGCTTGAGGATATCGCCGTTCTTACCGGCGGGCAAGTCGTGTCAAGCGAGCTTGGCATAGACCTTAAAGACGCGACTGTGGACATGCTTGGGCGCGCCAAAACCGTTAAAGTCGAAAAAGAGAACACTATCATAATCGACGGACAGGGCGACAAGAGCAAGATCGACGGGCGCGTGGCGCAGATTAAAGTTCAAATAGAAGAAACGACGTCAGATTTTGACCGCGAAAAGTTGCAGGAACGCCTTGCCAAGCTAGCCGGCGGCGTAGCCGTCATTAAAGTCGGCGCGGCCACCGAGACCGAGCTTAAAGAGAAGAAACACCGTATGGAAGACGCCCTTTCCGCCACGCGCGCGGCTGTGGAGGAAGGCATTATAAGCGGCGGCGGGTCTGCGTATATTCATGCGATAAACGCCGTTAAAGACAACGTGAAGGATCTTTCCGAAGACGAAAGAACAGGCGCTGACATCGTAATTAAGGCTCTTGAAGCGCCGTTGCGCCAGATCGCTACGAACGCCGGCATAGACGGTTCCGTAGTCGTGTATCAGCTTAGAGATAAGCCGGCCGGCACGGGTTTCGACATCATCAGCGAGTCGTATATCAACATGGTTGAAGCCGGTATAATAGATCCGACGAAAGTGGCCAGAAGCGCGCTTCAAAACGCCACTAGCGTCGCGTCCACGCTCCTTACGACGGAATCGGTCGTCGCGGACATAAAGGAACCTGAACCGCCTATGCCCGCGGGCGGCGGTATGCCCGGCATGATGTAATCGCTTTAGACAATGAAAAAGCGCCTCGTGAGGCGCTTTTTTTATATTATGACCATCCAATCACTTCACTAAGCCGCGCGAATGCGCGGCGCCGGGGTCAGGGTCGAATACCCCGGCGGGGTTTGGGGCGGAGTCCCAAGGTCTTTTGACTTGTCTGGATAGCCATCTTTATATATTGAACTCAGTCTAAACCACACCGCCCGAACGATTTTCTTTTTTATATTATGACCATCCAAACGCTTCATGAAGCCGCGCGAATGCGCGGCGCGGGGTCCGGGGTCGTAGACCCCGGCGGGGTGTGGGGC
>JAISER010000099.1 GCA_031263985.1 Clostridiales bacterium | reverse complement strand
TCAAGCGCTTTAAGACTAAACTTCGTCATGTCTTCTTCAGAAACGCCGGAAAGCGTAAAAACGCGGCTTTTTTTAGCCAAGGCGTAAGGCGTCCCGCGCTTAATCATAGGGAAAAACGTCTTTTCTCCCTGGTTATCTATCTCAAACCCTATATCATGCGGAACAGTAACCTCAAACTCCACGGCCATTTTATCCGAAACCATATCCGGGCCGGACAAAAGCCCCATTTTCATAGCGGCGTAATATGTCGCGCCTATAGAAATATCCAGCGCCGGCCGTTCCGACGTATAGATCTTTTTCTCATCCCCAAAAATATCGACAAGCATATCCTTTACCCACGGCATTTGCGACGAGCCGCCTTCCAGCAAAACTCTGTCCACGCGATCCGGGGACACAGCTCCGGCGTACGCCTCACTGAGCGTTTTAAGCGTCAGTTTGCGCGTCTTATCAATAAAAGGCTTTATAAGCGCTTCGAAATCGTCGCGCGTCATTTGCTCTACAAAAGGCGGCACGCAAAAAGTAAACGGTATTCGAAACATCTTAACGCCGGACAGACGTTCTTTCGTCTCTCTAGCGCGTAATATAAGCTCCACCTGATTTTCAAGCGATATTCGCTCATCCGTCATGCCGGTTTTAGCGAAAACAAATTCGCGGCATTTCCGCGTCAGCGCGTCATCTATGTTGTCACCGCCGTGGAAAGCCTCCCCGCCTTCGCTTATAACCCGCAATTTCACTCGGTTTTCATCCTTTTCCACTACGTGAAACAGCGTAATGTCGAGCGTTCCCCCGCCGAAATCGAACACAAGAATCTTTTCGCCAAGCGCAAGCTGACATCTGAAATTATACGCCAGCGCCGCGGCCTTTGGCTCTTCTATGAGACAAATGAGCTTATCCGACAAACCGGCTATCTCACAAGCGCGCATAGTGGCCTTTTTCGCCGCGTCATCGAAATCATAAGGCGCGGACACAACGACGCCCGCTATCTCCGCTTTCGGGTTAAGGCTCTGACAGCGTGACACAAGCTCTTTTATAATTTTAGCCGAAATCTCCTCCGGAGACCAATCCTTCCCGCCAAGCGTCACAGTAGCTTTCGTACCCATTTTACGCTTTATCGACCTTATGGTAGTTTCCGGATACAGCTTCATGGAGCGATACGCTTCCTCGCCTATTACCCATTCTTCCCCGTCGTCCTCTTTACGAAACTGAACTACGGAGGGAAGCGGTATTTTGCCGAAGCCGTTGCTTATATCAATAGGCTCAGGGCGCTCGTTGCGCCCGTCCCAAAAGCTCACTATAGAATTCGTAGTGCCGAGATCTATGCCCAAAACGTACCAGTCCTCCGGCAGACCGCCGTTTCGTTTAATTTGGCTTCTGTATTCTTCCCACGTCAAAGCGCTCACTCTTCCTTGGCCCTTAAATACATATCGTATCATTTATATCCATTTTCTAACATGCGCAATCAACTGATCGAAGCGAATTTTTCTAAATTTCTTATAGATCACGCGTTTAAATCGGGCGCGTCCCTATTTACGTCAAGATTTAATGTAAACCGCTGAGAATAGCTCCCTTTTGGAAAAAGCTCGCCGAATCCGCAATCTTCAGCCAGAAGCGTCATGCTGTCGCGCGCGTCGAAACGCGCCGCGATCTTCAGTTTTGTCACGCCGCGCGGCCTTTTCGGCAGATTTTGCAGAGTTATTTCTTTTAGCCGTGATACGTCGCCGGCGGCGTCACGCTTCCAAAGCGTAATAGTAACCGGCGCGTCGGTTTTCTCGTCCAAAATCACATACTTAGGCGGGCGTTCCTGCCACCAGAAGGAATTACGCTCCGCTAGCGGCGTAAACAATTCGTTTTTCAGACATCTTACTTTAAGTCCAATATCCGCGCGAAGTTGGTTTTTGTCGCGAATAATAATTTCCTTGAAATTCTCTATAGTCCCTAACCGCGCCGCCGCGACTACGGAAGCGCCTTCCGCCGCCGCGACTTTAGCGTTTTTATAAAATAAAACGCGTTTTTCACCGAAAAAATCACGCGCTGTTTTTTTCGCCCAATCCATCTCAAAACCGCCGCCAACGCATATAACATCGTCTATTTCACGCAAAGCCGCTTCTTTAGAGCCGAAACCGGCCTTTTTCAAAGCAGTCTCAATAAAATCCGTTAATTGAACCTCAAATGGCGTTACAAAATCCTTTATATCACGCGCCGACATATTATATTGCGTAGGCGGATATGTGAAATTGAAATAAAGCCTTATAGGCTTTAAAGCTCTTTGAAAAAGCAAATCTCTATGTTTATAAGCGAATGAATCCAACGCCTGTCGCGTCGGTCGCGCGCTTGTCCCTCCGTCAGCTAAATGGTAAAATTTCTCAAAAAGCTCTCTGGCCGCGTCATTTATCGCTCGAGCGCCTATATTCACGTCAAAGTGCGACGCTGTACAATTAATATTAACGACAGCCCCTGTTATCGACGCCTCGTATACCCCGGCTCGCGCCTCGCGGCTTCCGAAATCTATCGTCATTATTTTACTTCTGGCCGCCTTTTTTTGATAGTTATCAAAATAATATCTGCCTAAAATACATTGCCTGTCAGACACAAGACCGATAAGCTTATCGCCAAGACCGGCTTCTTTAAACGCCGCGCGCAAATCGCTTTTAGCCCGCTCGCCCGCCCAGCTTGGCGCGACCGCCGCTATCCCCGCTATAGCGGCGTTTGGGTTAAGCGTTTTGACGTTTTTAACAAGCTCCCTTATATATACGCCCAAAATTTCAGCGTAGCCGAGAGATTCTCCGTAAGGCGCCGCGCGTTCCCCGTTTTCAAGATTCCGTATGATGTCCGAAATTAAAACCTCATTGTCAGCGCCTTCGTTTTGCACGGCGTACTCGCCGAATACCCATTCGCTCGTCTCACGCAGATACTGCAAAACAGTGGGCGCGGACGGCTTGCCATAACCGCCGCTTAGATCAACCGCTTCCGGTTTGCCAGCGCGCGCGTTAAAACACGATATCGATGAAGTGTCATTTCCTAAATCTATGCCAAGTATAAAATCCGCGTCGAAATTTTTCATGCATTACCGTCCCAAACTTTGAATGACTTAACGCCTTGCGCCCTCTGCAAAAATGATTTCATTCCCTTCAAAACCCTCGCTTGAAAGCTTCGATTCGATTTGCTCCCGGACAACATTCACAGCGCCTAAAAATAATGTCAATCCAAATCTCTCTAAATTATTAAAATTATTGAAAAACCCAGTTAAAAGCTTTTCTTTTTCTAAAAACTCCCCTGCCCTATTCAAAAACGACGCGAAGCGGAGTCTTTGAGGAAGTTTTTGAAAGGGGCTTGAGGGAAACTATTTTCAAAAAGTTTCCCTCAAAATCTCTCCTTCTCCCCTATTAACAACTCCTTTATCTCCTATTCAAAAACGACGCGAAGCGGAGTTTTTGGGGAAGTTTTTGAATGGGGCTTGGGGGAAACTTTTTTCAAAAAGTTTCCCCCAAAAAATCTTTTCCCCTGTTTCACTTGGCAGCTATAACGTTAGCGCGCGTTATGACTTTTCCATCACGCTTAAACCCGCTGTTCATCACCTTAATTATCTCTCCTTTTTTATACTCAGAGTTTTTTTCGGCTAAAATGACCTCGTGCTCTTTGGCGTTAAACATGTCACGCGGCTGCGGCGTAATTAGCAAAACGCCATTTTCGGCGAGTATGGAGCGCAAAATGGCGTTTACATCATCCACGACTTCGACAAAAGCGGCGGCGTCCGGCGTTTCGCGCAGACGCGGCGCGCTGTAAGTGAGTATTTCCTCAAACGTACTCATCTCGCCCAACAGCGTGTCCCTCATGAATCCGGACGTTTTAGACCGTATGACTTCCATATGTCTGTCGGCGGCTTTTTTCGCCTCTTGCGTATTTATGACGGAACGGCGCGCAGGCGGCAAGTCATACTTTTGAAACGCCTGCGCTAATATTATGGCGTCAGCGGTCGCGTCAACGTATGACCGTATAATTTTCAATCTTTGGTCATTAGATATAAACAGGCGCGTTATGAAATTTTCACGTATATATTCGCGGCATTCGGCGGCGTATATTTCTTTGCCTTCACAAATCGTCTCGACTTTAATCGCCATAGTGTCCCGTACGCCTCTTAAAATCTCATTGTCGCCGAACAAACCGGCCGGCGCCTCCCAAACGGCGGCGATATTAAACGCGTCCGCCATAGCTCCGGCCATTTTCTCCGCTGATTTCACTATAGCGTAAGCGCGTCCGGCGACTTTCCTCGAAAACGCGCGTCCTATCCTTCGCTCCGCCTCCATGCGCGCTTTACGCGCTACCCCGCGTTTAACTTCGGCTCTAAACTTAGCGTATAAAGCCAGCCGGCCGGCATATCGAAAAGACGATACGCTGGAATTCAAAGCTCCGACAAAAACTTCATAATTGTCGACAACTTGACGCGTCGCGTTCGCGCGATGAACCTCATCCGCCCGAGCCGCGTCTTTGCCAAACGCCTGATACGTTTCAGCCAGCATATTTACAAATTCCATCACCGGCTCTATGTGCCCGGCGATCTCTTCGATGGCCTGTATCTGCACTTTTATTATAGTCTTTAATATTTCAAGCTCTTCGGTTATGACGGCGGAATAAAACGTCGAGTCGCTTATTCCGGCGTTTTCCATAGACTCGACCGCCTGAACGTAAAACTCATAATACTCGCGAAAATCTTCCTCGAACGTCTCACAAGCCGTCTTGATTAAAAAGCGGCTTTCAAACCCCGAAATGTCGGCGACGTTAAAACCGGTTATAAACGAACGCAGAAGATCAGGCCAACGATTTTGAAAAAACCTCCGCCTGAAATATTGGGTCTTTTTGGCGAAATCTTGCAGAATTTTGCGCTCAGCGGCGTCTCGCTCCGAGCGCCCGCCGTTTTCCGCCCTAACTCGCGAACGCAAAACGTCGCTTAGCCCGTCCAATATATTCGTCACGTCATCCGGCAGACTTAGCGCTTTTATGGTATTTTCATAAAAGCTCTCCGCTTTGCGGTAGTTTTCGACAAGCCCGGCGTAAAAGCTGTAAACTTCATCGCCGTTTTCACCCGATCGCGCTATTTTAGCGCCTACTATTTCGTCCGCCGCGTCAAAAGCGCGTTTGACCGTCGCTAAACAATAACGGATCGCGCTGCGCGCAGCCGCCATCGCCGCCGCGCGCGCGGTTCGTTTCGTGTATCTCGCCATGGAAGCCCCTCGTCACTTGTAAAGTTCGTCCACGGAAAGCTCCGTGACCGCTCCGCTTTCACTCATGCTTCTAGCCGTCACTCGAAGCATGTTGTCCTGCCCCACGTTAAATATTACCTTGACCTTTTCTTTTCCTTTTTCACCCTGCGGTATGCCCCGAAGCGACGTTCCCGCCAGCCGTATCATGCCTTTGGAGTTTACGCTTTGCAGCTTGTCGCTTTTTTCCGGCGACGTGTTTTCATACACCACTATGGCCATGCTGGTAACGTTATCAAAATTAGTCGTAAGCAACTCTTTAGCCTCTATCGCAAGGCCTTCCTTCGGTATGTCCACCCCCGACGCCACGATCTCCAAAAACCTGCGCCCGGCTATTTCAAGCCCTATAGGATGTATGGTCTTTTCTTGTACGACCGGACCTTTTACAGTCGGCATCATTATCATGTTGCAGTAATACGCCGCGCCTTGCGATATGCTAAGCGCCGGGCTTACGCGCGATTTGAACGGCTCTTTGTTGAATTTCTCCTTTATAAGCTCGCTTACGCGCGGTATGGACGAACTGCCCCCGACAAGGAAAATCTCATCCACGTCCGTAAGCCCCGCCGCCTCCAAGCATTTGTCCACGCTGCGAAGCGTGTCGCCTATCATGTCTTCCACATTTTTATCACGGAACTTTTCAAAAAGTTCGTCACTGTCGCCCAACTGGTTTACGCGCCTGTGAGCCAAAAAATCTTCGCGCGTAATCTCCATGTTTACGCTCACTATTCTAGGTTCCTGCAAAAACGGCGCCAACACGACCTTCGCCGTCTTCGCGGTCGAAAGACGTTCCTTCGCTTGCGTCGCCGCCTGTTGAAGCCTTACAAGAGCGACTTTTTTCTGACGTTTTGAAACGCCATCATCAATCTCGTCGTCAAAAAGATCTATCTCTCCGCCCGTAAGCCGCTTGAACTCCTCGTACACCATATCGATTATTATCTTGTCCACATCGTTGCCGCCCAAATTATTGTCACCGTAAGAGCTTAATATCGATATGCTAGGCTCGCCGATTTCTTCTATTTTGACCTGTATTACGCAGGCGTCAAAGGTTCCGCCGCCAAAATCGTACACCAGCGCCCGCTTGTCGCTCGTCTCGTTCACAGCGTAGCTTATCGCCGCCGCCGCCGGCTCCAGCCGCAAGTATACGTTGTTTTCATCAAACCCGCCCAATATGGCGGACTCCTTAATCTTCTTTTTCTGCTTGTCCGTGGAATTAGCCGGAACGGTAATTACGCATCCCGAAAATTCGCCCGCTATGTTCAGCTCCTCTTGCGCGTACTCGTCGGACTTTTGCTTTATATACCCTATAATGTCGCCCGCTACCTGTTCCGGCGTAAAGGAATATTTCTTTTCGCCGACTATAATCTCAATCTTCTCTTCATTGCCAAGCAGCCGCTTTACGGACAAAATCGTGCTTTGAGGGTATATCACCGCGCCCTCCCGCGCTTGCGTCCCAAAAATGCGCGAAAGTTTCGTATCGTCCTCCGGGTCCGCTTCAAACTGCACGGCGGTCGGGAAAATATTGCCGCCGTCTATCGGTATCGTTCGAGCTTCGCCGTCGCTGAAATTGTAAACGCTCGCCACCGAATTCGTCGTACCGAAGTCTATGCCTAAAAACAGACCTCTCTCTAAATCAAAGCCTAATGTTCCCAAATTTTATTCCTCCTTATTTGACGCGCCGGCGGCATGTCCGCCCTTTCAGCGCGGAGACGATTACCGCGATACGCAGGTTATAATAGCAATTCGCCCGCGTCGCCGCCGGCGTTCAAAACGGCGCGCTCTATCTCCTTTTCGGCCAAGGCGTATTTAAATGTAGAATAATATATCAGCGCGTTGTTCACGGCGAAAAACATGTCATCGGACGTTTCGCTCAAACGCGCCTCATCATTTTTGACGGAATAACGTTTTGTCTCAACGCTGCCGGCGGATGTTTTCTCAACGAAGTAATAAGTAAGCTTTTCGCCGTAAAAATGCGGCGCGACCGCGTAATACAGTCCGAAACGGAAATAGCGCATGTTCACCTCCGTAAACTCTTCCGCGTCGTCTGTTTTAAAGCGAAGCTTTACATCGACGTTCGCGTCGCGCTTATATATGAACGGCGTATTTTTTATAATATACGGTATCATGAATTTTTTGTCTTTAGACTTTTTGAATGACGGCAGAATGAGGCCGTCTTGTTCCGCCGCCCTTAAAGCTATGTCCATGACCGCGTCGGAATTGACCGTGCGCAGGTCGTGCGTTACATACGTCTCACACAGCGCGTAAGAGATGACGCGCTCTCCGCTGGACACGCATATCTTTTCAAGCGCCGCAAGCGTATCGTATTCCGGCTTTTCGCCGTTTATAATCATTTCATAGCAGCAATAGGCCGCGAATTCTCCCACGGCGCCTTGCGTCTCCTTATCGGCGCCTTCGCTGACAGCCAAAGCGAAAAGCCTGCGGAAAGCCTTTTGCGCTCCGGCGTCAAACCGCCTTGTAAACGTCGAGCGCGCCACTATCTTTTTGTCAAGCTCCGCCGACGGTTCGTCCAGCGTCGCGTCAGCAAGCTCGCGCAACTCATCCCCTGTCGCGTTATAATAGTTAACCGCCGCGTCTGTCAATTCCTCGGCCCGCCAACCGTTAATCAGCAGCCGCCTCGCCGCTTCCGCGACGACGCGCGCCGCCCTTCCGTTTTTTATAATTTGCTTCACGGCGTGGAAAAGAGCGCGTTCCTCTATTTTTTCCCTCGTCTTGGCCAAAACGGCCGCCGCCGCCGCGTAGTCGCCCGCGTCCAGCAAAAGGAACAAGGCGCGCTTAGCGCTGGCGCCTTTAATGTCGTCAGCGTCCGTTTTTTTATAAATCTCCAAAGCGGCGCCATATTCAGACCGTCTGTATAAGACTCCGGCGAGAGCGGCTAACGCCCTCTCTCGAAACCGTTCATTAACGCCGTCCAGCTTCATGATTTTATTCAAAACGCCTTCCGCTAAATCCAAATCGCCTTTTTCGCTCCATATATAGCGCTCCGCCAAAGCCGCGCATAGATTCGGGTCATTGTCGCCCGCGCGGTAAAAACGCTCTAACAGCGTCACGCTGACGTTACGCGTGAGCTTTTCGAGCGTATAGCCGGAATTCGCGACGCGGCCGGTTTTATCCAGAAATATAAGCCTTATGCCTTCCATAGCCGCTTTGATGGTCGTTTTCCCTTTGGTTACGGCGTAAAAAACGGCGTCATTCTTCCAATCTTCCACGACCCATACGCCTAAGACAAACGGATTGCTTACCAAAAGTTCATAGCTGAAAAGCTGTTCGCGCACCATCTTTTCGATTTCCACATAGGAGTCAGGCTTAACGTCTTCGCCCGTTTTTTCGGCCGGTACAGTCAAAAACCCGGCGTAAACGTCGTTCACGCGCCGGCCTGAGACGCCGTTTTTCAGACAGTAAAGCGCTGTAACGGCGACATCGCTTTCAAATCCTTCGGCGTTGTCGGCGCAAAGAAGCGAACTTAACAGGAATAACCGCGTATTAATATCGATTTTGCCCTCGTTACGGGCTATGAAAGCTTCTATGGAACGTCTGTTTACGTTTTGCGCGTCACTTCCGCACGCCGCCGTCACATACGCGTCGTTAAGGCTCTGAGACGACATGCGTCCGCGCCGCGCTTCGGAGTAATACGCGAACGCTTCCTTCGAATAGTTTGAGTCGCTCATAAAACGCTTCACTATAGCGTTTAAAAGCCATTCCTCCTTATAAAGCCCGTACAAACGCTTGCATACAAACAAATTGTCTGAAGGATCGGCGTTTTTTTCATACAGCTCCAAAAACCAGTTCGCGTCCGCGTCCTTCCCCGCCAGCCAATTCAAAAACCGCGTAACGATAAGTCTTTTGCCTTCGACCTTCGCCTCTGACTTAAACGCGCGGTACAATCCAAGATATAAATACGCGCCCCTTTCCCCGAGTTCATAACTTTTTTCGTAAGAACGCAACGCTTTCGCGGCGGAGCCTGACTTATAGCGCAGCCCTGCGATGAGCAAATGCGTGAAAGCCGGAAAATCAGGTTCATATTTCATTATCAAGTCGAAATATTTCCGCGCCGCTCTCTTGTCGCCTTTCTGATATTCGATAGCGGAGGTTAAAAAGTAATAGACCAAAAGCGACTTTACGTCGCATTTCTTTAAAAATCTCTTAAATCGCGCCGCCGCTTCAAGCATACCGGCGGCGGACGCGTAGTCTCTTTTTTCAATATATAAAAAAGCGGCGCTCAAACAAAACTTAACGTCGGTCGGGTCGATCTCGAAACGCTCGACGGACAGTTTTAACGCCTCGTTCAGCGCTTTTTCGTTGTTTTTTAACGTCCAGTCTCTAAACAACCGAGTTACGTAAATCAGCGTTCGATCTGAACGTCCGCCGTCGCGCCATCTTCCAACGGACATCAATGACACCGCCTTTTTCTTCTTCGCGTTACTCCGTAACCATTACGTCTCCAGCCTTATTTCGTACGAATCGCCGCCCTACGGTCATTCACGGACGCGCCGCGATAGTCCCTAGGTAACGGCATCGCCCGTCGAAAAACCGACTCCTACTCAACGCCGCCGATCTTTGTCCTAACCGATATTTCAAACGGCGCCGCCGCGTTTTCCGTTTTTACAATCAAGTCGCAGGTTAAAAACGGCTTTTTGCTCAGCGCCGCCCGCCCCACGGCGAACGGCGACGACGTCACTTTGAAAGGAATGCGCCCTTCACGCTTCACTTGAAAGCTGTCCGCCTCAAATTTTATCAGGTTGCCGACAGGACGCAGGCTGATAATTATCTCCGCGCCGGCGTTATTCATATATTGTAAAAACCCCGTTTCGCCAAATTCATAAAACGGCTTTGAGAACTTCACGTTTAAAACGTCCATCCTACGCAAGAAAAACGTCACCTTGGCGTTCCCGACGATTATCGCGCCCGTCACGGCTTTTGACGACACCATGCCCGTGTTCGCCCTGTACCTCACCGCGGCTTTGTCGTCCTTGAACGACGCGGCGGTAATCTCAGACGGCGACGCTTCCAGCCACGCCGACCCTTTCGTCACCTTAACCTCTTTGCGCATATAGCCCCATTCAGAGCGTTTTACGCTGATTTCACCCGTCAGATATTCCGCCGCGTTAGGCCGCGCGCTGAGACGCACGAAACTTTTCTCGGGGAAAACGAGGGCGCGCCTTTTCAGTCCGCGCGCTATCAGGAAATTGTCCATAGCGCGCGCCTTATTTACGTCCTCTTTCATTTTGTCATATATATTTAACGGCAGTCCGAACCTTTCGTCAACATCACTCAGCCATTCTCTGAATTCGGGCGCGTCGAAAAGCTTCTCCGCTTTGGCCGGATCGTTTTTAGCCAAGCTTACGAAATCATCCAGCGAACAAACGCCGCTTTTCGCTGACAGCAGGCGGCCCGGCGGCTTTATGGAAACGGGAATGACCCTCTCGCCGCCATTCGTAGTCACTATTACGGCGTAATCGTCGCCAGGCCAGGCGTCGTCCGCAATCTCGTAACGCGCCGTAAACGAGTTCGCGCTAAATTTGCACGACGAAAACATCATCGATAAGAGATTCGAAGATATAAACCCGCTTAACTTGCCGCCGCCCGCGTTTTCTATAGTGAACGCTCCGGACTCGCCGACGCGCGCGCGTATGCGTTCCACGCTCAGCTTAACGACCGGAGGCGCGTAATCAAATTGACTCATTTTCTTCCCCATTCAAAAAGCGGCGTCCGTTCATTTTAGTTCCCGTCTTTGAGCGTTTCAAAAAATCATCGAAGATGTTTTGTATCTTCGCGGCCAATTCAGCATTCGACATAATGATTATTCTTATGTTCTCACTCAAGCGCTCGTTGATCTCGTCGTATGATTCCCGAGCCTGAATGGCGATAAGCCCGCCCAGCGCGCCGCCAATATCGTTCGCGAGGGCTTTAAGGCTTGTCTCATAGCCGGAAAGGCTTTCCGCGAGCGCGGTCTGATTTTTCTCCACAAAATAAAGCTGACTCTTTACAGCCGCGTTTTCGGTTTTAATCGACGCCTCGAATTCCGACGTAATCTTTTCGAGTCGCGAAGCCGCGTTCGACAGCGCCGCCATATTTTCAGCCAATATCGCGGCTGACGACGCGTAAATTCTTGTCTGCTCCGCCGCCGCCGCGTCAGCGCGTTGAAGCGCCTTTTCAAGCCGCTCCACAATCGGACGCGCGGCTGAACCGGCTTTGTTCACATCGTTTTGAGCGCGCGCGGCGTCAATCGCCGCCTGTCTCCATAAATCAGCCGGCTCTCCAAGAGCTTCCGCCACGCCCATCTTAAACATATCCGCGGCGTTGGCGGACATTTTTCCGACCGCTTCAGTCAAACGCGCCGACAGATTGTCTATGGACTCCGTCAGATCCTTTTTTAAAACGGATGTCGCCGAAACCATGTCTTTCGCGTAAAACTGGCCGACCTCACGCCTTACATATTCCGAAACGTCGCGCAAAAGCTGTTCACGGACAGCGCTTATGTCAAACACGCTTGACAAAAACGCTGATATTATAAACAGCCCGGCGGTGGACGAACAGTAAGCGAAACGGTAGTCCTCAAACGTAACGGCTAAAAAGACGCCTATAACTATAAGCCCTACGCGCGTATAGCCTAAAAAGTCCTCTACGCTGTAAAAACGCCATCCGAAAAAGCTAAGGGCGCGCATATGCCTGTCCGTTATCGCGGCGGCATCTATCGCTCCCGACCCTTTCGCGCCCGCGCGAATATAATCGCGCATCGTCTTATTCAAAATCCCCGATCTCGTGTTTTTTATGTCGTCGCGTTTCTTTATCTCTGTCGCGGATATTTTAAAAAGGGCGTTTTGCGCCTGATACGCCAAAAACGTAGCCGCTCGCAACGCGAACATAATCGCGAACGACGCTATAAACGCGGCGAACACAATTTCGCTGTACCCTTCCATGTTAAGCGCGTGGAACAGCCGCTTTGACAAATCAAGCAACATATCAGCCTTCCTCACGGAAACAATTATTCAGCCGCCGTTTCCACGGCAAGCTCATGAACGTTTCACCGTTTGTCGGGACGCCGCCATCCCGCTTTGTTGACCTGTCTTTCGCGCGCCACGGCCAGCGCGTCCGGCGGCACGTCGCGCGTAATCGTCGAACCCGCCGCTATATACGCTCCTTCGCCTATCGTAACCGGCGACACGATGTTGACGTTACACCCTATGAACGCGCCGTCCTCCACTATGGAGCGCGTCTTTTTCATCCCGTCGTAGTTGACCGTGAGCGCGCCGCAGCCTATATTCACGCCCGCGCCCACATCCGTATCCCCAACGTAAGATAAATGCGGTATTTTCGCCCCGTCGCCTACGCTTGAGTTTTTAACTTCAACGAAATCGCCTATTTTACAGCGATCCCCTACTTTGGAGTTCGGACGTATATACGCGAACGGTCCGACGTTCGTCCCCGCTCCTATCTTTGAGTCTATGACGACGCTGAACGCCGCCGCGGAGCCGTCCCCTATAACGGAAGACACGACGCGTGAACACGGGCCGATTACAGCTTCACGTCCGATCTCGCTGCAACCCTCTATATACGAATTAGGCAAAATTACGGCGCCTTCCTTTATCACCGCGTCAACGTCGATATACGCGGACGCGGGGTCGGTTATTATAACCCCGTTCTCCATATGCCTCGCGTTAACGAACGATTTCATAAAGACCACGGCCTTCGCCGCGTCCAGGGCTGTCTTTACGGCGAAAACCGGTTCTTTTACATAATGCCGCCCGCGCTTTTCGTCAGCGTCTTCCAGCCCATGCGTAAGAACGGACAAATCTTCATTATTCAGCGCCTGCGCCGAAAATATCCAAAAAAGCGTCGAACCATCCGCGCCGTAGACCGCCGTCCGTTCGAACGCGCCGCTCGAATGCGTTTGCCGCGCGCGCGTCAAAACGCCCGCGTCCACAAGCGCCAAGTTATCCGGGATAACGAATATATCCCCTTCGTCTTTAGCCCAGTCGCCCAAATCGTAGAAAACGCCTTCCGCTCCCACGCCTGAGAGAGCGTCAAGAATATACTCAAGCGTGGTTTTTCCTAATATTTTATAACGCGCCGACACGCCTTCCGTCGCCAAAATTAAAGCCTTAGGCATACTCCACCTCTATCGTTTTTTACTTTTTCCACAAATGATCGGCCGTTTACGAAAGATCGGCCTCATTCGCCGCGGCGTCAAATATCCCTTCTAAATTATAACGAACCGCCGTCCATTTCAAACACGCTTATTCGAGCGAGCGCTTTTTTGTTGACGACAGTCTTGACCCCTTGCGACCATTCGGCGCATTCCGCGTCAAACATCTCGTTTTTCGTCGTTATAATATATTCGTCTCGAACGACCTCTTTTATTTTCTCAAGGTCCTCCATAGCTTCCTCAGAACTCAGCGCGTCGCCGTTTTCTATATAATCGGAAAAGTAGCTTTCAAAATCCCGTTCGTTCAAAATATAATTTTTCGTCACGAACTCATACGTCATTTCGTACAAACCCATATCCTCAGCTACTTTTTTTACAATATCAACGGTGACGCCGCCTTCGTCCTTAAGCGAGCGCGGCATATCGGCGAACAATTCCGTCGCGGATTCATCAGCCTCGAGCTTTCGCTCCTCTGAAAGCGAAACGTCAGTCTCAACGCAATAAGCCGCCGTTTTTTTGACGGTCTCCACCCTGCGCAAAGCGTTTCGCTTCGCGACCTCCTCCGGCGTTTCACCGTCAAAATCCGTGTCCCATATATCCTCTCCGCCAACGTCCTCAAACAGAACCTTTTGTTCGTAAAGATAAACGAGATATTCAGGCGCCGATACGCTTGCGTCACCCACGCGAACCACCCAGTCCGCTCGAGCGTTCGAGAGAAAAATCGTCCAGCCGCCCATCCGCGCCGATATAATGATCGCCGCGGCGGCCGCGACCGCGACAAGCGTGACCAAGGCGGCTATAACCGCGCCGCGTTTTTCGCCCGTATGAAAATGAATCACCTTCCGCGCCTCCCCTCCTTCGCGCCAAGCCATAAAAGCCAATCAAGCCTATATGTCAAAAATCGCGCTTTCGCCTTTTTCCGAAACTATGTCCTTTATGATATCAAAAGAACGTCTGTAAGCCAAACGTTTATCGATTTTTTCAAATCGCTTCGAAAGATCGTCGAGCGTGACTCGGCGTGACTCTTCCTCCAAATCGGGCCTCCATTGCGCTCCCATATATTTATACTCAAAATACAACGCCACGCCTTCCGAAAACCATGTTTCATAATTCCCGCCAGTCTTTAAGTCAAGCATATAATGCGCCATTTCGTGTACGACAGGACCTTCCGACAAGAAACGTTCGACGGCTTGCGCGTCGTCGTCGGTCCAGGCGCCGGGCGACAAGATATGTATGACGCCCAAATAGTAGGCGCCCAGCGGCGCGCGGCCGTCCTTGACGTTTATCGCGTTCTTCATGGTCTCTTCGTCGTTGTGCATCACAACGGTCGGCGCGGCCTCGACGCCGAAATCCCGCTCCATGGCAGTCAAATACCATTCGAACGTCCTTCTTACCATCGGCAAAAAACGCTTAGCTTGAGGCGAAAAGTAATATTTAACGCTTCGAGTCCGATAGACTTCATAATCCCCGCTTATGGCGGGCGCCATCATCATTTTATAAAGAGCGGGCTTTTTATAAAACGCCCGCTTCGCGGCGGCGCTGAGACACGCCGCCGTAATTAAGGCGAAAACAACCGACCTTGACAATCCTAAAAGCCTCATGGCGAACATTCCCGTTCTTATTTTTTTATTAATATATTTACGCGAATGACAAACCATGACTATTGAAAATTCTACTATAAATTAGCGAGCGCTTTTTGTCGTTACGCGCGAAAACGAAAAATCTTTTATGCCCATCCCAACAAGTCATAAAAACCTTGAGGCTCCGCCCCAGACCTCGCGCCGCGCATTCACGCGGCTTCATAAAGCGATTGTATAGTCAGTATATCTTTTCACCCGCCGCTTCAGCTACCTTCGCGGCCACTGTCCGCGCCGCCCGCTTGTCGAGAGGATTCGGTATAATATAATCCTCGCAAAGCTCCGCGTCGGAAACAAGACTCGCCAGCGCCAACGCCGCCGCGTCTTTCATGATTTCGGTAATACGCCCGGCTCGCGCGTCCAAGGCTCCGCGGAAAATCCCCGGGAACGCTAAAACATTATTTATTTGATTCGGGTAGTCGCTTCTGCCCGTGGCGATTACGCGCGCTCCGCCTCTCTTCGCCTCTTCGGGCATGATCTCCGGCGTGGGGTTCGCCATAGCGAAGACTATCGGGTCTTTCGACATCGACGAGACCATCTCCGCCGTAACGATTCCCGGCGCCGAAACGCCTATAAACGCGTCCCGTCCTTTCAACGCGTCGGCTATGCTCCCGCGAGAATTTTTTTTGTTCGTCAGCTTCGCTATCTCGGCCTGCGCCGGATTAAGCCACGCCTCACCTTCCGCCACGATTCCGTTCTTATCCGTCATTATGACGTCTTTAACGCCCGCGCGCAACAAAGCCTTGCAAATTGAAATGCCGGCCGCTCCCGCGCCGCTTATCGTTATTTTTAGACTCTCCATTGGCCTGCCGCAAAGCCGCGACGCGTTAATAAGCCCGGCGATCACGACAATCGCCGTGCCGTGCTGGTCGTCATGAAACACAGGTATGTCCAGTTCGTCTTCGAGCCGCCGCTCAATGTCAAAACAGCGCGGCGCCGATATGTCCTCAAGATTGATTCCCCCGAAAGAAGGAGCTATCCTTTTTACGGTCTCCACAATCTCATTCGCGTCTTTCGTATCAAGACATATCGGAAAAGCGCTCACGCCGCCAAACTCGCGAAACAAAGCCGCCTTGCCCTCCATAACGGGCAGCGCGGCTTCCGGCCCTATGTCGCCAAACCCTAAAACGGCGGTGCCGTCCGTGACGATCGCCACCATATTTCCCTTTGACGTATAACGATAAACGTCCGATTTGTTATCGCGTATTTTTCGGCACGGCGCCGCCACGCCCGGAGTATACGCCGCGCTCAGATCATAGCTGGTTTTTATCGGCGTCTTTGAAACGACGTCTATTTTACCTCCGTATCGCTCATGCAGCCTCAAAGCCGCCTCATAGCAGTCCATTCGTCTTCTCTCCGTCAAATAAAATCACTACTTAACAGTATAATATCTTTCGTGCCGCGCTGTCAATTTTTCCCGGCTAATTTAACCGGAAATCTTCGTTTGTTCCGTATAAAAAAGAGCAGGGTATCTTTTGCGATACTCTACTCTTTTTTTCCTATACATTGGCTCAACTTAATGACATCGCGCTTACTAAGCGCCCTTTTTTTCGTTTGTCCGTTTTTCTATCGTTAACTAAAATCTATTATCCTTCCGGCTCTTTTAATAACGCGCGCTCCATCACGCATCATACGCCTTCTTGTCGTTTTATCGGACACGGCGTAAGCTATCCCCGCCGCGCCGAGAAGGCCGCTGGCTATAAGACTGGTTGCAGCGAGCTTATTCATTGTTCACACTCCTTCGGCATTTGGAGCTTTTCCCCAAAAGTCAGACTTTTTCAGACGCATGATTCGCGTCCGTCAGTCAATATAATTCGAATTTCAGCTAAAGTTAAACTTTTCGGCGTCGTTGTACCGCTAGTGCTAAAAAAAAACTGAAACGCCGTCACATATATTATGCGTTTTTTCAAAAGATAATATTCAGCGCGGCGATCGTAAAGCTCGCGATGATTTTATAACAGACATGTCCCGAAAGCTGACTTCGACGGATTCAGGTTTCAGGACATGTCTATTTTCCGCCACGCTTTGTCAGCGCTTTTTGCGTATATTCTCAAATACGCGGCGTTCGCGCTTCCGCGTTTGGTGAAAAATCATCACAAAAAATCCGCTGAAAGCGAGATCTTAAACAGTCTCTTATACTATAGTTGAAGCTATTTACAAAAGTGAAAAACATGGTAAGATATAGATATGTCATATCCAGTAAAAATGAGAGAACGCGCTATAGAAGCGGCACGCAACGGACATAGCGAAGCGGAAGTAAACGAGATGTATGGACTTGGGGTAAATACGCTTCGGGCATGGGAGAACCTTGAAGCGGAAACCGGAGCGCTGGAAAACAGACCGTTGAATCTCGGAGCGTATAAGATTGACCGTGAAAAACCGCTTGAGTATTACAGAGAAAATCCGTACAGTACAAATAAGGAAACCGCGGACGCCTTTAATTGCGGCGTTTCAGGAATCCGAAGCGCAAAAAAGGTTTTGAGCGTAACGCGTAAAAAAACACAATCCAGTATGTTAAGCGCGACGAGCGAAAACGAGAAGAATTCATTACCGAAATAGAAGCGCTTCCGGAAGACAGAGAATTATATTATTCTGATGAAAGCGGCTTCGATGAATATTACTCTCGAGAATATAGCTATGCGTTTCGCGGAGAAAAGGTAATCGGTAAAGTCTTTGACAGGCGTTTTGCGCGAACCAGCGTTGTCGCCGCAAAGAATGGCGACGAAATTGTCGCGCCATTTTCCTTTAGCGGTTCTATGAACGGCGACCTATTTGAAGGTTGGCTGGAGCATGTTTTTGTTCCAGCGCTCAAAAATCC
>JAISER010000065.1 GCA_031263985.1 Clostridiales bacterium | reverse complement strand
ATCGCTATGAGGACAATAAAAATATACTGAGTTTAAAAAATTTTAATTGGCTATCCGCTTGAAAACTAAGAGTTGCGTCAAGTCCTTTTATGTAAATTTCGCAAAGAATATCTACAATCTATACAGGGTACGCTCCGTACTATTCGTTATCAGGATGGTTTTTCTTGATGAACCTTTTTATGAATTTGATTTGTTCCTTCGCTTGGGGCGTTTCGCTGTTTGCATAAATCTAAGCGGACATCTTCACTATTTCCGCATCAAGTTTATATGACTTGCTGATCGTCAGTTTCTTCTTTTGATACCGGGCAGCCGCCTTTGTCATTGCCGTTTCCATTTTTTTACATCACATCAATATATAGGCGCGCCCTATATCAAACCGCATTCCGGCCGGGAACAACGATGCCCAACTGACCTCCAATTATGGCCCAACCGGATTGGGCTTGACCCATTCGCTCATACTGAATTCAGCCTAAACCATAACCATTCGGACAGTCTTTTCCACGCCGGCTTTGTCGCGAAGCCAGGCGCTAAACCCCATTGGTTCGTCCGCATTTTGCGCCTGGCTCAACGTGAAAAATCCTTGTTCAGGTTCGCTGTGTTTTAAGCTGAATTCAGTATCACAATATATATGGCTCGAAAAGTATGTTAAAAATCTATACCTTAAGTCTTTTATAATTATTTTCTTCTATATTTTGTTAGCGCTCACTTGCATATATTATTCTGATACGCAGTGTTCACGCTTCCGCGTTTGGCGAAAAATTATCACAAAAAATCCGTAAAGGCAAGATTGTGAATACAGAATTGATTACCTCTAATAACTCATTCGAAGCAATCCCATATAAGTAGTCGCGGCTTGGCTTTTAGCCATAGAGTTTATGGAGCGCTGAATCTTTTTGAGATTAAGAGCCGCAATGCCCGGAGCGACAGCTGTCCGGCAATGGTTTGGACGAACATTGACGGGCGTTTAACCTCCGTTTGATCACAAATATCAGCGTATTTTTATCGCTTATCCGCCAGAGCGCGCTATTGAATAGCGATTTGTCCGGAGGTCTCCGGTGTCGATCCCGTATATGTCCAGCATGTCGGAACGGATCGAAGGCCAGCTTGCGACGTACAGCCGACGCCATTATGTGGGGACAAGCCAGACACCTCATGCGCCTTCTAATGCGGATTTTGGAGAGCCGCTATAGGCCCAATGTTTCTTTCGTGGCTTCGCTGACTTTGGGCTGAACCGTACCATTACGCTCGGCCTCGTCGATAGGATAGTCGCCATTTTCGCAAGTTTTCTCGCTCTCAAGAGCTTTAGCGTATGTAAGATGTCGCCGGCGTCTGGGGTATAAAAAGCGCTCACTTGCATATCGTTTGTCGCTTTTCATGGAAAATCCCCGTTATAATCAAGATTATTATATTTCTTCGACGTCCTCAGCGTCCTTGAAAGGGATGTGACCGTCGGTCAGAAACCGGCTCATGGCGGCGTAAGCGGCGGTCTTGTCGCCGTATTCCTCGCGGCGCCGGACAAGGTCGAACATCGGTCCGGGATTTTGATCGACGGCGTGGAAAAGCGCGGATTTCAGCGCGACCGGGACGTATAGCGGAGGGCATTCGTTCGGATATTCTTTCAAAGGCCTCTCCAACTTGCTGTCCTGAAACGTTATGATGCCAAGGGCCTCAAGCTTTTCGTATAAAAGCGTTTGACGCGGCGGCGGCGCGCCTTTTTGCCCGTAGCCCTGCAAAAATTCCAGAGCTGTTTTTTGCGTCATATAGTTGGGGACTCTTTCTAGTTGCTCCCAACCTTGTATAGCTCGTATCGAGCAACCGAAAGCCTTGGCCAAAGCCGCCTGAGTTAAGCTGGCATCCGCGCGGGCCGCTTTTAAAGCTTCTCCGAAAACTAACCCCATTTTTTCACACCCTTAAAAAGGGGACCGACCCAGATAACGTCTGACATGTCTTTTTCCTCCTAAATGTTTGCTGTTCTTGTCTTTGCTATAATTATAGTACATCTTACTGAGAGATATATGTCAAGGGGTTTTTTTGAAAGTTTTTTGAATTTACGCCTATGATATTCAAGGAAGGTTCACTGATTTAAATGTTACAAAAAAATTAACTTTTCGAGTAAAACCCTTGATATATATCCCATAGGATATATATCATATACATAGAAAGCAAGAAGGATAGAAAAAGGAGCGGTTAAAATTGGAACAGTGAAAGTTTCAGTGAAATGCACAGAGCGCGTCGAATAAGCGATCAAAATTAACGCTTGCAAAAATTCGAAATAGGCCGAAAGATGGGAAAAATGGATGGAGGAAAATTACGCGTACGTTTACCCGAGCCGATATAAAAAAAGCGGCGCGAAGAGCTCGAAGCGCAGGGATTAGTTGTCAACGCCGGGTTGCGCGGCGCGCCGCATATCGCGGAAAGCGTCGTGAAAAAACCCATTTCGCTCTACGCTGCGACGCCCCTTCGCGGGAGAGTCTTTTCCTGCCCATCACGATAGGTCGCAGGTATGAACGAGATGGACGACCCGGTCCCCATACCGCCAACTCTCCTTTCTCCACGGCGATTGTCGGCTACGACGCATATGAAACAGGAGAACTGTAGGAGGTTATTTGGAAGCTTTTTTAAATTAAAACGGGTTAACTAAGAGCTTGTTTAATATCTCCATTTCGCGTCTTTCAGGTTTATTAGATCTGTCCCTCCACAATGCGGCGTCAGCGAAATCCTTGTGTACGCGCCCATGCGTAGCGGCTTTCGTTTCCTTAGGATTCGTCAAATAATAAATTGATGGAATTTTACGCCGCGATTTCGTCGTAAGGCAAGGCGGAGGAAGGAGACATACCCGGGAGCGGTATGGCGACCGACGACAACGCGGCCTGACGGCGAAAGGGCAAGTGAAAAACGTCAAGATATTATTTGACGAGTCCTTAGCCTTGCGAAAAATTCGCTCGTGAATCTGTCGAAGTCAGGTTCCGGGACAGGTCTATTTTCCGTCACGCTTTGTCAGCGCTCTTTGCGTATATTCTTTGAATACGCAACGTTCGCGCTTCCGCGTTTGGCGAAAAATTATCGCAAAAAAATCCGCTAAAAATGAGATATTAAACAGACTCTTACAGTTCCGTCCCTTTCCGCAATCGACAGAGAGGAACAAGAAGACCCGTCGGAGTCGCCCGTATCATCCGATTGGCGGCGCTTAATCGCCGACATAGGTGTAATTTACCATAGCGTCTGTACTCTTGTTGAACCGTCTATGTTTTTCAGGATGGACTAATTTTGAATTTTACAAGTCGTTCTGAGCGTGATTATATCTCGTAATTCGCAAGCGATTACAAGGTTAAGCGGTTTTTTTCAGAAACTTGGAAGTCAAATTCCAAATGAACTTCGACTTCATGACGAGGAGAGCGGCGCAGTATAAAATAACGGCTGTCCCCACGATTACAATTGTCAAAAGCAAGTTGCGAGAGTATGTACTTGCGTCTAGGGAAGAGAACCGCGTCGCTATGACAATGAAAACGCCCATTATCGCAGTCGCTAAGCCGATTTTCATGAATTCTTTAAGTTGCGAGCGGAGCCCAAGCGGACCTACCCATTTGCGCAGCGCGATCAGCATCAAAGACATATTCAACGTAGTTGAGGCACTTGTCGCAAGCGCGAGGCCGCGGTGTTGCAGCGGTTTAACCAGCAGCAGATTAAGCGCGATACCGACTAAGACGGAAATCGCTGACATCATAGCGGGCCATTTTGTCCGTTTCATCGCGTAAAACGTATTAACGATCGCCACGTTCAGGTTACCGGCCAGTATGCCCAGCGCGTACATTTGCAAGCACTCGGCGGTTCGAATTGTGTCGTTCGAGTTGAACGCTCCGCGCTCCAATAGAATTCGGACGCCCGGCTTCGCCATTAGCGCGAACCCAACCGTTAACGGTAACAGAAGCGGAAACATAGCGCTTATACAAGCGACAAGACGCTCCTTTAATTCGGCAAAACCATTGTTCGCTGCAAGAGTTGACATAGCGGGCAACAGCGCGGCGCCAATTGACACTCCGACCAACGATAGCACGACTCCATTGATTTTCGCAGCGTAGTTCAGCGAGGATACCGTGCCGGAGACCAACGAGGACGCGAAGTTTTTATCAACGATATAATTGATTTCCGTTATGGAAACCGATATTATAATAGGCGCCATCTGATAAAACATTGATCTTACTTGAGGGTTCCTCAAATTTACGCCGGGACGGAATTTAAAACCGTTTTTAAAGCAAATAGCTAGCAATAAAGTTACGCAAAGGATGTTTCCGATCACCGCTCCGAACCCTATCGCGACCGTTATTCCGGATACTTTTCCCGCCAATATCGATAAAATTATAGCGACGTTCACTACGGCGTCCGCCGCTAACGCAATGAAGAATTTGGACTTAATATTTAAAAAAGCGCGTAAAACCCCAACAATTAACAGCGGGATAGAGGACCAAACCATTATACGCAACAGTCTTGTCGCGAGATCAAACGTTTCCGGGGCAAGCCGCGAGGCGAAAACATATACAAGAGATTGTGGGAATATCGTAAACGTAAGCGCGAAAGCCAGACCCGAAATAAACAGCAGCGTAAGAATCGTATTAGTAAATTCATCGGCTTTCTTACCCGCGCTGGCGTATTGCGGCGTGAAACTGGCGCTGACCGCGTTGTTAACGACAGCGAGAACGATCCCAGGGGCTGTCATCGCTATCACAAAAGCGTCGGTAACAACGCCCGCGCCATATGTGGCCGCTAGTATAAGCTCGCGCAAAAAGCCGAGCGTACGCAGCAACATGGTTGCGGCCGACACCGCGATGGAGTTTTGCAGTACGGAGCGCTTTGCGTTAGTTTTCCTGTAATTCTCACCTGGTAAAGGCATATTTATTTCTGACGATTCACTCATAGTTTCAATCCAATCATTTAAATTTAAGAGAGCGGATTCTTGCGATGATTTTTCGCCAAACGCGGAAGCGCGAACGCCGAGTATTCGAAGAATACACGTAAAAAGCGCTGACAAAGCGTGGCGGAAAATAAGCCGAAAAGACGCAAAATAGAGGTCTTAAACAGGCTCTAAAACATGTCGTCAGCGTCCGCGGCGCCGGCGCCGCGCTAACGGCGTTAATTATCGGAATCCGTCGGGAAATACCAAAGTTCAAAGCTGTCCATATAATCTAAAAAAAGAGAATTGCCCTTTATAAGGCACCTTACGTTATATTTAAGTTCGTCAAGGCTTTTCGCGTCGCCATCATAGCTTTTGACTTCGCTCGCGGCGTTAGCTTCCAGCGTGTTGGCGCTGATAGGCGACATTGAAGGCTTGGCGCAACTCCATATATACATCGGAAGGGTCGTGGTTATAGCTATGTCGTCAGACGAAACGTCATTAAACGTGATCGGAAAAAACAACATGCCGTGATAATTGTTAGGCAGTCTTATTACAAACGGCTTTACGCCAAGTTCTCTAACTTTGGGTTCGTTAATCAAAACGCTTGCGTTAGCTTTAACGGAAACCATATCAGGTTTGATTTCGCCCCATAGGATTTTCACGTTTTTTTTATCTCTGTTTATCGTAAAAGCCGCGATGACGCTGACGCATAGCGCCGCTGATATTAAAACTTTTATTACACGCAAATATATTCCTCATATCTTACGGCGTATAAGGCGTTCAATCAGTTTGTGCCCTTCTTCAATCAATTCGCCTTTCGCGCATTCGCGTTCGTTATATCCGCGCGCGCGGCCTTTTTTTTCATCGCTGTCATATATGACGTAAGGAACAGGATCGCCGTCATGACCGCGAGTGGAGATAAGCGTTTTGTGGTCGCTTAATATAAGCATTTTATAACTTTCACCGCGTTTGTCAAGCCCTGCCAATATTCTGGCGACGCAACGGCCGTCCGTCCGCTCAATGGCTTCTATCTTGCCGAGCAAGTCGCCGTTATGGGAGCATTCGTCCGGAGCTTCAATGTGTACGACAGCCAAGTCGTAGCCCTCAAAAAGCCCCTTCAGCGCCGCGTCGGCTTTGCCTTCATAATTTGTGTCAAGCTCGCCGCTGGCGCCTTCAACTTCCCAAAAATCCATGCCTGCCAGCGCCCCTATGCCGCGCACAAGCGGAACGGCGCTTATAACAAGTCCTTTACAGCCGCGCAGATTCTCAAACGACGGCAAAGCGACGGCGGTTCCTTCCGCCCAGAACCAAACGCCGTTCGCCGGAAGCTTTCCTTCGCCGCGGCGCTTTACGTTTATCGGATGTACGTCTAAAATTTCATGCGCTAACTCCATCATTTCGGCAAGACGCTTCGCGACGGGGTTTCCTGACGGGACCAATGAGGCTATGACTTCGCCAAGATGGTCATGAGGCGGTTCGGCGTGAAAGTTTGACATATCGGCGTCTTTTTGCACGGCGATGTGTCTGAATGACGGGCTTGGATAAAACGTTATTTTGTTTTTCGCCGCCGCGGCGGCGAATCTTTGGTCAGAGAGAAGCGCGTTTATAAGCGATATTGAGCTTTCGCCGTCTATTGAGCCGCCGCTGTGGGACAAAATTCTTTTGTCGGAGTAAGGAATCGCGGCGTCTTCAAGGGTTATCATGTTACACCTGTAGGATACGTCGCCGTCCGATAGCTTTATCCCGGCGCCGGCCGCTTCCAGCGGCGAACGTCCTGAGTAGAATTTCCTGGGGTCGTACCCGAAAATACTGAGTATGGCGGTATCGCTGCCGGGCGGAAGCCCGATGGGAACCGTGCGCGCCAAGCCTGTTTCTCCATTTTGGGCGAGTGAGTCCATAACAGGCGTTTCAGCGTATTCAAGAGGGGTCTTATCCCCTAGTTCACGAGCGGGGTTGTCGGCCGATCCGTCGCAAATTACGATTATGTATTTCATAGGCTATCTCCTTGATTGTCTTGGTTTTAAAAGACGCTAAGAGTCTGTTTAAAATCTCAATTTTGCGTCTTTTCGGCTTATTTTTCGCCATGCTTTGTCAGCGCTCTTCGCGTATATTCTTTGAATACGCGGCATTCGCGCTTGGCAAAAAAATGAGCCTGAAAGCGAGATCTTGAACAGGCTCTAAGACGAGTCGGGAATTAATCCATTATACGCGCTTTATTCCGCGCAGTCCATACAATCATTATTACCGACAAAAAAGAACTTAAGAAAACGTTATGAAAAAAGGCTTCTCAAGCTCTTAATTTTGGCGCGATATGCCGTTTTATATGTATCAATTCAGTCCTAGACTCGCTAAAAGCGCTTTATCCACTTTTCTCATCAGCATATCGTCAAGACGACATATTTTTTCTCTCAATCTTTTTTTGTCAATGGTCCTGACCTGTTCCAGCAATACGACGGAATCTTTGACAAGGGTATATTGCATGCTGTCGATCTCTATGTGAGTCGGCAGTTTGGCCTTGTTTATCTGCGATGTTATCGCCGCGCATATTACCGTCGGGCTGTAGCGGTTACCGACGTCATTTTGCACAATCAACACAGGCCGGACGCCTCCTTGTTCCGAACCGACCACCGGACTTAAGTCCGCGTAAAATATATCGCCTCGTTTTACAAACACTTCAATTCACGCTCCGAAAGTCAAACTCCGCCGCGTCACATAACGGCGGCGATTCCTCTATGTATATTTACGAGGAACACGCTCCGCCGCCTTAACTCCGCAACGAGCGAAAGTCTATGTAATATTATATATTATGACCTGACTTGTGAAAAGTTATACGATATTTGTAATGTTACTAGTGCGAATTAACAAAAAAATTTATGCAAGCGAGCCTTTTGACGTCGCCGATGTTAGCCTTTTGAGCGATACGCCGGTATGTCGGAGCTTTTTTTTTAATTTTTTCGGAGGAAACTTTTAATCCGCTAAAAGCGAGATCTTGAACAAGCTTTAAGAAATAAAATTTAATGACTATCCAGACAAGTCATAAAGACCTTGGGATTTCGCGCCGCGCGTTCGCGCGGCTTCATGAAATTATTGGATAGTTATATAAAATTTGGCAAGTTGTAAAATGAATTGCCCAAAGGCATAAAAAAAAGACCCATCAGGGATCCAAACTAGTTACAATGAAGTTGTGAGACAACAACGTGACTGGAGGAACCGCGATGAGTCAAGTA
>JAISER010000009.1 GCA_031263985.1 Clostridiales bacterium | reverse complement strand
GATGGCGCCCATACGGGTTATAAGCGAAATGTCCGGAGCTTCGATAAGTTGGTATGAAAAATCAAGGACGATTGAGATACGCTTGAACGGCGTGTCCAACTCGTTTACGGTGGGATATTCGAAAGCGGCGCGCATAACGGGCGACAGGGTGGAGTTTATTGATTTGGACGCGCCGCCGTACGTCAAAAATGACAGAGTTCTCGTGCCGTTAAGGCTAGTGGCCGAAATATTCGGATATGGCGTCGAATGGGACGAGGCGTCGAGGGCGGTAAGCGTTCGGACTACGCGTACGCTGCAAAAAGAGATGACGCCGCTTGGCGCGTTGTCAGCGGATTCTTTTTACGCGAAAAGTGAGTTTGGGCTAAAAGACGATGATGAATTGATTTATAAAAAATTTGAAGCGCTGGAAAATGATATAGCGGAAAAGATGTCGGGCCGGTCTCGAGTCGCGGCATGCTATGTCGTCGGACAAGTTAAAAGCGCTATATTTAACACATTAAAGGCGGAAAACGTTTCTTTGTCAGTTGACGGTTACTTTATATCGGCGATTTTTTCCAAAGACGCCGCTACGATCGAAATACGTACGAAGTTTTAGCGGTTACTATAAGGAATTTTGAAAAGGGGTTCGCTGATATGTTGAAACGGCCGGGCGTTCTGGCGCTGTGTTTTTTGACGGCGTACTGTTTTGTTAGCTCAAAAACGATGGCGTCGGGGACAATATCTGAAACGTCTCAAATTGAAAGCGCGCTCAACGGTTTAATCTTGCCGTGGAGCGAAAACGTGAGCATGACGCTTACTAATGGGTACGATAACGACGGGCCGGATGACATGCATAGCGGTATTAAGGGCATGTCGCTTGACTTCGCCAAAACGTCGAATGAGGCTATATATTCGCCGGCGATGGGCGTCGTTGGGTTTATCGGTTCAGGGTGGAACGGAGGTTATGGCAACTGTGTTTTTATAAATACATATGACGGACTTACTATAGTGTTGGGACATCTGTTGTCCGTGGACGACACGATTAAAAAGGGTGAAAAAATCGAACAAGGGCAATTTATAGGCTATATGGGTTCCACGGGTCTTAGCACCGGTACGCATCTTCATTTTGAAATACGAAAAGGCGAAGATATGTTCAGACCGGATAAAAAGACTAAAATATTTGGCGATTATATAGTCGGCGATTTTTCCAAAACGCATTATTATCAAATGTTTAAAGGCGCTGTGGTTGAGCGCAAAGCGTCATACGCGCCGCCCGCGTCAACCGCGGACGAAATTATTATATCCGCTGAAGCCGGAAAGTCCGATGATGTCAGCGGGCGGAGCGTCTCGCAATCATCGTCAAACCCTAAGATAGTTGGATTGCATTCTCAAATGAACCCCGTGCTTTTGGGGGAAGTGGCGGCTATAGATGTTAAGACGAGCGACAACGTTACCAGAGTGGATATTTTTAATGATAGAGGCGCGCTCGTAGGAATGAGCGAAACGCCGGCTTCAACTCAAAACGGCGTTAAAGAATGGTTAGTTGATTTTAAAGCGGAATATGCGGGCGTTCAAACGATTACGGCCATAGCGCGTTTTGGCGGTGAGACGGCTTCGGAGACGGCTTCGCTTAGCGTAACGGTTGAAACGGCTGTTATATATTCGGTGGAAACGAACAAAACGCTTGTAAAATCTGGCGAATTTATAACGGTGGTCATTGTTACGAATAAGGCGGCGAACGAGATATGGATAGAAGACGGCACCGGAAAATATTGTAACGCGACGAGTTTTTCTCAAAATGGCGACAGGCGCGTATGGGAAGCGTTTTGGAGACCGACGGATATAGGTATGCGCGAGGCGTTCGCGTACGCGTCGGACGCCGACGGAAACGTTGACAGTCTGCGTTTCGCCGTTTCCATGCAAGACGAAGAATAGCGGCGAAATGAGAGGGGGAAACCCAATACGGAGGGCCTGCCGAGGTCCGAAACGGAAAAGAAGCGGAATCCGAAAGCTATCCAGTCGGCTTGAACTTGTCGCTGGGTCATAAAGCCATTACCCGGCGGCAAGTTCAAGCCGACGGCCTTTAAGAGCCTGCTCAATATCTTCATTATTGAGTCTTAATAGACCTGTCCCGAAACCTGATTCCGGTGTCCGCGCGGCAGAGTCAGGTTTCGGGACAGGTCTATTTTTTACCATACTCTTGTCAGCGCTCTTTGCGTATATTATTCGAATGCGCGGCGCGCGCGTTTGGCGAAAATTATCACAAAAAATTCGCTAAAAATGAGATCTTGAACAGACTCTAAGAGGCGGTTCAGAAATAAACTTGATGGATCTAGCGTGGCGGAAAAAAGACAATCCAAATGTTAAGGTTATTTTTGAATTGTTTCTAAGAGCCTGCTCAAAATCTTTAACCTAGGGATTTCGGCGGCGCAGAGAACAATATGTAGGCGGTCCTATCGAGTCGGCGACGATATAATTTTTTCTTAGTTGGAAAACAGCGTCGCGCCGTTTTCACGCCATCGCTTTTTATAAGATTACGCGACTTTGCGGTTTTATTCGCCTCTTGCCTCATCACTTGGATATTGGATAGCTTGGAAGATTATGGCGCTTTTGAAAGACTTTGAGCAGGCTCTTAGGGAACGCGGTTCCCACCGTCAAATCAATGGGTTTTATGCGTTACGGTTAATTCACATGAAAACTTCACTTCGTTCACGCCTATCTTCCGTATGAAACATATCGCCCGGAATCTCATGCCGTTTAAAAGCGAAAGGAGCGTTTTGAGCGGGAAACGCAGTGTTGAGGTCGTCGAACGCCGGTGCGAAGCGTTGAGCGGGGAATGGCGTCAGCCTTTGTTACCGCGCAGCTCTTGTCTGTTTGAGTATAAAACGTCTATAGTTTCGCTGAAACTGTCTTCTATTTCGCGACTGTGCCTTACAAGATTCTCCATAGCGTCTCGCACCGCGTTTTCGGTTTTCGACAAAATTTCATCGGCGTATTCCACGGCGCTCATGCGCATATCGCGCGATGTTTTTTTAGCTTCATCCACAACCTCACGCGATTGTTCGACCGCGATTTTATAGACTTCGTGTTCGTCGGCTTTTTCCTGAGCTATGACGGCGCTTTCTTTTATTATGTCATCGGCTTTGCTTTTCGCTTCGGCTATAATTTTATCATGATCTTCAATTATTCTCTGCGCTTGGCGCATTTCAACAGGCAGATTCATCCTTATTTCGCCTAAGATGTCGAAAATCTGTTCTTTATCGACGGATATCTTGCTTGAAAAAGGGGCGGATTTGCTGTTTTCAAGCAATTCTTCAAGCATATCAAGATAGTCGAGCAACGAATCCATACTAATCCTCCTTGAAAACGTTTTTCAACGCTTCGTTTACGACGGGCGGGACGATAGAGCTTACGTCTCCTCCATAAGAAGCGATTTCTTTGGCGACGGTCGAGCTGATGTTTGAAAACTGAGGCTCGCATATCATAAATAGCGTTTCAACGCGCGGCCGCGTGATTTTATGGGCGTTAGCCACGATAAATTCATATTCCGCGTCGGCGGCGGAGCGCAAGCCCCGTATGATTACGGCGCCGCGATACGCGGCGAGTTCGGACAGCAGTCCGGAATACGCGATAACTTCAATGTTGCTCATTCCATAAGCGACGGCGTTCAAATGCCTCACGCGCTCTTCGACGTTAAACAGGCTGTTTTTCGCGGAGTTTTTTAATACGGCTACTATAAGTAAGTCAAACATCGAGACTGCTCTTTCGATTATGTTCGCGTGGCCCGCCGTAACGGGGTCAAACGCGCCGGGGAAAATGGCGGTCATGACGTCTCCTCCGATTCGTCGGTTTCGCGTATGAAAAAAGTAAACCGCGTCGTTTTATAACTTTTAATTTTATAAATGGTCAGCGCGTCCGAAGGCGGGTCAAGCGGCGGATCGTTTGAACGCTGTTCCGCGACCACTATACAGCGGGGCCTTAAAACGCCGTAACGCTCGACGGCCTCAAGCGCGTTCCGGGCGTAACCGGAGTCATAAGGCGGGTCCATAAAAACGACGTTGAACGCGCGTCCTTCCGAGCCGAGACGCTTAATGGCGTCGCGAAAGTCGGCCTTTATTATTTCGCCTGACAATCGCGTTCTGGCGAGATTTTCGCGTATGACGCTTGCTGAGCGGGAACGCTCGACGAAGACGGCTTTGACCGCGCCCCTGCTTAACGCCTCGATGCCTATGGCTCCTGTCCCGGCGAACAAGTCTAAAAAATCAGCGTCGTATATTTCGCCGCCTAACGCGCTGAAAAGCGCCTCTTTCATTCTGTCGGACGTCGGCCTTGTGTCAAAACCCGCGGGAGCGATAAGCGCGCGTCCTTTAGCGGAGCCGGCTATGACTCGCATTCAAAAAAACCTTTCCGTGTACAAGCTGTTGTTCAATTCAATATTATAAACAAAAAATATTTATAAGTAAACTATTTTGTGGCCGGTTCGGATAAACTTTACAGGCGTGAAATCATCAAAAAAAAACTCACGCGACTGTTGGCGGAGTTTTAAAGTCATTTAAGTATTATAATACGTTCGATATGTCGCGTGACGTATAATTTTATACGGCTATATGAGAAAAAAGTTCAGGGAGCATGTATGAAGTAAGTTCTTTTATTCTTAAATCATCGCACGCCTTATTGACGGTTTCCGGATCTAGGTCGTATATGTACGAAATATCATTTTTCGTATATATGTATGGAGAGCCGCATTCAATTTCTCTTCTGAACAGTTTGCATATGTCGCTGCTGCCTCCGCGCATCACTGTGAAGAAATTCTTTTTGTCAATATTGTCTATATCTTTTTCTTTCATGATAGAGTGAACTTCTTCGGGCGTAAGATATAAAACGCTCGCCACTTCCTGAACGTCAAAACGAGATCCGGAGCACTTTACGTAAGTGTCTATTTCCTTTAACTTTGGTGAAATGATCATCGAGTAAGTTTCGAGGAAACTACGCTTGTGTTTCTGTAAACTCATTGGTATAATGCCTCCTAAATTATGACTGATGGTATGTGAAGTTTTATAATAGACGAATCGCTTTTATATAGCTCATATATAGATTTTACTATAGAAAAGTAGAATCTTCAATGTGAATTTTATGCCATTTAAGCCAATTTGACACATTATAATGTGAGTATAGATAAATAAATTACGTAAAAGGTTATTCTGTGACATAAAATTATTTTGGCAAATTTATATAATGAAATGGTGAATATGTGCAAAATAAACAAAAATATCGTTATCGCCAATTTGGTAATAATATCTTAATCATATTTTCCAATGACTGGCCGATGAAGTTGACAAATAAGAAAAATTTATGTATAATTTTCACAACCGTGCTAGCTGGGGCAGTAGCGGCTCCCTGTAACCCGCAATCCGCTATAGCGGGGGTGACGCCCGTCCGAGGCTCCTTTTTTGTGAGGTCAGTTTTCCGTAAGTGGCGTTGACGGCTTGGTTCCGCGCAATAGAACTTTGCGAATCGAGTCAGGGCCGGAAGGCAGCAGCTATAAGCGAAGCCATCTGTGTGCCGCGGAGGCGCCTGGCCTGAGCAAACTGCGGAGGGAACGCTTGGAAAGAAATGTCGGAGACGGGCGCACGGGGTTTATACTATAAATATGCTGCGAAGCGCGTTAGAGCCTGTTTAAGATCTTGCTTTTAGCGGATTTTTGTGACGATTTTTCGCCAAGCGCTAACGCCGCGTATTCGAAAATATACGCAAAGAGCGCTGACAAAACGTGGCGAAAAATAGACCTGTCCAGAAACTTGGCTTCGACGGATTCACGAGCGGTTTTTCGCAAGGAAACGGAAACTGCCGTGTACATGGGCGCGTACACAAGGATTTCGCTGACGCCGCATTGTGGAAAATCCGCCGCGCGGACGCCGGAGTAAGGTTTCGGGACAGGTCTAATAAGCCGAAAAGGCGCGAAATGGAGATCTTGAACAGACTCTTAGAGGCGTAATATAATTTTTACTCGTACATACGATTTCCGTAATACGGATAGCCGATAAAGCCCATTAATGTCTGATACCTCAAGTAACTTCCATATCATTGAAGTTTCTTTAATTCTATGTCTATGCCAAATTCTACAAAAGTCACGGTCATGCGGTTTGAAATATTATTTTATTGAAGAACGTCGCGAACGGCGGACTTTTTTAAAATAAAAATCAAGCTTTTTTAGCGTAACCGGCTGAAGTTTTAGAAACCATCAATAAAGGAGATGATAAATTGTTTACATTCAGTAAAAAGACTAATTTATTGGAGCGACAGGAATTTTTGTTTCCGTTGCAGGACGTTGACGAACCCAATTTATATCGCAATATATTCAGCTATTCCGAGGCGCCTAAAATCGCGTTTAATCACAGGATAGTCCCTATTGACATGCCGGAAGACATTTGGATTACGGATACTACGTTCAGGGACGGGCAGCAGTCCCGCGAGCCTTATACGGTTGAACAAGTCGTTAATTTATATAAATTGATGAGCAGACTGTCGGGGCCTAACGGCGTCGTGCGTCAGTCCGAGTTTTTTCTCTACAGTAAAAAAGACCGGGAAGCCGTTTATAAATGCCGTGAGCTTGGGGTTAAATATCCCGAAATCACAAGTTGGATACGCGCTTCCAAAAAAGACTTCGAGTTTGTCAAATCAATGGAGATCGAAGAAACGGGCATTTTGGTAAGCTGCTCCGACTATCACATCTTCTACAAGATGAAAATGAAGCGCAGCGAAGCGATAAAACATTTTTTGGATGTGGTAAGGGAATGCATAGAGACGGGCGTGCGTCCCAGGTGCCATTTTGAAGACGTTACGCGCGCCGATTTTTACGGGTTTGTCGTTCCTCTCGCTTCCGCGCTGATGGATTTAATGCAAGAGACGGGCGTGCCAGTCAAAATACGCGTATGCGACACAATGGGCTACGGAGTGACGTTCCCGGGGTCCGTAATGCCGAGAAGCGTGCAGGGGCTTATATACGGCTTGCACCACCACGCGGGTGTGCCGCAGGAGCTTATAGAGTGGCACGGGCATAACGATTTTTACCGCGCGGTAACGAACGCTTCTTACGCGTGGCTTTACGGCGCGTGCGCGGTGAACGCGTCGCTGTTGGGCATAGGCGAAAGAACAGGCAATACGCCGCTTGAGGCTATGGTATTTGAATACGCGCAGATCAGGGGTTCGCTTAACGGAATGGATACGACCGCCATAACGGAGATAGCCGAATATTATCAAAACGAGATAGGCTATAGCATACCGAGTATGACGCCGTTTGTAGGGAAAAACTTCAACGTGACGCGCGCCGGCATACATGCGGACGGCATATTGAAAAACGAGGAAATATACAACATATTTGACACGGAGCTTCTGCTGAACAGACCGTGCCGCGTGGCCATCTCCAAAACGTCAGGGCTTTCCGGAGTGGCGCATTGGATAAATGAATTTTATAAGCTTTCAGGAGACAAAGCGCTGGGAAAAAACGAAGAGCTTGTTAAAAGCGTCAAGGAATGGGTTGACTTACAGTACGAAAACGGGCGTGAGACCATGATTACGGATGACGAGCTTAAGGCGGTTACGGAAGAGCGAGTGGCTGAGTTAGGGGTAAAGCTGGAAAGCGCTTGACTGATGTTTTGATAGGACCGCGCTGATGCGGATGAACGGCGACAAACCGCGGTTTTAGGAACCTGACGCGAAGATGATTATAAAAGTACGTCCAAGAGCCTGCCGAGGCTCTTGGCGCTGAACTTTTTATAAAAATGCGCGAATTCGACGAAAGCTTTAGTTTTGGCCCTAAAACGTCGCGCGTTTATAGGGGGCGCCGGGCTTTCCAAGGCGGAGGCGCCGTATTAAAAGAAAACAAGCGGATAATATTTAGGGCAGGTTCGCCGGAGCCGCTCGCGTTTGTCGCCCCGGAGTATTTTTGTGAGATGATCCCCGAATATTACGGGCGCGGCCCAGGATTTTGGCCCAGATCAAGAAAAATGGCGGAATACCGAAAGACGATTGACGCGGATCCAAAAGCGTTTGGAGACCTAGCGAAAACGTTTAGCGGAATCGCCTTCAAAACTGAATGCGAATATTACAAGAGAAAAAAATAAACAGGATAGGCGCGAGTGGTATTTCTGTAAAAATATCACATTCGTGAGAAGGTTACAAATATTTACATTCGTTTTATTTGTTTTTATAATCGTCCTGTCCGAGACGAAATGAAACAAGGGTGGCGTTAACGCCGCGCGTTATCTTTTTACGCTGTCCGAGCCATCGTTCGGGATGTACTCGATAAGATCAGAAAGCTGACAGCCGAACAATTCGCAAATGCTGTCCAAATGGGTGATATCTATTCTTTTGATTTCCTCATAGTACATTTTCGAAACGGTGCCAGGACGTATGCCGGTTTTTTCAGCCAAAGCTTTTTGCGTCATTTTATGTTTTCCAAGCAAGTCTGAAAGTTTAAGTTTGATCATTTTAAATTCCCTTTCCTAAATTGTCATTTTAATATTTTTTTAACTGTCATTGCTATTATATCATAAAAAAATGGCGAATTATATAGTATTCGACAAATTTACTATTAAAGACCATTTTAAACGCTGTGCAATGATTTATAAGCTATATTATATATTTAACAACAATAAAAGTCAATATAACGCGCGTATTTTAATGATGCGGATCGCGATTTATATTGCAAACGCGGCGTAGTGATCAGTCAAAGGTTTAATTCTCATGGGTTTTTGAAGCGTCGCGTCAGGCCGGAAAACGGTCATTTTTTTGTCAATTAATCCATAAGCTTCTAATATAGTAGTAACTATAAAATCTTTTAGGAGAGACTTATGGATAAGCTGTTTATGTTCTATATGCTGAAAAATGCGCTGGAAAGGAACAAAACCATATGTAACCATGAGAATAACGGCTTTGATGTTGACGTCTTGGCAGGTTATTGGCACGAATGGGCGCCGATTGTACCGTTGGACCAAACGCCGATGGAGTACAACATTATAATCGTGTCGTTTATGGAAGGCGATCCCAGCGGAATGCCCGTGTATAATCCTGCCGCGATAAGCGGCGAAGAGCTTGCGTCGTCGATAGCTAGACTGCGCGCGCAGGGCAGGACGGCGCTGATTTCGATGGGCGGGGCGCACGGCGACATACGCGTGCCGCGCGACGGCAAAGAACGTTTGAAGGCCGAAATAAGGCGCGTGATAGAGACGTACGGTTTTTCCGGCGTAGACATTGATCTTGAAGGCGAAAGCGTTACGGCGGCGGATAATCCTACAGTGATACCGGAAGCTCTCAGGGAACTCAAAACATACTTTAACGACAAAAACCGAGAATTTATCATTACGATGGCGCCGGAGTTCATATTCCTGCGTGGCGAAGACGCCGCGTATAAGCCTTACGTGACCGGACTGGAAGGTTTTTACGACCTGATATTTCCTCAATATTACAATCAAGGCCAGGATGGCATATTTTCTGATGAATTGGGAATATATCTATCACAAAACGACGATTCAAGAAAGTGTGAGTTTTTGTATACATTGACAAAAGCCATAGTGACCGGTTCTCAAAGCTATATAAAGATACCGGCGGATAAATTCGCCATAGGGTTGCCGGCGACGCCGGATTCCGCGTTAAACGGCTTTGTGCGAAATCCCGAAGACGCTTGGAACGCCGTTAAACGCTTGTCCGCCGAAGGGGAAAATATTCGCGGGTTTATGACGTGGTCCATAAACAGAGACTCAACGACGAACTATAGCTTCGCTAAGGCTTACGCGCCAAGGAATCTTAGAGCCTGAATACTGAATCCAGTTTGAAACATAACCAACCCGGGCGGGATTTTTCGCATTGGGTTAGACTTCGCGACAAAGCCTGGCGTGAAAAAGACCGTTCGGTGGGTTGTGACTAAGAGCCTGTTCAAGATCTCGCTTTTTGAACAGGCTCTTAGTCTGAATTTAGTATAAACAGGCTTTTAGAATATTAGGGGGAACCGTCCCCTGGCGTCCGATTTAACTAATCTTGCCCGGCGGATGATCCGTGAACTCCCCAAAATATTCATAAGTTTGGCGCGAAACTTTTCGCGTAAAGAGGGAACCGTTTTAAAGAATTTACGTGTTATAATATGAATGATTTTTATAAATTCCACAACTATAATTTCAATGAAGGGAGAGCGCGCTATGCTAAAAAAGGTAATGGTCATTTTCGCGCTTGCCGCTGTCGTTATAGCGGCGGTCACGGTCTTCGCGGCGACGGACAAGCTGAATGAAACGAGGACTGAGAAAGATTCCAGAGAGGAGTCATGGCGAATGCCAGTTAACGGTTCCCAAAGGTCAGTGGCGCTGTATATAAAAAGCCCGTTGGCGCTGGTCAATGGAAAAACGATTACGATAGACGAAGACGCCGCCGTTATTCCGGTGATTGAAAATGATCGCGCGTTCGCGCCGCTCCGGTTTGTGTCTGAAAGCTTCGGCGCGGAGGTAGAGTGGGACGATGCGACAAAGACTGTAACGGCGCGTGAAGGCGGTAAAACCGTCAGGATGTCAGCCGATAAAGACGTTATTGAAGTTGACGGCGACATTCTGGCGACGGACGCGCGCGTCAAAATAATCAATGACAGAGTGTTCGCGCCGCTTAGGGCGTTCGCGGACGCGTTCGGCAAAAAGACTTTCTATGATAGAGGGCTTATAATAATAAGCGACGACGAGGAGTTTGACGCTGTAAGAGACAAAGAGATAATAAACGGCTTTATAAAAAAGCTCAATAATTTGCCGACGGTGGGCAGCGCGGATAAGTTCGCCGAGCTTGCGCTCGAATATGTGTCCGTGGGTAGAAACCATATATTATTTAAGGGGAGCATCATGGATGAGGGGGTCGCCTTCGAGTCCTCGGAAGAAGCGCCAATGGCGGCGTCCGCGGCGGGTGACGTCGCGACGAGCGACTCTTTGGTTCAAGGGGAAGCGGACGCCGAGAGCCAGGATTATTCAACCACGAATACGCAGGTTGACGGAGTGGACGAGGCTGACGTAATAAAAACGGACGGACAGTATATTTACTACGTTAATAGCGAGAGTTCCAAAAATAAAATTCAGGTCGCGCGCGCCGTTCCGGCCGAGGATATGGTTGTGGAGTTTACGGCCGAGTATAATGTCGAGAATTTTATGCCGCAAGAAATCTTTATCGACGGAGATTATATGGCGGCGATAGGTTCATCGACCGTACAAAGCGACGCGCCAGCGAACGGGGAGATCGCGCTTGATGACGTCGTCACTGGCGCGGCGAACGCGAAAAGAATGGCCTTTTACCCGGAGTACGAGGCGTATACGCATGTAATTGTCTATAACGTGGCTGATAAAAACAACGTGGTCATTGAACGCACGATGGATATAAGCGGTTATTACGTGTCATCGCGCAGGATAGGCGATAACGTGTATATTGTGACGAACAGAAATTATTACAGCTTAATTAGAGGCGACAATGAATTTTTCGCGCCGAGGTACAAAGATTCGTCTGTATCGACCGAATACATTGACGTTAAATATGATGACATGCGCTATTTCCCGAAAAATATGGGTGACGGCGTTATGACGGTGGCGGGCTTTAACCTTAGGGATTCCGGCGCGGACGCGAAGATTTCGACGTTCGCGGGCGGCGGCGGACAAATTTACGTATCAAAGGAAAACTTATACGTGACGGCGACTGATTTCAGCGGAACGACCGACATATACAAATTCGCGCTATATGACGGTGAGGCGATATATCAACATGAAGCGAAGGTTTCCGGTTCGCCGGTAAATCAGTTTTCTATGGACGAAAGCGAGGGCTTTTTCAGAATCGCCACGACGGAATATGATGAAAACGGCGTGGAGTCCAACAATTTGTTCATACTGACGCCGACGCTTGACCAGGCTGGATCCATAACGGGAATCGCTGAGGGCGAACGCATATATTCCGCGCGTTTTATGGGCGGCCGCGCGTACATGGTGACGTTTAAACTGACGGATCCGCTGTTTACGATCGACGTTTCGGATCCCTACGCGCCGAAGATATTGGGCGAGCTTAAAATACCCGGGTATAGCGAATATTTGCACCCATATGACGAGACGCGCGTGTTGGGTTTTGGTAAAGACACGTTTGAAAGAGATGGACAGGCGTTTTATAAAGGCATGAAGATGTCGCTGTTTGACGTGAGCGATGTGGCGGCGCCGCGTGAGCTATTTACGGAATATATAGGCGATCGCGGCACGAACTCCGAGCTTTTGCAAAACCATAAGGCGCTTTTATTTGACAAGAAGCGCGGATTGTTGGCGTTTCCTGTGGATCTTCTCGAGTCGAGAGGCGCGAGTGAGCTGGAGTGGGGCGAATTTACGTTCCAGGGCGCTTTTGTGTATTCTATAGATACCGAAAAAGGATTTGAACTCAAGGGACGCGTGACGCATATAACCCCCGGAGTCCAAAATTTGTATGAGGATTATGAGCGTTTCGTGCGGCGCGCCATTATGATAGGCGACGTTCTGTATACGGTTTCAGCCGGTGAAATAGTGGCGACGGACATTTCTTCGATGATGGAAAAAGGCTCCGTTTCGCTGTGATATATCTTGCGGTCAACGGTTTTTCCGAAGCGAAGCTCGCGATTAACGAGTTCAATATGAAACGGCTCGCCGATGTGGATAAGTTTCAGGTTTTTAAAGGAGAGAACGCGTTTATTACGGTTACGGGCGGCGGTGAAATTGCGAACGCCGCCGCCGTGTCGAGGCTGCTGACTCTTTTTCCGGTTGATGTAAATGACGTTTTAGCGTGGTATTACCTGATAGAGGGTACGGAAGTCGAACTTTATAATAAAGCGTCAGGGCGTAAGGACGTCTACGGAGACATACTTTTCGCTCATAATTTTAAAGAAGCGTATGTCCAAAACGATGACGCGGCGGCGGTTTTTCAAACCGCTTCCATATATATGCCGCCGCACGCGGTTTTCATGATGGGCATAAATGACGCGCAGGGATTTAGAAAAGCCGCTGACTGGCTTTTAAGCGTCGATAGCGCCAAACCGACGCCGCATTTGGATGAAGACGAAACCAGGGCGCTTGAAAATATACGCTTAGGGCTTAAGCTTTCTCATTATATGAATTTGGAATTGCGGAAGCGGGCGCTGCGTAAAAAGGCGCGTTCCGAGAACGGAGTCATCGGCGTCCTTATGACGTTCGCCTCTGAATCGGTGACGGGAAAGAACGAGCGGAGAGCGGCGTATGAAGCCGTAATGAAAACGCTTGAATCTTAATTCGCCATAGTTCGTTTCGTGAGTGGCGATGTTGACGAGGGGTTCTGATAAAATGCATGGAACGGCGACGTTCGCCGGCATGTTTCGAAGGGTTTACGCGGAAAAAGACGCGGTCGGGTATCCGCTGGCGCAGCGCGTTTTGAACCGCCTCAAAAACGCGGCGTTTATCGAGATTGACAGCTATAAAGACATATTTTACCGTAAACGTCAAGCGTTTTCGCTGCAAAAAAGGAGTCCGGCGATTATACTCGCGGTGAATCGCGACGGACTCATATCTAAAGGTTCTGAAAATTGCGATGGCTTTGGGAATGAAAATTTTTACAGCCATACGTCTGTAATTAATTGCCCGTACGACTGCGAGTATTGTTATTTGGCGGCGAAATATCCTTGCGGGCATATCGTGATTTTTGTAAATTATCAGGAGTCGTTCGGCGTAGTGGGGGACATTATCCAAGAAGCGCCGTCTTATTTTTGTATTTCTTATGATACGGATTTGCTGGCGTTGGAGGGCATGACCGGCATCGTGAGAAGCTGGCTTGGATTCGCGGCGAAAAAGGAGCGGCTGACCATAGAGATACGCTCTAAGTCCGCCAATTTTAATGCGATTGAAGATATTGAGCCGGAGCCTAACGTGATACTAGCGTGGACGATTTCGCCTGACGTAGTATGCGAAAAATTTGAGCGCGGCGCGCCTCCGCTTAGCGCGCGACTTCACAGCGCGCGCTCCGCTATCGAAAGAGGATGGAAAACGCGGATATGCTTTGATCCGACGTTGTATTTTGACGGTTGGCGGCAAGCGTACTCCAACTGCGTCAAACAAACGTTCGAATCGCTTTCATCGAAAGACGTCCAGGAAATAAGCGTGGGCGTTTTTCGGGCGCCGCCAGGCGCTTTCGGTAAAATGTCGAGTGAAAGAATGGCGTTTCGCGCGTTGGATCGCGTTCGCGCCGAAACGGGTTCTTATAATCAAGAGGGCGAGATGATATCGTTTATGAAAGCGAAGCTGTTGGAATACGCTCGGGAAGATAAGATAAGAATATTTACGAAATGAAATATTGCGGCGGCTGGATAGGAGGGGCATGCGTGAACGAGGAGTATACTGTAATAACAAAGGCCGCGAACGGCGATTTAGCGGCGTTTGAGGAACTTATGCGCAATTATGAGAGATTGGTGTACAGTATAGCTTACGGCATGTTTCACAACGACGAGGACGCTAAGGATTTGCATCAAGAGGCGTGGATAAAAATATACGTTAATATGGGAAAATGCAAAGATGCCAGGCGTTTTAAAAGCTGGGTCTGCAAAGTCGCGACGAACGTGTGCATCGACGAGATGCGCAGACGCAAAGGCAAGCGGACGGAAAGCCTTGAAAACGCTAATGTTTACGCCGAGCGGCAGTCGCCGGAAAACGCCGCGATTATAAATGAGGAAATCGATGGCCTGAAAAGAGCGCTTTGTTCGTTATCGCCGGAAGAGCGCGCGCTTGTGACGCTGCGAGGCGTTCAAGGATTCAGCTATGCGGAGATAGCGCGCGTTATGGGTATGGCTGTCGGTACGGTAAAATCCGGGCTGTCGCGCGCGCGAGGGAAAATAATAAGGCTTCGCGCGGCGGAACGTGAAGCGTAAAGGGGGTTTCTATATGGGCTACTGCGAAAATATATCAAATAGCATATCGCTTTATGTTGACAATGAGATGAAACCCGCCGAAAGGAAGAAATTTGAGGAGCATATTGACGGTTGCGCGAAGTGCCGCGAATATTTTGAAGATTATTCGCGCTTGGAGCGTGTGATGACTCAGTTCAGGCGAGACGCCGCGCCGGACGGCGTTCACGATGAAACTATGCAGGCGGTCAGACGCGTCGCGTCCCAAACGCCGCTTGACGAAGACAACATAAAAAAGCGCGCGCCGTTCGCGTTTTACGCGAGAAACGCGGCCCTGGCCGCTTGCGGCGTTTTCGCGGCGTTTCTCGCTGTGGGCGCGGGGATATCGATTTTCTTATTTTCGGCGGGTCTGGGAAATGAAACGGGGTTTAGCGGAAGCGGCGAAGCCGTAAAATATGATTTAGCCGAGCCGAGCGAAAACGCGCCGGTTTCGAGTGCGGACTATGGGAACGAATATGTCAGCGGTTCCGCGGACGGAGCGGAGATGTCCGTTCCGGAGATATCCGCCCCGGAGGTATCCGCTCAGGGTGAATTCGCGTTGGGGAAGACCGTGCCGGACATGTCCGCTGAGGATAACATCATGTTCGCGGCGCCCGAGGAATCGGTGCGGCAAGCCGATGTCGAGATGTCTTTGACGAACGAGGATATTAGTAGTTTATACGTTACTGAATCGTCCGTTAAAAGCTACGAGATCAGTATAGCCTCCGACGACGCGCGGCGCGCCGTTGACATTGTAAACGTTATGGAAGGATATAATAGTTCCGAACGGATATCATTCGACGATGACGCCTTTACCGCGTGGATAACGCGGCGCGTTCCGGCGGCGAAGTTTAGAGGAGTAATGGATGTTTTGCGCGGAGTCGGCGTCGTGATTTACGAGAACGAAAGCGAGACTAGAACGGTTGGCGAGATTATGGACGCTAAAGCGTCGCTTTCGGCCAAAACGGACGAGATAGCGCGTCTTACAGAGTTGTTGTCAGAAAGCTCATCCGGTTACGCGCTGGCGGTTTTGGCGGAGCGGTTAAGCCAGGCGGAAAGCGAACGCGACGAGATTTTAAGCCGTTTAGAGCGATATCTTGACGAGGCCGAAACTCCCGCCGTATATATAACTATTACGCAAAACGGCGGCATAGATCCGGTTTCAAACTCGCTCGCCTCACGGATGAAGGACAGTTTTTTAAAGTCGGTTAAGATATGCCGGGCATTTCTTGAAAAAACGGTGGAAATCGCGGCGGCGCTTATTTTACCGGCGGCTATAATTACGGCCGGAGTTTTCGTGGCGTTTGCCATAAGAAGACTGAAGAAAAGGAGCGAACGGGATGAGAAATAAAATTACGGCGTCAGTTATTTTATTGACAATTATCGCGTTCGCTTATGGCTGTGGGCAAAACGCCGTTTCTGATCCTTCGACTTCGGCGCGTTACGCGCGAATGGACGAAGCGTACGGCTACGCGGAAACGGCACCGCGAGACGGCTCGTTTAGCTCGTCTTCGGCTTCCTCGTATAAATCCCGAAAAGTCATTACAAATGGCGATATGAAGGCGGAGACGGACGACTATGACGAAACATTGCGTCAGATACGCGTTGAGACGGAGAGATCGGGCGGTTATTTTGAAAGCGCCGCGAATCAAACGTTAAATGGAAGCGGAAAAGGGTTACGTGAATTTGACGCGATTATAAAAATACCTTGGGATAAATTCGACGTTGTGAGAAATAATTTGATAGATATGGGAATAGTCACGTTTTACGAACAATCGACTATTGACGCTACAGGCGAATTTTATGATCTTTCAAGGCGGCTGAACGCCAAAATCGCGGCGGAGACGCGGTTGATCGAATTGATCGCCGAGGCGCAAAACGCGGGATCGGACATAACGGAAATTATTGAAATGGAGACGGCGCTTTCGAATATACGCGAGGAAAAAGAGATGTACAAGGCGCGGATCAGTTATATTGACGACAGTGCGGCGTATTCCGCGCTTTCGTTGAGACTGACGGAGATTGGCGAGGGGCTGGCTGACGGTTTTGGGGCCAGAATAACGAATTCCTTCAGCAAATCAGCCTCCTTTGTAAAAATGTCGTTTGAAGCCGTCGCGGTTTTTCTCGCGGCCGCCGTCGTTCCGATTTTGGCGATTGGCTTTTTGACGCTGGTATGCGCGCTTTTGATAAAAAAGAGAAAAACGCTTCGAAGCCCTGACTGATCCTCGGTTTTAAACGCGTTAACATTATACAAGCGAATAATTTAGCGAAAAAAAAGATCCTCCCGTAGCAAGGAGGATCTTTTTTTTCGCTAAAATCATGATTGATGCTGTTGAAAATTAATTTTATAAGCTCATGATGAGGTTTTTATACTGAACTCAGTTTGAAACATAACCAAATCCGGCGAGGATTTTTCGTTTTGGAAGGACTGCTCTTCGATAAATCTACGTCTAAGAGCCTGTTTAAGATCTCGCTTTTAGCGGATTTTTGTAATAATTTTTCGCCAAACGCGGAAGCGCGGACGCCGGAGTCAGGTTTCGGGACAGGTCTAATAAGCCGAAAAGACGTGAAATGGAGATATTAAACAGGCTCTAAAATCAATGCCCAAACTTTAAAAGATATAGCTTAATGTTTTTCCTAGAAAATCAGTGTTTCATAAGTAAAGGAAATTCTTTACAACTTAATCAACGTATATTTTTCTACCCTCGGGAAAAGATTTCTTATGAGTTAAAATTTTCACGGGACAAAAGCTAAAGTTTTTCAATGAATGCCTGAATTTCGGAGGTCATCTATGATTAACAATAAAGTTGAAATTTGCGGCGTGAACACTTCAAAGCTACCCGTTTTAAAAAGCGATGAAAAAAAGGCTTTATTTGAAAAAATACTCAACGGAGACAGCGAGGCGCGTGAAAAGTATATATATGGTAACTTACGCCTTGTATTAAGCATCATACAGCGATTTAACAACAGAGGCGAATATGTGGATGATATATTTCAGGTGGGTTGCATAGGACTTATAAAAGCTATCGATAATTTTGACGTTACTCAGGGGGTGCAGTTTTCGACTTACGCGGTTCCCATGATTATAGGAGAAATACGGCGCTACTTACGGGACAATAACTCTATACGCGTAAGCCGCTCTTTAAGGGATACGGCTTACAAGGCGCTACAGGTTAAAGAGCGTCTTACGAACGCCACGTCTCGCGAGCCAACCGTTGAGGAAATAGCCCGCGAGCTTGACTTGCCGAAAGAGTCCGTAATATTCGCCTTGGACGCCATACAGGATCCCATATCGCTGTTTGAGCCGGTTTATCATGATGGCAGTGACGCTATGTTCGTTATGGATCAGCTAAAGGATGACAAAAACACGGATTCAAGCTGGCTTGAAAATCTTGCGCTTACGGAAGCGCTTAAACGTCTCAACGAACGCGAGAAACTTATATTAAATCTGAGGTTTTTTGAAGGTAAAACACAAATGGAGGTAGCTGACGAAATAGGGATAAGTCAAGCGCAGGTGTCGAGATTAGAAAAATCGGCTCTTAAAAACATGAAAAAATATATTACTTAATAGACGCGACGAAAATCCCCGCTGGATAATGACGGAAGCTGGACGAACGATAAAAGTTCAACGTGTATGCGGATAAAAAATTAAAAAATGACATTGGTTTCCGAGCGTTTAAATACATCTCGTAACGCCTATGCTGTCTTCATGTTTAAACTGAGTTTGGCGTTATCACAACAAAAGATAGAGAGGCGGTTAGCGATAATGACTTGGTTATCGGATTTTCAAAGAGGCTCCGGCTCTCTTGCGTTGTCTGCATTTACAGAGGATATGATCTTTATATAGACTAATAATTATATGACTATATAAATCGTTTCATTAAGCCGCGCGAACGCGCGGCGCGGGGTCCGGGGTCGAAGACCCCGGCTGGGTTTGGGGCGGAGCCCCAAGGTCTTTATGATTTGTCTGTTTTGCGACAATATTCGGGAGGCGACGACATGGAAATTCGTAACTGCCCCTTATGCGGAAAACTGTTCAGCGACGCGGGTAAAGGCATCTGTCCCCAATGCGTTGTGAAAGATGAGGAGATCTTCAAAACGCTTAAGGAGTATATCGATGAAAACCCTAAAATGTCCAAAGCCTACGTTTCCGAAGAAACAGGCGTTTCTCCGGGCAGAATTTCGCGCTATGTTAAAGAGGGTCGTCTTATAGTATCGGAAGGAATGGCCGAAGATTTCGCTTGCGAGAACTGCGGAAAACCCGTAAGCACGGGCCGATATTGTAAAGCGTGCTTAAGAGAGCTTAATAAGGGTCTTGACGCGGCGTTAAGCGATGAATCCGAAAGAGCTGACAAATATGCCGAAGCGTCTGACGCGAGAGGCTATCTTAAAAAGAAGTGGTCGGAATAAACACGGAGAACCCGCTTTGGCTTAGCGATTACGCATAATCCAGGCGGGTTCTCCGTAATTGTCATGGCCGTTTTCATTTTCGGCCGTTAAGGCGTTGAAAACAGAGTTCAGCTTCCGTTAGACGCGAACCGCGCCGTTGAATCGACGGCGCTCAACGCTTGGAATTCGGTTGGGGTCTTGCCAAAATATTTTTTAAACAGCCGATTAAAATAATTGGTATCGCGATAGCCCAAAAGTCCGCTTATTTCATAAATTTTAAGTTGTCTCTTATATAGCAGGCAACGCGCGCGCTCCATTCTCGCCATCATAACGTAATCGTTGAAGCGCCATCCTGTTTTTTGGTGAAAAATAGCGCTTAAGTATGTATTATTCAGGTAAAATCTACTTGAAATAACCGAAAGAGTAACCTTCGATTCAGGGTTTTCTAATATAAACGTGCAAATGTCCCGCATATTTTGCGGTATTCCTGGCCGGATAAGCCGGTTTATGATATCGATGAGCGTTCGAAGCTCCGAGGCATAATCAGCGGTCGCGCTTTCTCCGATATAAAGCTTTAACCACGGATGTTGGGCGAATATCGCGGCGCGCACTATAGCGAACAGATTATAAAGCGTCGCGCGCGCATGGGCGCTGTCTTCACCGAACAAGCGCGTAATATTTTTAGCGCATTTTTCAAACAGTTCAGGGATGCGCTCGAAATTGGAACCGAACGTGATAATGGCGAGCATATTTTTCGCTTCAGCGGCGGGACAAAAGATAAAGTCGTTTCTTGAACATGTTTTTAGTTTTCGCTCAGAAAATGTTCGCGCCCTTCTAATTGCGGCCATGAAACGTTCCCGATCCGAAAAATCGGTGAAATAATCGAAAGCTCCTAGAATCATACCATAGCGGGCATATTCAAAATCGCTATACTCGCTAAAAAACGCCACGCAAAGCGCTGGCTGGATTTTTTTAATTTCCAGCAACAGCCTGACGCCGGTCATTTTTGGCATGTGGATATCCGTGATTATTAAGTCGAAATGTTCATCTCTAAGCGAAGACAGAGCTTCGTCACTGTCGCCGACCTGAGTAATTGTGAGGAAACCCGCGGATTCTTTCCAGTTTCTTAGCTTTTCCGTTTCCGTAACGAAGATTTCGCGGTTACCTGCGAATAGAGCGTGATACATTACGTTCATCCCGCCTTGAAAAACATATATATTAGATATTATTACTATGCTTTATATTTTACAAGAGTTCGCGCGAATAATCAAGAGAAATATATACGGCGACGCGTTCTTCCTAAAAAACTATGGCAAGAGGCGGCATATAAGGCTATAATATATGTAAGAGCCTATTCAAGATCTCCATTTCGCGTCTTTTAGGCTTATTAGACCTGTCCCGAAATTTGACTCCGACGTTTGCGCGGCGGAGATTTTCCACAATGCGGCGTCAGCGAGATCTTAAACAGGCTCTAAGACGATAAGGAGGCGAGCATGGTGATTGAAACAAAATGGTTTGTCGGTTTTGATGACGATTTGTCGGACGCGCTTAAAATACGCGAAGAAGCTTTCGGCGAACGATTGGCTCCGCAAAAGAGCGATGAAGACAGCTTTGTGCTTGTAGCGTATGAAAACGGCGAGCCTGTGGCGACCGGAAGACTTTATATAAAAGACGGAGTTTGCGAACTTGGCGCCATAGCTGTCGTTAAAGAAAGACGGCGAGAAGGCTTGGGTGATTTCATAGTTCGAGTTTTGACGCGACGCGCTTTTGACGCCGGGTTTTTAACCCAGTCGGCGCGTCCGTGCGCGAAAACCCTAAAGCTTTATCAAAATATCGGTTTTAAAATAGTTGAAAGATATGACGACGGCGGAGCGCTTATGACGCGCGAGGGAGATGTCGGGGCGCTTGATGGATGCGGATCGGTTAAAGGAGTGAATATATGATAAGTCAATCCGTGGCTTATGATGTTTTAACGGCGGCGCTCGCTTCGGGCGGAGATTTTGCGGAGATATTCATTGAGACGACGCGTCGAAACGCTATAAGCTTGGTTAACGGCGGAGTGGAGAGGGCGTCATCCGTAATAACGCATGGCTGCGGCATACGCGTATTTATCGCCGCTGGCGGCGCTTATGGCGCGCTGTATTCCTACACGAACGATACTTCGGCGGAAAGTCTGCTGCGGCTGGCTAAAAGCATGGCGAAAGACGGCGCTTGCGTAAAAGTCCCTCCCTTTGCCGTAAAAGCCGTAGAAAACGCTCATATCGCGGAGAAATATCCGGGATCGGTGAAAAACTCGGATATCGCGCGCATGTTGACGCTAGCGCATGAACGCGCCTCATCATATGATCCGCTTGTCACTCAAACCGCGTGTACATACGCTGATGTCGAGCAAAACGTAGCTATAATCAATTCGGAAGGGCTGTGGGCGGAGGATAAGCGCGTCCGCGCTCGCGTGAGCGCGGGCGCGACGGCAACGCTCGCGGGTGAGAAGCAGTCGGCGGTAAACAGCCCCGGGGCCAGCGCGGGCCTCGAGATCTTCGATATGTACGACATGGAACAGTTGGCGGAACAGAGCGCTCGTTCGGCTGTGACGATCGTAAAGGCCAAACGCTGTCCGGTTGGCGTGATGCCGGTCGTGATAGGCGACGGGTTCGGAGGAGTAATATTTCATGAGGCTTGCGGTCACGCTTTGGAAGCTACGTCCGTTGCTAAAAACGCGTCGGTGTTCGCGGGCAAACTGGGCGAAGCGATAGCGTCTCCGCTTGTTACGGCGGTGGACGACGGAACTATTCCGGGCGAATGGGGTTCTTTGAACATAGATGATGAAGGTGAGCGCACGCGTAAAAACACGCTTATTGAAAACGGCGTTTTAAAATCATATATGGTGGATAAGTTGAACGGACGCGTTATGGGTATGGCGCCTACGGGATCATCACGCAGGGAATCCTATCGCTTCGCGCCTACTTCCCGAATGACGAACACGTACATAGCGTCTGGCGGAAGCTCTTTTGACGACATCATAAGCGCCACGCCGTACGGTCTTTACGCGAAAAAAATGGGCGGCGGCTCAGTGCAGCCGGCTACGGGCGACTTTAATTTTTTTGTTACGGAAGCTTATTTGATACGCGACGGAAAAATAGCTGAACCTGTTCGCGGCGCCACGTTGATAGGAAAGGGTTCCAAAACGCTTATGGATATAGATATGGTGTCGGACGGAATGCGTATGGAACAAGGCGTATGCGGATCCATAAGCGGCGCCGTCCCTACAAACGTCGGACAGCCTGTTATACGCGTCAAACGACTTACAGTCGGCGGAAGGGGTTGAGGATTTGAATAATTCTATAAAACGATCAGTCGCCCAGTCGGCCAAGAACGCCGGTTTTCGCGAATGGGAAGTTTCGTTCAGCGAAACGGGAAGCTTCGAGACCCGTTTTTTTAACCGGGAGATGTCGCAGTATAAAAACTCAAGGCTATCGTCACTCACGTTTCGCGGCGTTTGTTTGGGCAAAACAGGATATGCTGCGACGGAACTAATGACGGACTCATCTATAGACGAGATTATACGTAAAGCGCGCGCTAACGCCGATATTACGGACGGCGACGCGGAAACGCTTTACAAAGGCGCCGACAGTTATCCTGACGCGCCCGCATATGACGAAAAGCTCGAAGGCGTTTCGGACGCCGAGAAAGTCGCGTTGTGCGCTGAGCTTGAAGCGGCCGCCTATTCGGCGGATGAACGTGTAAAATCGGTCGATTACGCGGTAATGTCAACGCAAAAGACGTCTTTTACCATAATAAACGATCGCGGTCTTGACATAAGCCATATGGCGAATTCGGCTTACGCGTTTGTGAGTGCGCGGGTCGAAAGCGGCGGCGAGACCAAAGTTGACGGAGACTTTTGGTTTGATAATGACATCGACGCGCTGAATGTTCAAGAAATCGCCAAAAACGCCGTATCAAGAGCCGTTTCGCAGTTTGGCGCGAAACCTGTAAAAACAGGCGAATATTCTATTGTGTTCGAAAACATGGCGGCGTGTTCCCTAATCGGCGCTTTCGCGTCCGCTTTTTACGCGGAAAACGTTCAGACAGGGCTATCGCTGCTTAAAGGGCGGGTAGGCGAGCGCGTTTTCGCCGACTTTATAAATATCCGAGACGACGCGCGTATGGCGGCAAGCCCGGCGAATGTGGCTTTTGACACGTCCGGCGTCCCCGCGTCAAATAAGTCGCTTGTGACGGGCGGCGTTCTCAAAGGTTTCCTGTACAGTCTGAAATCCGCTCTGAAAGATGGCTTCGCCCCGACCGGCAACGGATTTGGAAACGGTACGCGCTATACGCATTTTTATCTTGTCCCTGGTTCAGAGGCTATATCGTCCGTCGTTAAAAACGCTTGCGACGGCCTGTTAATTACCGAATTGTCCGGCATTCACGCCGGAGCTAACGCTGTTTCGGGCGATTTTTCACTGTTGGCGCGCGGTTTTGTAATCAGGTCCGGCATAATCTGCGAGCCTACGGAACAAATTACCGTCGCGGGTAATTTTTATGACATGATGCGTGACGCTAGAAATATTGGCGGCGATTTGCGTTTTACTCCCGGAGCGGCGCGTGTCGGCTCGCCGTCCGTTCATGTCGGCGCGTTGAAGGTTTCGGGTGAATGAAAGCATATGGCGCGGCTATAAGTCGCCTATAGGCGATATCTATTATTTACATAATGTCAATATCTTTTGACAGGCCGGACGCTCTGTTTTCTGAGTCGGCGCTCACAAACCGCCGCGTTTCGGAATTTGACATGTATTTTGGCGGAAAGCTTAAAAAAATTCACGACGCCTGTCAAATTTACATCAACGCCGTTCCGAGAAATGGTATGGAACGCTCTTACGTCCATACAGTTCGGCGACGCCGCGGCGAGCTATCAGGATATAGCGGAATCCGGTTGGGAACGCTAAAGCCGCTCGATCCGCGGGCGGAGCTATCCATAGTCATAATTATTCCCTGTCATCGCGTTATAGGAAAAAACGGCCGGAGTCAGGTTTCGAGACAGGTCTAATAAGCCGAAAAGACGCAAAATGGAGATCTTGACAGGCTCCTATAGCTTCGCTTGTGAAAAGGGATGGCGCTATGCTCCGGTTCGGCGCGGCAAACAATGATATAGTTGAATCTATTTATAAAAGTGAAAAACGTGGCAAGATATAGGTATGTCATATCCAGTAAAAATGAGAGAACACGCTGTAGAAGCGGTACGAAACGGACATAGCGAAGCGGAAGTAAATGAGATATATAGACTTGGGGTAAACATGCCGCGGGTATGGGAGAACCTTGAAGCGGAAACCGGAGCGCTGGGAAATAGACCATTGAATCGAGGCTCTAAGATTGACCATGAAAAATCGCTTGAACATTACAGAGAAAATCCGTACAGTACAAATAAGGAAACCGCGGACGCCTTTAATCACGGCGTTCCCGGGATACGAAGCGCAAAAAAACACAATCCGGTATGTTGAGCGCGATGAACGAAAATGAGAAGCATTCATTGTCGAAATAGAAGCCCTGCCGGAGGTTAGTAAAGATATAAATCTTATACTCCGCGGTTCGAGCGAAGATACATAAAATGGAGATAAAGGGACTCGAACCCTCGGCCTATGCGTTGCGAACGCATCGCTCTCCCATCTGAGCTATATCCCCATTTTTCACTTAGTCATTATACAAAAGACCTGTTTAAAAAGCAACCTAAAATTAAAAAAAATTCTTAGAGTGTAAATTGCAAGTTTAATTGCCCACCATATATTCCCAGTTACATGTTGTAGGTGTGGTTTGGCGTTATCCTTTCCTATTCCCCTAGGGGAATAGGAAATTTTTTCAAGCTGACATCTGGGCGGCTGTTTTGTAGTTTAAGATTTTGCGGGGACAGTTGTTCACTCAATCCTCAATCCACCGAAACTCCCTCTCATTCAGTTTATAGTTAAATGTTGTTAAAACAGTAACGCAAACAACCATCAAAACTATCAAAATTAAGATAAATCTTTCTTGAGCTTGCGTTTAAGCCATGCCCAAAATTTCTCAATTGGGTTATATTACGGGGAATACGGCGGTAGAAACACTAAAGTGGATCCGTCCGTGAAAACAGTCGCTGTTCATTTGGCGATAACGTTGTCCGTATCTATATTAATTTTCGCCTATAATCATATCGGGATTGTGGGAATTCTTAAAAGCGGAGGCGACTCCGCTTTTTGCTGCATTGCGGATGCCGCGGGAGTTTGGCTTGTGTCGCTGTCTTTGATTCTAGCGGCGGCTATACCGCTTTACGCGTCTACAGAGATTGTGTACGGGCTGTCTTTAGTGGAAATTATTATTAAAAGCTTCTTCGTTCGCCGTCGGATATTTGATGAGAAATGGGCGAGAAACCTGATGGACGCGGCGAAAATTTGAGCAAGGAACCTTTAATAAGCGACTTAGACGGATTACGCCGGATATTTGCCGTAGTCAATGAAACGGAGCTTGCCGTGCAAGGATTTCATTGACGCGGTCAGGCGGCGAAAAGACAACTCGGACGCATAAGTCATTTTAATACAGTTTCCTAGGATACGTTTGCCATTTCGAAATTGAAGGTTAAGAAATAAAGAATATATATAGCGACCCAAAAAATTTTCTATTGTCCGAAAAATAAAGTCGCGTTATAATCAATTCATATTAAACATATCATATTAATATTTTTTAAGGAGACCCTTATGGCGACATTAACCTCGCGAGCCTCGGCTATAACTCCAGCGCGAAAATATATCCGAAACAATCGTAAAAGAAAGATGAAAAGGGCGGTTGATGTTTTGATAACGCTTGCTTTGCCGGTCGCGTTGCTGACAGTATGGCAAGTCGCGTCGGTAAAACAGATTTTTCCGCCTATTTTTATCCCTCCCTTAAAAAACGTTATTTTAAATTTCGCGGACCAAATTCGAACGGGGTTGCTTTGTCAGGACTTGAAGGTAAGCATGATACGCGTCGTTCAAGGTTACGCCATAGGCGCGTCGCTTGGCGTTGCGCTCGGGGTTTTGATGGGAATATCGGCGACGCTCAACCGGCTGTTCTTTGGTTTGCTGAATGGGATACGCCAAATTC
>JAISER010000035.1 GCA_031263985.1 Clostridiales bacterium | reverse complement strand
CTCCCAAAAACCGCGCGCCGCGTGGTTTTTGGGGAACGGGTTCTATGGGACGACGTCCATTTGCGGGGGGGGTTGGGGGCGGTAGACCCCCAAGGTCTCTCATTAAAGCGTTCGAATAGGTGAGCTTATAATGAAACCTAAAATACTAATGGCGCTTATGAGCCTTGACATAGGCGGAGCGGAGACGCATGTCATCGAGCTTTGCAAAGCGCTTAACGCGATGGGCGTGGAGACGTTAGTCGTTTCAAATGGCGGCGCGTATGTAAATGAGCTGGAAGAAAACGGAATAACGCATTACAAGGCTCCGCTGCATAATAAACAGCCTCTAAACATGATAAAATCGCTGAAAATACTTGCTAAAGCCATAAAATCGAATAGCGTGACGGTTGTACACGCGCACGCGCGCATACCCGCGTTTTTATGCGGGTTACTCAAGAAAAAATTGAACTTCAGGCTCGTTACGACGGCGCATTGGGTTTTTACGACGCGATTTCCCTTCAATTGGCTTACAAATTGGGGAGACCGGAGCATAGCCGTAAGCGAGGATATTAAAAACTATCTGATTGAACGATATGGGATTGCGAAAGAACGCGTCATAATAACTATAAACGGCATAGACTCCGACAAATTCGTTGAAAACGCTGATTCTTCATCTATTATGACGGAATTCGGCTTTAACCCGTCCGCGTTTCGCGTCGTAAGCGTCAGCAGACTGGATAAAGACAGAAGCCTTGCCGCGAGACGGCTCATAGCGTCGGCCGAAGCGCTTTTTGAAAAAATCAGCGGCTTGGAAATTATTATAGTAGGCGGCGGAGACGATTTTGACGCTATAAAGCGCGAAGCCGACCATATGAACGCAAAGCTGGGCGCGCGCGTAATTATAATGACGAACGCGCGCGTAGATGTTAACTTATTTATAGCCGCTTGCGACGCGTTCATCGGCGTCAGCCGCGCCGCCTTAGAGGCCATGTCTTCCGCTAAGCCTGTCATTTTAGCTGGAAACGAGGGTTATATAGGAATTTTTAACCAAAATTCGCTTGAAGCGTGCGTAAAAACCAATTTTTGCTGTCGCGGCATGGAGATGACCGACGCTAACCGGCTTACATCTGATATTTTCACTCTTTTTACCATCGGCGAGCCGGATCGGCGCTCGCTTGGCGCGTATGGCCGTGAAACGGTTAAAACGCAATATTCGGTAAAACGCATGGCTGCTGACGCGATGAAGGCGTACAAGCTTACGGCGCGCGACGGCGTTGTAATTTCCGGCTATTACGGTTTCGACAACAATGGCGACGAAGCCGTTTTGCAGTCGATTATAAACGGCCTTAAAACGGCTAGGCCGAATTTGAAAATAACGGTTTTATCAAAACGTCCCAATCAAACCAGAGAGGCCTACGGCGTGGACGCCGTAAACCGAATGAATTTTTGGCTAATAGATCAACGTCTGAAAAACGCGGCGCTGCTGGTGAGCGGCGGCGGCAGTCTCTTACAGGACGTCACGAGCACGCATTCGCTCAAATATTATTTGTGGATAATTAACCGCGCGCTGAAACGCAAGGCGCGCGTCGCGCTCTACGCCAACGGCATAGGACCGGTTACTCGCGACAAAAATAAGCCGCTTGTAAAATCCGCGGTTGAAAGGGCATGTTTAATTACGCTGCGTGACGACGCGTCGCTTGAAGCCCTTAAAGATATGGGAGTTGATCGTCCTGACGCGGTAGTAACCGCCGACGCCGCTTTTTATGACGGCGGCTTAGAAACGCCCGAAACCGCCAAAAACGGCGAAAAATATTTTTGCGTGGCCGTGCGAAGCTGGAAAGGTCTTAAAGATGGATTTGAGCGCGAAATAGCGGACTTCGCGGATCATATGAGCCGAAACCACGGCCTGACCGCTGTTTTCATCGCTATGCATCCGCGGTTTGATACGTCCATATCTAAAAAAATAATGGGCATGACCGGTGAAAAAACCTCTTTTCTTAGCGATATGTCAGTCACCGGGCTTTTGGGCGTAATAAAGAACGCCGAATTCGTCGTCGCCATGCGGCTGCATACGATTATATACGCCGTAAAAACCGCGACCCCAGCTATCGCTATCGTTTATGACCCGAAAGTGGACGCAATAATGGAACAGTCCGGTCAGAAGACGCGCGTCGCGGCGGAACGCGCGAACAGCCAAGTTTTAGCGGCGTTTGGCGACGCCATCATGCGTGACAAAGAAGGCGTTTCGCGCTCCATAAAAGAAAAGGCTGACGGTTTCGCCATAAAAGCCCGTGAAAATATAAAACTTACGATCGCGCTTCTAGACTGGTGGTAAGCGTATGGCGACGAAAATGCCGCCGAGAAAAAAATTTATAGTTGACAATTACGAGCCGCGCGTCTATACTTTATAAACATCGAAGCGATAGTTTTGAACGGGCGCGAGTGGCTCAGGGGTAGAGCATCGCCTTGCCAAGGCGAGGGTCGCGGGTTCGAATCCCGTCTCGCGCTTAAAAAGCTTTCGGAATATGTTTCCGTAAGCTTTTTTCCGTTAGAGGAGTTGAATGATGAAAATATCGGTTCCTAATACTGAACGCTTTATAGTGTCCGCCCCCGAACGCGATTATTTTGGCGGCTCACAGGAATGGTACGAGGACGCGCGGCGAAAAAAATCCGGCTGCGGAGCTGTGGCGGCGGCGAATATCATATGGTATATGGCTAAATCAGACGGACGTTTTCGCGGTCTGGCCGATATCGATGGCGGCGGTAAAGACAGTTTCATAAAACTTATGGAAGAAATGTTTTCATACATAACGCCGGGGCCGTTTGGCGTAAATAGACCGGAAATGTTTTCGGCGGGCGCTATCTGTTACGCCGCCGAACGCGGCGTCGACATTAAGGCGAAGACCCTCGAAGCTTTTAAGCCGGGTAAGATAGACCTTGAGGAAGCGCGCGGTTTCGTATCGTCGTGTCTTGCCGAAAGCTCTCCGACGGCGTTTTTGAACTTGTCTAACGGCGCCTTGAAAAATCTGGACAATTGGCATTGGGTAACCATTATCGCGATTGACGACGAGACAAACGGCGCGTTAATATGCGACGCTGGGAACTCGTTTGAAATTAACTTCGGCGAATGGGTTGAAACGACGCTGCTGGGCGGCGCGTTCGTCGCCCTCCATTGAAAAATTTCATAGCGTTCAATCAAAATGAAAAGCCGGGGTCGCCAATTTTAATTTTATGGCGAACCCGGCTTTTAGGGCGTCAGCTTATAAGATAATCGTCCAGCACGTCTTTGATCTGATAATACGGAACGTCATTATTTATTATCGTCGATATTCTGTGTTCCAGTTCTGATTTCTTGATCGAAATGTTCTTGAAGTTAAGACAATGGCCGTCTTTGTCTGAAATAATTTTTAGTCCGTATGACCTGTAGGAAACGCATTCATCAAAATCAACTACATTGTTTGATGTAATTTCAAGCGTGCAGTCTTGTCCGGTAATTACGCAATCGTCATAAGCGCATTTAGTCATTGTCATAGAACACACCTCTTTTCGCCATTTTCAAATAGTATAACATTCTAAAATACATTTAGCAACAAAATAAATAAGACAATTCCTCTGTTTTCAAATATCGTCCTTATTATTCATTTATTGTAAAAAATAAACGAAAAATCCGTTGACTTAACCTGTGAAAACCTATCCGGACTGTTTCGCTGAAAGTGGCGTATGAATGGCGTATGAAAAAATTACTTTGGTTAATCTAAGAGTCTGTTCAAGATCTCGCCTTTAGCGAATTTTTTGTGATGATTTTTGCCAAACGCGGAAGCTCAAACGCCGGAATCAGGTTCCGGGGCAGCTCTAATAAGCCGAAAAGACGCGAAATGGAGATCTTGAACAGACTCTAAGAAAGACAATATAATATTCGACCTATCTTTATTAATAAAAATATGCTATAACCTTGTAAAACTAGACAATTATTTTGGAAAGATAAGTTTCAAGAAAAAACTCAATCGTTATATTTTTGACTTAAACAATTTAGAGAACTTAATTTTTAACTTGATTCCTTCTTTAAAGTACTATACGGTAAACGTTTGAGCTTTGTTAAAGATAAGGATGAAGCCGTCTTTCGGCTAGGAGGTTAAGCATGGGTAAGCCAAATCCCGCAGTGACGCGCCCAGTTCCGGGTTTTCCCGTCACATATGTAAAACCAACGATAACACGCTCTAACATCGAAGTTGGCGATTTCACATATTATAGCGGAGAAGACTTCGAGAACAGGGTCACACACCACTATGAGTTTTACGGCGACAAGCTGATTATCGGCAAGTTCTGCCAGATTGCGATAGGCGTGGAGTTTGTTATGAACGGCGCGAATCATAAGATGAACTGCGCCAGCTCGTTCCCGTTCTATATCTTGGAGCATTGGGGACAGGAACAGCCGCCGCTCTCGGAAATGCCTCTAAAAGGCGATACGGTGGTCGGCAATGACGTATGGATCGGGCAAAACGCCATCATCCTGCCCGGTGTTCATATAGGCGATGGCGCGATTATCGGGTTGAACAGCATTGTCGGAAGCGATGTAGAGCCTTATGCCATCGCGGCGGGAAACCCGTCAAAGTCCATTCGTAAGCGCTTCGACGATGAACTCATCGACCTACTGCTGCGATTCAAGTGGTGGGATAGGTCGGTAGAGGAAATCCAATCTCTTATACCCCTTTTGAATGACAGCGACTTGGAACGGGTAAAGCATGGGATTAAGGAGCGGATTATATGACTTTGAACGCCTCGCGTGTAGACTGATTGATCCGGCTGAAAGCTATTTACAAAAGTGAAAAACATGGATAGGGAAATTTAATTTATCCCGCCTGAGTCTTTTCCTCGCTATGAAAAGCGGTCAAATCGCTTTTCTTGCGTAAATTAATTTGGATAACGCATAAAGCGCGACTACGAGCGTCGAACAGACAGCGATTTGCGACGACGGCGGCGAAAACAGAATTATCCGAAAAAACCCCGCTAAGACTGAACGTAACGGCGCGATAGGCGTAAACACGGAGATAATGGCGACCAGCGCGATATCCACCGCCCACCCATACCATTTGTCCTGTATGGATGTCAGAGTGTGTATGAACATCGCCAACAGCAGCAGGAACGCGAACTGCTGAAAAAACGCCGCTATCGCGCCATGCGCCGCCCAACCGAAAATGTCCGGGGCGGAAAGCGTATGTCCGTATTTGCCGCCCTGAAATATCGTGCGATCCAAGGCGTAGTACACGATGGTGGAAGCAAACGCCGTCGCCCCCGACAATATCGCGTAAACCGCCAAACCGCCTCGGCGAAAATCATCCCGCTTGCCGCCTAGATTAGCGACGCGCTTGAAATTCCTTGCCGGTATCAACACGGCCGCCAACATGACCGTCGTCCACAAATACCAGCCGAGACTTATGCCTGTATTATCGTCGCCCTCCAATGCCCAAATAGTCTCTACAATGATTTCCACAATCATCAAAACAAAGAACAGCCCGGTAACAAAGTACGCAGCTTTGATGTTTTTCAAGTTCAGTTTCGCTATCGCCCAAACGCGCTTATTCATCGCCTTTCCCTCCCGCCACAATATTGATAAAGAAGTCTTGCGGACTCAAACGGTCGAGCGCCACTCCCTCCGGCGGCGTTATTCTCTCGTCATAAATGTGCGCCGCCATAACGCTGCCCTCTACGCTCTTGCCGATACAGTTCAGCCCGTCCAACAACGGTAAAATGGCGTTCACGGAACCGGACAGCGTGTAAGCTTTCTCGTCAACTTCGTCGATACCCGCCTCCAACGCGACTTTGCCGTTGTTGATGATGATCAGCCGCTCCGTTACCTTGGCGATTTCATCAATTAGATGCGTAGATATGATAATGACGCGCGGGTGCGCGCTGTAGCTTTCGAGAAGCAGCGCGTTGAATTGACCGCGCATAATCGCGTCGAGGCCGAGCGTTGGCTCGTCCAGCAGAATAACTCTCGTATTGTTCGATAACGCGATTATAGTCGTCAGCATTGTCTTCATGCCAAAAGACAACCGCTTATACCGCTTTCGCGGGTCCAGTTCAAATCGCGCGGTCATTTCCAGCGCGAAACCGCGATCAAACCCGTCTTGCAACTCAGCGGCGGCGTCTATAAGGTCGGACACCCTCATATTGAACTGCGCCGCGCCGCTTTCGACGTAATTGACGCGTTCCGGCATATGTGACGGCGATACGCGCTTTCCATCCACCGTGATCACGCCATCCGCGGCGGCGATATGCCCCGCCAGCAGTTTCATAAACGTCGTCTTTCCGGCGCCGTTTCTTCCAAGCAGACAATATATCCCGCTGTTAGGGACATTTAGGCTGATACTGTCGATCGCGGTCGTTCCTCCGTACCGTTTGGTTACGTTGTCAAATTCAATCATCTGGATTCGCTCCCTTCCTGTTCTCGAGTTATTGGACCGAGCCGTCAAATGACATAGACGGGTTTTTCGCGTTGGAAAGAAACGCGGCGATCGGTACGGTAAGCTTTCAGGTCGCCCTCGAAAATCAGCGCCCCGCCAAGCTCCATCAAATCTTGCGGTCGTATCATATATCGGGGTTTGCGCGCATCGCACACGCCGCTTTCGTGAAGGACGCAGTATACGAACTCCGAGCAAAAAAATTTCGTACGGCTCTCTCGCCCTTTCCCTATAATGTTTCCGATCAGCCCGGAATAATTGTAGCTGAATTTATGAGCGTCAAGAAGAAACTTCCAAAGACGCGCCGTGACGCCAAGGTATTGTTCATCGGAAACCGAGAACTGAATCACTGCGCCCGGCAAGAAGCTGTGCGAACTGTATAAATCATCGTTCAGACTTTCGTGTTTGAAACATCCGATAAACGGATTGCGCGCCCATCGTCTGCCGAAGCTGAACATATACTCAAGATTTTCGTCAAGCGCCAATGCGGAGTGGGTGTATCTGTCGCCTGTAAACGCCCCGACCGTCCGCGACAGCAATGTCCGGCTTTGAGATAAGACAACGTAAACGTTCGAATATCTTGTCACTTGCCACCGCTCCTTGTATTAATGCGTTTAGAGCCTGTTTAATATCTCCATTTCGCGTCTTTTAGGCTTATTAGACCTGTCCCTAAACCTGACTCCGGCGTCCGCGCTGCGGATTTTTCGCATTGCGGCCGCATTGCGGCGTCAGCGAGATCTTGAACAGGTTCTAAACCTATTGACTATTTTATAGTTGGTCTTTCCTGGATGATAGATACCATTTCCTCAACGGAAATGCCTAGCGTTCTCGCTTCTTTCAGAAGAGCGTCGATCGTTTGATTCAGGAAAATCGATCTGCGACGCTCGGTAATCTTCTCTCTCGCGCCTGCCGCGACGCGCATGCCAATTCCCCTGTCTTTGTACAAAATACCGGCGTCCGTAAGTTTGCTGACCGCCTTTACGGCAGTCGTCGGATTGACGGAGTACAGCTTGGAAATCCGCGTAGTGGAAATAATCAGGTCGTCGGTTTGGTATGCGCCCGTAATGATGTCGTTCTCGATTCTCTCCATAATCTGTATAAAAACCGGTTGGCTTTCGTTCAAGCGATTCACCTCAGTCATTGCCGCGTTAAGTAGTTAGCGCCTTGACTCATTAACTAATATAGCAGGATTCATTTCGCGTGTCAATAGGGAAAATCTTTTGAACCTGAATCTGAAAAAACCTCGCCGCGCCATAAACGCGAAACTCTTTAATTGACAAAGTCTTCACAAGGATTGAAAGCGAGATCTCAAACAGGCTTTTACAAGTCTATTCAAGTTTTGAAAAACACGCTTGACAATAAGCGTTGGAAAATCTATAGTTTTATTTTCACATATATTGTGTTATCCTAATGTCTACGAACTTAAATCCAAAAAGTCTTTCGCGCTACTGGGGGAAAGATATGGAGCGCTACATAAATAAAGGTTCGGCTCTGGCGGCGGCGTCCGATCCCAGCGCCTACAAAGCCGGCGAAAAATATTTCAAGGACGGACGCGTTAAAAATCTGGTTAAATTAAGCGGAAAAGGCGAACTCATCGAAGTGCTGGCGGCCGATGTCCAAGACGGAGACGCTATGCATGAGGTTAAACTCGGCTTTAACCAAGACGGCGCTTTTGTAAGCTACAGCTGCACATGCGGCGCGTCAGCCATATGGCGCGGGGCGTGCAAACATGTCATAGCGGCTTTGTTCGCGGTCATGGAAAGCCATAACTCACGAATAGAGGAAAACCGCGCGGCTCAGGCGACGCAGCGCGTTACGAAATCTTTTGAAAAGCTGCTTAAGGATGACGTCGGCGAGACGGCGCCCATTAGACAAGCCTCTGGAAAGAAAGCGATTCTCGCGCCATTCCTATTCACTGACGGACGGGGCGTCGCGACCATGTCTTTTAAAGTCGGGTTTGAGCGGCTTTACGCGGTTAAGAAGATATTAGATTTTACGGATAACGTAAGGGGACGTAAAAATGTCGTATATGGCAAAAACCTAGCGTTTACGCACGATATTGACGCTTTTGACGAACGGTCGCGCGAGCTTATAGGCGTTTTGACGGCTTTTTTCGACTTCCGCGAAGAGATAAGAGATACGTTCAATTCCTATTATTATTTGGGAAACTCTATAAAAGACAGATTGCCCGTAACAAAGAAATTCTTAGACGAGTTTTTTGAAGTTTACAAAGACGAAAAGGTAAGCGTAACCGTAGAGGGCGAACCTGACGGACCAATCGAAGCCCTGTTCACCGACGATCCTCTCGACGCGTGGTTTTTCGTTGAGTTCGGCGACAAGAGCTCCGCCACGCTCAAGAGCGTCGCGAAAACGCCTACTGTACTGCGCGGCGCGGAATTTGAATACTTTCTCTCACATTCGCGCTTACATCGCATAAGACAAATTGACGCTAAGCCGCTTTTGCTTATTTTAGACGGTTTTAAGGCGGCAAGGCGGGAAGAGTTGATTTTTTCAGGTAAATCATATGAAAGTTTTTTAAACTACGTTTTACCGCGCCTGAAAGAAAGCGAGCTTTTGACGAAAGACTCCGTAACGCCCGAAAACGCGCTGCCGCGACGCCTTGAAGCGAAACTCTATATGGACGTCGCTAAAGGCGGCAAAGTTACGTGTGAACCGGTCTTCGTCTACGACAACGAAAAGATTAACCCCATTACCGTCGCGGAAAGCCAAATAACCCGCGATTTATACGCTGAAGCGCGGGTTCTGAACGTTATAGCGCGCTTAGGGTTTTCTAAAAACAACAAAAAGGGCGTATTCGAGCTGTCAGAGGAAGAAACCATATACGATCTGTATCTAAACGGCTTGGACGAGCTTAGGAAAGTAAGCGAAGTGTTCGCCACAAACGAGTTTTCCGGACGCGAAATAAAGAAAACGCAAAAAGCCAAAATAGGCGCTCGTCTGGAAGGCGGGCTGCTTACGGTCGAGATCGAAAATACGCCGTATTCCGTAAAAGAGCTTTTGGAGGCTATGGACGCGTATAAGACGCGCAAACGCTACTTTAAACTTAAAAGCGGCAAATTTATAAACTTGGAAGACGACAACATACGCCAATGCGAAAACCTTCTAAGCTCTCTCGACGTTTCGAAAAAAGACGTGGAAGGCAAAAAAGGCTCCGAATCGCTTGTCTTGCCTTCCTACCGCGCGTTTTACGCCGACGCGGCTTTCGTCGAGTCTGACTTCGAGATAGACCGCGACGAGTTTTTTAACAAGCTTATAGATGACGTGGCGCGCGGCGCGAACGCGAACGCGGAACCGCCCGAATCGCTCCGAAACATATTGAGAGACTATCAAACCATAGGGTTTAAATGGCTTAAAACGCTTTCAAATTACGGCTTGGGCGGCATATTGGCCGACGACATGGGCCTTGGCAAGACGCTTCAGGTTATAGCTCTGCTGCTGGACGCGAGAGAGAGCCATAAACCGTCGATAGTCGTCACTCCTACTTCGCTTATATACAACTGGGAGCGAGAGATACGAAAATTCGCGCCGCAAATTAAAGCCGTCGTAATAGCCGGTCTACCGACGACGCGGAAAAAAACGCTGCAAGACGCGAAAAGCGCGGACGTCTTCATCACTACTTACGACACGCTTAAACGCGACATAAGCAATTACGGGCGCGTTAAGCTTCGCTATATAATAGCCGACGAGGCGCAATATGTAAAAAACCCCGCCACGCGGAACGCCGAAGCGCTTAAACGCCTTAAAGGCGACGCCCGTTTCGCGCTTACCGGCACGCCTGTCGAAAACGCGTTGTCGGAGCTTTGGAGCATATTCGATTTTATAATTCCCGGCTATTTGCAAATTGCGCCGAAGTTTTCCAAACAGTACGAAATTCCAATAATGAAAAACGGCGACGAGGAAGCGGCGAAACGCCTCAAAAAAATAATAAATCCTTTCATATTAAGGCGCCTAAAGTCCGATGTGCTGAGCGAACTGCCGGAAAAAGTCGAAACGACGCTTTCCGCTGAACTTACGCCGGAACAGCTTAAAATTTACGCGTCTTATATGTTAAGCGCGCGTGACAAAATTATGGAAGCCGGCCAAAATAAAATTGAAATCATAGCGATTATAACGAGGCTGCGACAAATATGCTGTCACCCGTCTCTGTTTTTGGATGATTACAACGGCGGCAGCGGCAAACTTGACCTTACGCTGGAAACGGTATTGTCAGCCGTAGACTCGGGACACAGGATGCTCATATTTTCGCAATTCACATCTATGCTCGCCTTGATTTCAGAAGAACTTAAAAAAAACGGCGTATCGTTCCACTACATCGACGGCGCGACCAAAGCCAAAGAACGCGTGGACATGGTCGAACGGTTCAACGACGGCCAAAAAAGCGTCTTTCTGATATCCCTGAAAGCCGGCGGTTCCGGGCTTAACCTCATCGGAGCGGACATGGTTTTGCATTACGACCAGTGGTGGAACCCTGCCGTTATGAGCCAGGCGACGGACAGAGCGCACAGGATAGGGCAGAAAAATGTAGTTCAAGTGTTCCACGCCATCGCCAAAGACACTATCGAGGAAAAAATACTGGCGCTTCAGGAACGAAAAAGAGAACTGGTCGATTCGGTTATAGAAAACGGCGTCAACTTCCTAAGCGGCATGAACGTGGATGAACTGAGAGATCTTTTCACTGATTAGAGCCAGTTATCTCAGGGAAATAAGACATTGAGCGCGCCCGCCCATGACATAATCTTTTCAAAGGAGAGATTTAATTTGAAAAAATTCATATTGATTCTGTTAGCGTCGATTATGGCGTCAAGCTTCGCCGCGTGCGACAGCGCCGCCGATAATGATGAAAACGGAAATATTGAAAACCCAGAGACAGCGATCGTTGAAACGGAATCTCAGCCCATTGAGATCGGCGCTTCCGCCGCGACCGTCAGCGATTTTTTTCCGATTTTACCTGACGTTCGTTGGCGTTACGAAGGCAACGACGTTACGTTCGCCGCGACGAACGACGTAAGTTTCGGCTACATTAACGGCGCAAAGGCGCAAAGAAGGGTATCCGCCGGCGGAATGGCCACGACGGAGATCATTGACGCGTCGGAAGGAAAGGTCGAGATAATACACGGCGATAACATGTACTATTATTATGACGATATAACGTACGCGCAAAAATTCATGTCGATCGTGATACTGAAAGAACCGCTGGAAATGGGCGCGAAATGGCTGACCGCGGAAGACGCCCAGAGCGAGATAACGTCGGTAAACGCGCCGGTCACGGTTCCGGCGGGCGAATTCAGCGCGCTTGAGGTCACGACGACTTACTCAAACGGTTATGTGGACAAGTATTATTACGCGAAAGGCGTCGGGCTTGTCAAATCGGTTTGCGACAGCGGCGCGGGCCGGATAGTCTCTGAACTGGCCGATGTATTAAAGGGCGAAGCGGCGGCGGAGACCATCTCCGCGGGGTTTTACTGGCCTAACGTTACGGAAGGCTCCGTAGAGAGAATCGAAAAGGATCTTTTGTTTACAACGGACGCCAATTTCCCGAAACAGTTCTCCGACGCGATGAAAGAACCGCCTTCCATCGATTACACGCCGTTGCTGACGCCGAACGCGACTATAAACGACATTACGGTCGATTGGACGACAAAGACGGCGAAAATCGATATCTCCGGCGATTATTTAAAGGAAATTAACGTGGGCGACGGCCTGCAAACGAAGATCTTACAATGCCTAACGAACACCATAGGGAATTTTTACGGCGTTGACGAGGTTCTTATAACAATTGACCAAAAACCCTACGAAAACGGCGCCGCCGCCTTTGAGCCTGGCGAAACTATTCCCGTTGAAAAAGAAGACCAAAAGCTTGAGGAGAAAGAATGACGCCTTCCGAAACGAAACGAGTCATGGTCGAAAATGGATTCACAGCGAAAAAAAGGCTCGGCCAAAACTTTTTAGTCGATGAACGAATTCTGGATAAAATTATAAAAGCGGCTGATATCGGCGCGAATGACACGATATTGGAGATAGGGCCGGGCATGGGCGCGCTTACGCGAAAACTCGCCGAACGCGCAGGTCAAGTCCTCGCGATAGAAATCGACGGAACGCTCGCGGAGATCTTAGAAAAAACCATGTCTGACCGCGAAAATGTCAAGATCATACGCGCGGACGCGCTTAAAGCGGATTTTCGAGAATTCATTCAGGATTTCACGCGGGCGAAAGCCGTCGCGAATCTGCCGTACTGCGTCGCTACGCCTATTATCATGAAATTATTAGAGTTTAATTTCCGCGAGATAATCGTAATGGTCCAAAAAGAGGTCGCTGAACGCATATTGGCTAGCCCAGGCGAAAAAAACTACGGTTCTCTTACGCTGGCGGCGCGATACGAGGCGAACGCTGAAATCGTCACATACGTCCCGCCCAACTGCTTCATGCCGCGACCAAATGTCAACTCCGCCGTAATCCGGCTTTCCCCGCGGCTTGAAAAGCCGGTTTCCCCGAAGAATAAAGACCTGATGTTCTCGGTTATACGAACGGCTTTCTCTACGCGCCGAAAAACGCTTTTAAACTGCCTTTCAAGGCGTTGGCCTAAAGATGACTTAAGAGAAATTTTAAAAATTTGCGGACTGGACGAAAATACGCGCGGAGAACGCCTTTCGCTCGAAGACTTCGCACGGCTCTCGGACGCTCTTAAAATTTGATTTGCCGCGCGGTCCAACGCGTGGTATAATCGCTCTGAAACTTACTGATGAGCTGCGAATACGCAGATTTTTGATACTGAACTCAGTTTTTTAGACTGAGTTTAGTATGAGGTGCAGTTATGACGAAGCGAATTATAACAAGCGTTATCGGCGTGCCAATTCTGATAATTGTAGTATATTTGGGCGGCCTGGTCTTACAAGCGGCGACATTGACGTTCGCGCTGTTCGGCATTAGGGAATTTTACGCGGCTGTATCCAAAAAGTCCGCCAGCGTCCATATGATCGGCTATGTTTTTACCGTCGCGTACGTCGCGTCGTTGCCATGGCTTGGCACGGACGGCATTTTGATCTTTTTCACGGCGTTCATTCTCGCTCTGCTTATATCGGTCGTTATAAATCACGAGAAATTTACTATAACCGACGCCGCGATAACGTTTTTCGGCTTCTTTTACGTTCCATTCCTTATGTCGTTCGTATACATGACGCGCGCTCATAAAACCGGCGTATATTTCGCTTGGCTCATATTTATCAGCGCGTGGGGCAGCGACACGTTCGCTTACTTTACGGGCAAAGCGCTGGGCAAACATAAGCTTTGTCCCAATTTAAGCCCCAAAAAAACGGTCGAAGGCTCGCTCGGCGGCGTAATCGGCGCCACTGCGATGTCCGTGATTTACGCGCTTTTGGCAAATAAATTCGCGCTGAATTTAGAGGTAAACATGGTGTTTTTCTGCGCGACGATAGGCTTTTTCGGTTCAATGTTTTCGCAGTTCGGGGATTTGGCCGCGTCGGCGATAAAAAGACAGACGGGCATCAAAGATTTCGGATACATAATACCGGGGCACGGCGGAGCGCTGGACCGTTTTGACAGTATGCTGTTTACGGCGCCCAGCGTTTTCATCGTCATGTACGTTTTGATCAATTATGTTTAGGCCTGCGGATAATCCGCTAAAAACGAGATCTTAAACAGGCTTTTAGAATTTCTATACGGACTTCGCCGGCTGTCGAGGGATAAGAGACGGACGGCGCCCCGAAGTCCTAAATAACGCACAAGAGAGAGGCGCGTGGATATGTACTGGAACAAACCCATTGAAATGATGGAAATTGACCGACTGAAAGCGTTACAGCTTGAGAGGCTCCAAACGACGGCGCGCATGGCGTATCAAAACGTGTCAGTCTACAGAGAACGTATGCAAAAGGACGGCGTTGACCCGGACGACATTAACTCGCTGGACGACATTCGCAGGCTTCCGTTCACCGAAAAAAATGATTTGCGCGACCATTATCCATTCGGATTGTTCGCCGCGCCGCAGTCAGAGATTGTAAGAATACACGCGTCGTCAGGCACTACGGGGAAACCTATCGTAGCGGGTTACACTCAAAAGGACGTGCGGATATGGTCGGAAATCGTGGCGCGCAGCCTTGGTTGCGCTCATGTCACGCGCGACGATACCGTACAAGTGGCGTACGGATACGGTCTGTTCACGGGCGGACTCGGACTTCATTACGGCGTGGAGCGTATGGGCGGCAAGGTCGTGCCCGTATCCTCGGGCAATACCAGACGTCAGCTCACGCTTATGGAGGATTTAGGAACGACGGCCATAGCCTGCACGCCTTCTTACGCTCTTATGATAGGCGAGACGCTTCGGCGCGAAGGGTTCGATCTTAGTCGCCTAAAACTTAAAACGGGTATTTTCGGCGCTGAACCGTGGACGGAAGGCATGAGACGGAAAATAGAGGAGCTTTTAAACATAAAAGCGCTGGATATATACGGTCTCACGGAAATAATAGGGCCTGGCGTCGCTATGGAGTGCCTGGAAAGCCAAAACGGCCTTCACGTTTGGGAAGATCATTTCTTCGTGGAAATTTTGAACCCGGAAACGCAAGAGCCTGTTCCGGACGGAGAGTACGGCGAACTTTGCATATCCACAATATCAAAAGAAGGCATGCCGCTTATCCGTTACCGTACGCATGACCTCACCGCGTTTATACCGGAACCGTGCGTTTGCGGCCGCACGCACCGCAGGATAAAGCGTTTTCGCGGTCGCACCGACGACATGCTTACCATTCGCGGCGTCAACGTATTTCCAACGCAGGTCGAGTCGGCTATCACCGGCATTAAAGGCGTAGCTCCGCGCTATATGCTTATCGTTGACCGCGTAAGCGACACGGACGTTCTGGAAGTGCAAGTCGAGCTTGCGCCGGATTTTATATCGGACGAAGTGCGCGTCATTGAGGAATTCCACGCCAAAATCTTAAAGACTATAGAGCAAGTTTTAGGCGTTTCGATAAAGTTGAAGCTCATGGAACCCGGTTCTATAGAACGCAGCGAAGGCAAGTCGCGCCGCGTGATAGATAACCGACATTTATTCGAGTAAAACGGCGCGTTTTTTACGCGCGCCTTAAGAGCCTGTCCAAGATATCCGTTTCGCTTCTTTTCGGCTTAAAGCGAGATCTTGAACAGGCTCTAAGAACATACCATATGGAGGGGTTTCGCGTGTTTGTAAAGCAAATATCCGTTTTTTTGGAGAACAGACCGGGCCGTTTGGAAGAGCTTACGACATTATTCGGAAAAAGCGGCGTAGACCTTATAGCGCTTTCAATCGCCGACACAAGCGATTTCGGCATACTGCGCGGCATCGCTGACGACAGCGAAAAAGCCTACAGGATCGCTAAGGAAAACGGTTATAACGTAGGGCTTATCAGCGTTATAGCGGTCGTCACGCCGGACGAACCGGACGGTCTCGCCAGAGTCTTGCGCATATTAAAGGACGGGGAAATTTCTATCGAGTATCTTTATTCGCTTGTAAGACGCGTGGGAAATGAGGCCGTCATTATTCTGCGGGTAAATAAACCGGATGACGCCGTGGCGGTATTGATCGCCAACGGCATAAAACTGTTGGACGATAATTCAATTAAATAACTCAAAAAGGCGCGTTAAAGCGCCTTTTCTTCATAACTCAGTTTTAAACATAGCCCAAACCGAGCGAAGAACATACGCTCAAATACGCTTACGATATGATGATTGCGGAATATTACGTCAAATATGTTGTTCCTCCTGACAGGGAGAAGAGAGCTGAAGCCCTTAACAGCAGTATAATCCCTACAATCGAACAATTCCGCTACTGATATCATAGGCGCACGGCTATAAGGAAGCGATAACCAAACGCAAAGGCGCGTAGCCAAGTTTGAACTCGAACACCGCGCAATCACCGACAAATCCGGCAAGTTCTTTAACCTGCGGAAACAATCTACACACGCTGAAATTGCAGCAATTTCGTATGGTATTATGTAATATAACGCTAAATATAGCGCAAAAAAAAACAATATTGGAAATACTGAAGATATCGGCTTCTGCATTTTTATCTGTAATGACAGTTATCATATCAATAGTAGCGGTCAATATTAACAGTCGTCAAGCTGAAGTCAGCAATTTCCAACTATTACTTGACGAAGTGTCATTGGAGCCAAATTACAGCGTTTATATCAGCGGAATTGGAACGTACATAAACGATGATATTATTAGCGACACGTGTGCAGTATCGATAAATAATCACGGCTTAACCGTATTAAGTAATTCAGTAGATTCTACTACACTCCTTAAAGTAAGTTTGCGCAAGTATGACAGCTCAACCGGCGATATTATAGAAAATAGGGCGGCTTACCTTAATATTGAAGATTATTTCCCTTATTATATAATCGGCTCATCAAGTCTGGAACCATTGTCGATTATACGCGACCAAAACGGAGATATATCCCATTCTGTTATACAAGCTGACCGTTCCATGTATTTTTGTATTGACGAAAAAAAACTTTTGGGATACTGTCTATAGCCACCCGTTACTAACACGTGATGACACCATTTCCAATCCGTCAATGTTATTCAGGCGTCACATTTCTTTAGGAGAACAATACGTTGATTTAACCATATTACACGCTATAAAGATAGAATGCATTACTCTAAAGATGAAAGAGGAGAGTCAGATATTTGTGGAAAGTGAATACGGTGTCGTAACCGAAGTTCACAACGGGAATCTGCTCCATTTAAGGGAATTTGAAATAAAACTCGACTCCGATTTCGATGAGTATAACCGTCATTTTTTTGAAAAAGAGATAATTAGCTATAGCGACGTGCGCACAGAACAATTTTATGAAGACATTGGGGAAGTAATATTACGTTTATCAGGAGATAACGAGAAATATATTATTTCAAACGGATAGATTAGGGCGCTGCACATACAAATGGATTAGACCAAACGAAAAAGCGCCGAAACCTAACTTTCAAAAATTCGGCGCTTTTTCGCGCTTGCGAGTAAAAAACCGGTTCTTTACCATATTCGTTGAAATGATCGATAGACGCCTCCGTGAAATATTGGATTTTTGGCGCTTGCCAATTTTGTGATAAGCGATTTTCAGCCAATTTAGGAAAGAACAAAAAACCCTTGACAAGTGGCGGGAGGAACGTCTAAATGAAAAATGAATCCCTAAATGCGGTATGTCTGCGGCAAACGGTTTTGGATTATCGCGGCAACTCACTGACAGAAGCTCCGCCGCCCATATATTCTGGAAACGAGGCGGCGAGACCACGAAGCTGAGCGCTAGCTTGACGCACATGACCGACAGAGCGCTATCAAGATGATAACGCTCAGTTCAGATAATTCGCCGTACGTAAAAAATTTCCTCATTGATGGCGGATATCCGGGAGAAAAATTCGCCAACGCGATAAAAAGCATATACGGCGCTGAGTTTGTCAAGCTCAACGAATCGCACACATCCGCCGCGCCGCCAAAACAATGGGTCGCGGAACGAACCTCCGGCGGATGGACAAGATCCGTCGGATTTGGAAAAACTGTGAACGCAAAATTCGTAATTCACGCCAAATCCTTATTTTGGCTCCAAATGCCATTCTCTTGAAAAGATTTTAAACAGGCTTTAAAAGCCTGTTTAGCGTCCGCGTTCACGGCTAAACGTCAAATTTTCCGTTATTTTCCGCCGGACACAGATACTAAACAGGCTCTAAGGAATGTAATTTAAGCCCTTTCCCTCTCCAACTCGCTCTTTCGCGCCTCAATGATCTTCTTCCGTACATCGCCGGGCGCTTCTTCATACCGCTCAAAAGCCATGGTAAACTCACCCCGCGCTTGGGTCATAGAGCGCAAATCCGTCGCGTATTCGCTAAGCTCCGCCATAGGCGCCTCAGCGGAAATGCGTTGTTTTGATCCGGTTTTTCCCATGCCCAAAATACGTCCCCGCCGTTTACTCATATCACCCATAATATCGCCTGTATAATCGTCAGGCGTCACTACCTCAACCTTCGCGATAGGCTCCAGCAACGTAGGCTGCGCCTTTAAAAACCCGTCTTTGAACGCGGCTATAGTAGCCATTTTAAACGCCATTTCAGAAGAATCGACAGGATGATACGAACCGTCCACCAGCGTCGCCTTTACGCCCACTACCGGATAACCGGCCAGAGGCCCCGACTTTACGCAATCCTGAATGCCCTTCTCCACGGCGGGAAAGTATTGGCGCGGCACCGACCCGCCGAATATTTTCTCCTCAAAGACATAAGGTTCGGTCAAATCCCCGGACGGCTCAAATTCAATATGCACGTCTCCATACTGTCCGTGCCCGCCCGATTGCTTTTTATATTTACCCTGAACCCGCACTTTACTCTTTATCATCTCGCGGTAAGGCGCCGACGGCGTGGCAAGCTCGGCTTCCAGCTTATATTTCATCCTTAACTTGCTGAGCATAACGTCAAGGTGACTGTCGCCTACGCCGGACACAATCGATTGTTTCGTTTCGGAATTAACCTCGAAATGGAGCGTCTTGTCTTCTTCGAGCAGCTTTGAAAGCGCCTGGCCGATTTTATCCTCGTCGCCTTTGCCCTTTGGCGTAATCGCCATAGATAAAAACGACGGCGGAAAAACTATGTCGTCAAATTTCACCGGGCGTTCTCGCGCGCAAAGGGTGTCGCTCGTCGCGGTATTTTGCAGCTTCGCCACGGCGCCTATATCGCCCGCGCGCAGTTCCGACACCTCAATCTGCTCTTTTCCGCGCATCACGTAAATATGCCCCGCTTTTTCAGTATAATCCTTTTTTACGTTGTACAACGGCATGTCTTTCGTCATAACGCCCGAAAACACGCGGAATATGCTCAGACGTCCGACGTACGGGTCAGCTATCGTCTTAAACACGAACGCCGAAAACGGTTCGTTGTCCGCGCAGTTGACCGTTATCCTTCCGCCGCTTTTCACGTCCTCCGCGGAGGTTTGAGCGCGCAAGACGCCTGTCGGCGGTATAAAGCTCACTATAGAATTCAGCAAGGCCTCCACGCCTATGTTCTTCGAAGCGCATCCGCATAAAACCGGGGTCACGGCGCGATCCAATATGCCCTTATGCACCCCGGAGCGCAGTTCTTCCACTTCGAACCTTTCATCGCCAAAAAATTTCTCCATCAGCTTGTCGTCCGTTTCAGCGACCGCTTCCTCAAGCTGATATTGCATGGCGTCAACCGCCTCCGCCATGCCGTCGGGCATCGGCGCCTTCTGAGTCTGCCCGGCGGCGCCTCTTATGGCTTCTTTACGAATTATGTTGACGGCGCCAACGAATTTTCCGCCTTCTATAATAGGCGTTTGCAGCGGCGCCACGCTTGTGCCGAATTTATCTTTAAGCCGCTCGGTGACTTTGGCGAAATCGGCGTTTTCGTCGTCCATGCCGTTCACGAAGATAATAGCCGGCAAATTGTTGTCGCTAACATATTCCCACGCTTTTTCCGTCCCGACTTCCACGCCCGACTTAGCCGAAACGACTATCAGAGCGGCGTCAGCCGCCTTTATAGCTTGCGCGACTTCGCCGGCAAAGTCAAAGTAGCCCGGCGCGTCTATAAAATTAATTTTGCTGTCGCGCCATTCCATAGGGAGAATCGCCGCGCTTATGGAAACCTTACGGCGTATTTCCTCCGCGTCGTAATCGCTTACGGTGTTTCCGTCTTCAACCCTGCCCAGCCGACTTGTCACGCCCCCAGCGTTTAAAGCGGCCTCGGCGACAGTCGTCTTGCCGCAGCCGCTATGGCCCAGAATGACTATGTTTCTTATTTCATTCGCGGAATAAGTCTTCATCGCTTACCTCCATAGTTTTTTATAGCGTGCGCGGTTTTACCGTAATTATAGATTTTTACTGAAAATTTTGTCTATTAAACGCTGAATCTTTAAAAAATAGCGTAAATTTACGGCTTAACCGCGCTTACTTTTATAGTTTTTTGTATTATAACGTATTTTTTAACGTTATGGCAAGTCATATATGCTTTTAGGCGCCGCCGACAAAGTTCACGCCGCCGCGCGTATATTTAAGAAAGCGCGAATTCGCCGCCTTTCGCGCCGCTAACCCTGATATTGACATTACTATAATATTACGAAAGTTCACATAATAAATTGTGATCAGTTATATAAATGAGCTAATTATATCGCCATAAATTTCATAAATATATAGGATTCTTTTCAATTTTAAAGTATACTTGGATATAATGATCGACGCGCGCTAAGACGATAATCAAAAAACGATTGACGCGTTGAGCTTGAATAAGCGAATTAACGCAGGGGGTTTTTAGATGGACTTTATAATGGAACACCAATTCGACCAGACAAAAAACGGTTGGCTGATAGACATATCCGGAGAAGTCGATATATTCAATTCCGAGAAAATGAAATCGCGCTTTTTAGACATCATAGAGTCCAAAAAAGCGGACCTTTACGTAAGCTGCCGCAACCTCGAATATATTGACTCCACCGCGCTGGGCGCGCTTGTGACCGTTTTAAAGCACGTCAAAGCCTACGGCGGTGAAATTTATCTTAAAAGCATAAAGCCTAGCATAGCCAAGTTGTTTAAAATAACTAACTTAAATCAAGTATTCATAATAGAAGGTGATGCCAATGAATAACGCGAACGCGCTCAACGAGAGCATACAGTTGTCATTGCCGACAAACGCGGCGTATGTGTCCGCGGCGCGACTTACGGCCTCGTCCATAGCTAACCGTATGGTCTTTGACATCGACGAAATAGAGGATATAAAAGCGGCGGTTTCGGAAGCGTGTACGTTTGTAATTAAAAACTTGCCTCAGCAGACCCAAGACTGTTTTAAAATAGTGTTCGGCATAGCGAAAGAATCGCTTACGGTGACTATAAGCGTAAGCGCCTCGTTGCCTGTGTCCGCGCTTCGTGAAGAGATCGGCATCGTGATGATAAAGGCGCTTGTGGACGAATTGCGTTTGCCAGGTTCTGACAGCGACCGGTTCAAGATAGAGATGACTAAACGACACAAAAAAACCGCGTTTGATTGACGGCGGAGGCGGCCGCTGACGGGGGAGGGGCGTTCGCGATGGCGACAAACGCGTATGACATCATGTTTAAAAGCGATACGTTTCGCGTAAAGCAAGAAGTGCGCGGCATCCTTAATTTCATACGTAAAAATTTGCCGTCGCTTTCCGACGAAGACGCTTACGACTTACGCCTTATATTCAGCGAACTGCTGTTTAACGCCGCCATACACGGCAACAATAAGGATACGACAAAAACGGTGCGGGTAAGAGTGGAGATATCAGACGGCGTTATATTTTCGACAATAACGGACGAAGGGATTGGCTTTGACTATATGTCGCTTATGTCGATGTTCGACGAAAATCAAAATATTATGAACGAAAACGGGCGCGGCATACAGCTGGCTTATTCCCTTGCGGATTCGCTCGCCTTCAACATAACGGGCAATAAAATCAAATTTTACAAAAAGGTGGCCGCCAATGGATAGAATACTCATTGTAGACAGCTCCGTTCAAAACACGGAACTTATGCGCGAGTGTCTCAGAAATTCGGAATATGAAGTCATAACGGCGGAAAGCGGCTTTAACGCGCTTGCGAAGGCGGATCTCTTCAAGCCTGACCTTATAATCATTGACACGGAGCTAAACGACGTAAGCGGTTACGACGTATGTAAAAAGATAAAAACGAACCCCGCGACGCAATATATACTCGTTCTGATAGTCAGCGTTCAAAGTTCCATAGACGCGCAGATAAGGGCCATGCAAGTCGGTTCCGACGATTTTATGGAAAAAACGTTTGACGCTTACGTGCTTATATCCAAGATGCAATCGCTGCTTCGCCTGAAATATCTTTCAGACCAATTGAAACAAAAGTACATCGAACTCGAGGAAAAAAACAACATACTGGAATATCAACTTAAAATGAGCAAATCCGTCCAGCGTTCACTGCTGCCGAAAGTCAGCTTCACATTCAGCGATATCGATTTTTACAGCAAATATCTGCCCGCGATGGATATCGGCGGCGACTTTTACGACATCATAGAAATAAGCTCTAAACGCGTATCGGTCGTGATCGGCGACGTTTCCGGCCACGGCATAGCGGCGGCTCTGCTTACAAGCATGTTGAACCTGATGATTAAAAACCTGGCTGCTAAATACTCCAACCCTGACCAGCTTTTATTCTATCTGAACAACGAGTTCTATAAAATCTTTGAGAACAGTGAAAGCGAAATGTACGCCTGCGTGTTTTACGCGGTGTTCGATACCTCCGAGAAAAAGATATATTATTCCAACGCCGGCCAAACGCTGCCCGCGTTCGCCAGTTTCGAGAACAACTCCGCGTTCGAGCTTGACGCGACCGGTTTGCCCATCGGCCTTATAAAAAACTCAAAATACGAATATAAAACTATAGAATATCAGGAAGGCGACATGCTGTTATTTTATACGGACGGGCTTATGAACACATTTTACAAAGACAGTCCCAACGAGTTTATGTCGCGTCTTTTTAACATCCTTATCGATTGCCTGACCGTCAAGGAACCCGAAGAGGTAGTGGATATGGCGCTCTCATCTTTTTATGACTACAGCGCGAGCGAGTCGGAAAAGATGGAACGTGATGACGTCAGCGTCTTGCTGTGCCGTATGTGAGACGGTTGAGGGCGGGCCCGCGCCAAGCCCCTCCCCACTAAAAATCCGCTAAAATCAAGGGCTTGAACAGTCTCTTAACGCCATACGCGACTATGTCAACCAAAATTAAACTGCGTGTAACATACGCGTAACATACGCGTATTGAAGATTTGAGCGATTTGTGTTAACATATACGGTAATAATACTGAATTCAGTCTAAATCATAATCATCCTAAGATCTTTTTCACGCCTAGCTTCGCCGTGAAGCCTCGCCGAGCCAACAGGTTCGCCCGCGTTTAGCGCCTGGCTCAACGTGAAAAATCATCGGCCGGTTGGCTATGTTTCAAATTGAGTTCAGTGTAAAAAGCGGAGGAAGTGTCCTCTATGCGCGCCCTAAGCGTCCTGTTTGCCAGTTTTTTAAAAGTAATCTGCGTCGCGTTAATAATCGCGTCAGTCTCTTCGCCCGTCCGCGCCAACGACGGCGCCAACGCTTATATAGATCTCTTTGAAAAATTCACCGCCGCGGGAGAATCGTCTCTGTCGGGGTTCAACGTTCTTTCAGGCGTAACGAAGCGCGAAGAGAGCGCGTTTGACGACGTGCGCGCCATTGTAGGCGTAGCGCCGAGAGATTCCGTCGTCACGATATCGGTTTATAAATATAATGAAAGTTATAACGCCAACCTTCCCGAAAGCGTCGAAAACGAACCGTTCGCGCTTACTCGTTCCGTGAGCGTCGTCGTGGGACGTTCCGGCTTTTTCAGCAAAATGATAGCGTTTAACGCCGGCGGGAACTTCATCCTCATATCCGCTGAAAAAGATGGGGAAAAAGCCGGTTTAACCGCGTTGATCAATATAAAAAACATAGAAATTAAAAAGGAGCTTGAACAAGGTTCCATTTTATACGGCAAAAGCTTGCTTCATAAAGATAAACTTTAAAAATATGGTAAACCGCGTAAAAACCGCGCCAATGCGCGGTTTTTGGCTAACGGGAGTTTTTTGATGAAAAGATCCGATTTTGTAAGAACCGCGTTATTCACGGGTTTAATCGCTTCTTCCGTGTTTTTGACGATTCAATTATGGTTTGGGACTTTTTCTAACCGTAATTTTTTTTACGCTTTTTTGTCCGCTTTTAATCTTGACGAAGATGACAAGTCATGGAACAGCGAAATATTAAAACCTGAAAAAATACTTGTCGGCTCCGGCAACGGGTATTACGCGTCCATAGTTGACGACATGGATGCTTCCGCGCAAAAAGCGGTTTGCGACAAAGCGTTGACCGCTCTTCTAAAAAACGGCGATTTCATAGAAGAGTCGGAAATCGACTGGAATGTAATTTTATCAGGCAAAACTGTCGTTTACTCATATCCGTTTTCCATAACATCGGAACTTTTCGTCGGAAACATCAAGAACCGCTCGCTGTCAACGCGATTTGAGGCGTTTGACGCGATTATATTAACGCCCCGGCGCGACGACGGCGCCATATCGATATGGTTCGCCAACGATAGCGAAGCTTATGAATATGAATTAAATAACGCTGAGCTTTGCGAAGAAATGCTGAATAGCCATATTTCGGCCAAAGGCATATTTTACGTGTCAAGCGTCCAGCACGGCCTGGGCATGTTTGAAAAAAACGCGTTTGTACCTCAATGGACAGGCGATAACTACGAATACAGCGTTATATCCATGGAAAATCCTTACGCGCCGCAGGGCGACATAAACATAGCTACTATAAAATCTAAGACCGAATATCTTTTTACCGAACCGGGCGAACAATTTTCCGGCGTTTTAGACGGACTCTACACCGTAAGCGACGAAACTGTCGTTGTAAGGTATAACCCGGACGACACGCTTGAATATTCAAATTACTCCAAGGGCAAGGAACCTTCCGGCTCAATAGCCGCGGACTATCGCGCGGCGTCCGCTTTTTTGCGAAAAGACTCCGCCATAACGAACAGTTATTATTTGTCGCGCGCGGAAAGCTCCGAAACGGGCCATACCTTTTATTTTAATTACGCTATAAACGGATTTTCCATAAACTGGCCCGAAACGTTCGCGGCCGAAACCAATATGAGCGCTCCGCTGCAAATAACCGTCTCTAACGGAAAGGTCTCAAAATTCAAGAAATTGGTTTATAACTTTTATGTAAACGATGAATACGCTGAAACGGCCAATGTGTCATTTATTGACTCTTTTGAAAACATATTGTCTGAAGGGGCGCAATTTGACGGATCTGGCATAGCGAAACTATCTTTGGGCTATCGCATGGAAAACAGCAAAAATTTGCGGCTTTACTGGTTCATGGATCTAAATGGAGCGAGTTACGCTCGCACTACGCGTTTCAAATAACTATCAGTCTGAAACATAATCATCCGAACGGCCTTTTTCACGCCTGGTTTGGATATGTTTCAAACTGAGTTCAGTATAAATATCGCCTCCGCTTTGTTTTGCGGGGCGGTATTCAGCTTTCCTTCCGCATCTCGTTGACATCCGTTTTTTTTAATTATATTTTCAAGGGCAACTCGTCAATTTTCGTCGCTCTATCACTTGCCGCTGACAAAATATGGCGGAAAATGGACCTGTCCCGGCAACGCAACCGGGGCGCAAAAAGGCAAGCCGAATGTATAGAGTATTTTTTTACAATTCCTGAGGCCCGCCTCCAATCAACCGTTCTTTGTCCCGCCGCGATAACCGTTTGATGGCGTATTCGCGTCGCCGCGCTTGCCGCTCGTCCTTATATTCCTCGCAGTAAAGCAACTCTACGGGCAGACGTGACCGCGTGTATTTCCCTCCCGTTCCGTTATTATGCGCCTGAACGCGGCGACTTATGTCGTTTGTCCAGCCAGTGTAGAGCGTTCCGTCAGAACAGCGCAGGATGTAGGTATAGTTCATAGGCGTTTACTCGCTCAGTTCTTCCATGATAATTACAAATCCAGTATATCACAGAGCCGCTGTCAGGGTAAAGGAGAGAGATTTTTTTCAGAGAACTCTTTACTCTGAAAAAAATACCGCGGAAATCAAATTTAAGACGAAAGCGAGATCTTGAACAAGCTCTAAAGCTTGAAAAACAGCGCTTTGGACAGCGTATATACGGCTCATTCTTCGGTCAATTCTGCCTATTTTATCTTACATTTTCGCCTCTTTCAAATTTAAATATGATTATCCAATCGTTTCATGAAGCCGCGCGAATGCGCGGCGCGGGGTCCGGGGTCGAAGACTCCGGCGGGGTTTGGGGCGGAGCCCCAAGGTCTTTATAACTTATCCGGATAATCACCAATTTAAAAATTGATTTCCGTGATTTTTTAAGCGGCTCTTTACAAACGTGGCGTCATATGCTAATATGTCTTTCATAAGCTTAGCGTTAAAAGATCAGCTTATGTCATATCTTCAGGGCGGGGCGGAAATCCCCACCGGTGGTCATAGCCCACGAGCCCACGCGTTTTTATGAAGCGCGCGGGCAGATTCGGCGCAAATCCGAAGCCGACAGTTAAAGTCTGGATGAGAGAAGATAAACGCAAATGTTCGCGTTTTATTTGTCGCCGCCTTGAAAACGGGCGGCGTTTTTTGCGTTTTTATGACGCCCGATCCGCTAAAAGCGAGATCTTGAACCGGCTCTAAGTCCGATATAAAAACCCATCTATATGAGCGGAGGGGCTTTATGCGAAAACACGATTACATGAATATGGCTATTGAGCTTGCCCGCAAAGGCGCCGGGCGCGTGGCTCCCAATCCGATGGTTGGGGCCGTCATCGTAAAAGACGGTGAAATATTAGGCCGCGGCTATCACACGAAATATGGCGAATCCCACGCGGAAGTCGAAGCGCTTAACGATTGCCGTAAAAACGGCGCCGACCCGACCGGCGCTACGATGTACGTCACCTTGGAGCCGTGCCGCCATTTCGGTAAAACGCCTCCGTGTACGGACGCCATAGCGCAAAGCGGCCTGAAACGCGTCGTAATAGGCGTGATAGACCCGAATAAGCAAGTCGCGGGCAAAGGCGTCGTCACGCTTCGCGAAAGCGGCGTAGATGTCGAGATAAATTTTATGGAAGACAAGTGCAGAAAACTAAACGAGATATATTTTCATAACGCGAAGCGTAACACTCCGTTCGTCGCGATGAAATACGCCATCACGGCGGACGGTAAAATCGCCACGAAAACCGGCTCCTCAAAATGGATAACGAGCGAGAAGACTCGAGAGTATAATTACAGGACGCGCTGCGAACTGACCGGAGTTATGACAGGCGTCGGCACGGTTCTGGCCGACGACCCGTTTTTGACCAGCCACGGCTTTGGCAGGGATCCGGTCGTGATTGTATGCGACAGCGCCTTGCGCACGCCTTTGTCGTCCCGAATAATGGATGACGCTAAAAACCGTAAGATAATTATAGCCACCTTATCCGAAAACGAGGGAAAAAAACGCGCGTTTTTAGAAAAGGGCGCCGTTATAATTAACTGCGCCGAAAAAAAGGGCCGCGTTGACCTGGCCGACCTTATGGTCAAACTGCGCGGTGAAGGCGTAGACAGCGTTTTACTTGAGGGCGGCGGTTCTTTGAACTACAGCGCCTTAGCGCAAGGCATCGTGAACAAGCTCAGCGTGTTCGTCGGCCCCTCGCTTTTCGGCGGCGCGGACAGTCTGACGCCAGTCGAGGGCGCCGGGGTGAACTACGTATCGGACGGCTTTCGTCTCAAGCTTGAAAAAGTCCAGAAAATAGGCGACGACGTTTTGATCGACTACATACTGGAGGAAGCGGAATGTTTACCGGAATTATAGAAGAGATCGGAACAATTTTATCGTTGAACAAAGGCGTGTCCTCCGTTCGGCTCAACATACGCTCCGCGTTTGAAGACATACGTCTGGGCGACAGCGTGGCCGTAAACGGCGTATGCCTTACCGCCGACGCACTGACAAAAGACGGTTTCGCCGCCGACGTAATGCCCGAAACCATGCGTAAAACATCGTTTGACAAGCTGCGCGCCGGTTCAAAAGTCAACCTGGAACGGGCGCTCCGATTGGACGGCAGACTCGGCGGGCATATCGTTTCCGGCCATATAGACGGAACCGGCGTAATAGAAAGCTTTAAAAAAGAAGATAACGCGATCTGGATCGCCGTTCGTGCCCCTAAGCCCACGCTCGCCTACATAGTTGAAAAAGGCTCGATCGCATTGGACGGCGTAAGCTTAACCGTCGCGTCTCTTTCCGAAAACAGCTTCTCCGTTTCCGTTATCCCCCATACCGCCAGAGAAACGGTCTTGCTCGAAAAAAGACCAGGGGACATTATAAATATAGAATGCGATGTAATAGGCAAATACATCCTAAAGCTCGCGTCGTCTTGCAAACAGCCAAAAGGTCGGATAACCGCCGACTTCTTGCGGCTAAACGGTTTTTGACACATCCACAGGAGGGTTTACTCATGTTGCTCAGTTCCATAGAACAAGCGGTAGAACGACTTGGCCACGGTGAAATTATAGTAGTTATAGACGATCCTGACAGAGAGAACGAAGGCGACGTCATCTGCGCCGCGCAATTCGCCACTCCCGAAGCCGTCAATTTCATGGCCAGCAAGGCGAAAGGACTTATATGCATGCCTATGAGCCACGCCTGGACCGAAAAACTCGGTCTGCCTCAAATGGTTGACGACAACACCGACAACCACGCGACGGCCTTCACCGTATCTATCGATCACGTAGACACTGCCACCGGCATATCAGCGTTCGAACGTTCGCTGACCGCCATGAAATGCGTCGAGGACGGCGCGAAACCGCGGGACTTCCGCCGCCCCGGTCATATGTTCCCTTTGAGAGCGAAAGAGAACGGCGTGCTCGAACGACCCGGGCATACCGAAGCGACGGTCGATCTTTTGCGTCTGGCTGGTCTTAAAGAAGTCGGACTTTGCTGCGAAATTATGGACGACGACGGAACCATGATGAGAACCCGGCGGCTGGTCGAGTTCGCCGCGCTTTACAATCTAAGCGTGATAAGCGTGAAAGATCTTCAAACTTACATTAAGAAAGTTGGTATAGTATGCACGAATGTGAATTAATGGAACGCGTGGTGAGTGCTAAGCTGCCTACTAAGTACGGCGACTTTCTGATCCACGGTTATGTGAATAAGAAAACAGGGGAACACCATGTCGCGCTTACCCTCGGCGATATAAACGACGATAAGCCCATATTAGTTCGGGTCCATTCCGAATGTCTCACCGGCGACGCGCTCGGCTCCGCGAAGTGCGACTGCGGCGACCAGTACGACGCCGCTATGAAGGCCATTCAAAAAGAAGGACGCGGCGTTCTCGTCTATCTGCGGCAGGAGGGGCGCGGCATCGGACTCATAAATAAGCTCAAGGCTTACGCCCTTCAGGACGAAGGGCTTGACACCGTAGAGGCGAACATAGCGCTCGGCTTCGACGCCGATCCGCGCGACTATACCGTAGGCGCGGAAATGCTCGTCGATTTAGGCGTTCGCCACATTCGACTTCTTACGAACAACCCGCAAAAAATAGCCGGCCTCGAGCGTTTTGGTCTCGAAATAATCGAACGCGTCCCGATCGAAACCGAACACAAAGAGCATTGCGAACGCTACATGCATACCAAAATGGAAAAAATGGGGCATCTGCTGAACACCTATTAGGAGGAACTTGTCAGTGAACATATATGAAGGCAAAATCGTGGCCGAAAACGCTAAGTTTGGCATCGTGGCCGCGCGTTTTAACGAATTTATCGTCTCGAAACTGCTCTCAGGAGCGCTGGACGCGCTGAAACGGCACGACGTCGCCGATTCGAACATAGATATAGCCTGGACGCCCGGCGCGTTCGAAATACCCGTCGCCGCCGCTAAAATGGCCAGGTCAAAAAAATATGACGCCATAATATGCCTGGGCGCGGTCATCCGCGGTGCTACGTCGCATTACGACTACGTCTGCGGAGAAGTGTCAAAGGGCATCGCCCACATCGCGTTGGAAACCGGGACGCCCGTGCTTTTCGGCGTTTTGACGACCGACGATATAGAGCAGGCTATCGAGCGCTCCGGCGCCAAGGCCGGAAACAAGGGGTACGACAGCGCGCTGGCCGCTATCGAAATGGTTAATTTAATGCGCGTTATTGATCTGTGAAAAGGCTGATAAAAGATCTGGGGAAAACTTTTTCGAGAAAAAGTTTTCCCCAAACCCCTTTCAAAAAGCTTTACGCCTAGAACATTCTCTTCCGTTCATTCAGACGTCAATCAGCGAAACAATAACCCACGCCCCTTTTTGTCAAGCAAGACCCGCTCCGGACTTTCTTGACAAGAGCGGGCCGTCGAGCGCTCCAGCGCCAAGGCCGGAAACAAGGGGCGCCACAGCGCGGGCCGCTATCGAAACGGTTAATTTAACGCGCGTTATTAATCTGTGAAAAAGCTGATAAAAGATCTGGGGAAAACTTTTTCGAGAAAAAGTTTTCCCCAAACCCCTTTCAAAAAGCTTTACGCTTAGAACATTCTTTTCCGTTCATTCAGACGTCAATCAGAGAAACAATAACTCATGCCCCTTTTTTTCAAGCAAGACCCGCTCCGGACTTTCTTGACAAGAGCGGGCCGTCGAGCGTTGCGGCGCGAAGGCAGGAAGAAGGACAGCGCGGGCCGCTATCGAAACGGTTAATTTAACGCGCGTTATTGACCTGTGAAAAAGCTGATAAAAGAGCTTGGGGCAAACAGGATACATAAAAAGTTTTCCCCAAACCCCTTTCAAAAAGCTTTACGCTTAGAACATTCTTTTCCGTTCATTCAGACGTCAATCAACAAAACAATAACCCATGCCCCTTTTTGTCAAGCAAGACCCGCTCCGGACTTTCTTGACAAGAGCGGGCCATCGAGCGCTCCAGCGCCAAGGACGGAAGAAGGACAGCGCGGGCCGCTATCGAAACGGTTAATTTAACGCGCGTTATTAATCTGTGAAAAGGCTGATAAAAGAGGTTTACGCTTAGAACATTCTTTTCCGTTCATTCAGACGTCAATCAGCGAAACAATAACCCACGCCCCGTTTCGTCAGTATATACGCGGGCGTTTCAGGGTTATCCTCTATCTTCGTGCGAAGCCGCCTCACCGCGACATCCACCGTACGCACATCACCGAAATACTCATATCCCCACACTTTTTCCAAAAGCGTCTCACGCGAGAAAACCTGGCCCCTTTGCGCCGCCAAAAACTTTATAAGCTCGAATTCGCGACGCGTAACTTCCACCGCGGTTCCTCGCTTTCGCACCTCATATTTCCCTAAGTCTATAACGATATCGCCGAGCGCCATAATAGCGCCGTTATCGTCGTTCGGCATTTCTCTGCGCCTCAAATTAGCCTTTACCCTGGCCATGAGTTCCCTCACGCCAAACGGCTTAGTGACATAATCGTCCGCGCCAAGTTCAAAGCCCAGAACCTTGTCTATCTCCTCCGCGCGCGCGGTAAGCATTATTATAGGCGTTTGCGATTTTTCCCTTATTTTTCTACACACGTCAAACCCGTCCATCTTCGGCATCATAATGTCAAGCAATACCAGCTCCGGACTTTCGGAAAGCGCGAGCCTAAGCCCTTCTTTTCCGTCAAACGCCGTAATGACGTCATAGCCCTCTTTCTTCAAGTTATATTCTATGATATCCACTATGTTTTTCTCGTCGTCAACGACCAGTATTCTACGGTTCAAATCAATCAACCTTTCTGCGTTTTCGCCGCGCGCGTTCCGTCCGCTCTTATCTTAGAGCTTGAACAGGCTCCTAACCCAAGTCTATTTAAGAGCCAGCGGGTTTTCGCATTATTCTCCCTCTTTAAAACGATATTAACGCCAGTATAACACATCCGGCAAATTTTTAGCGGCGTTTTGTCAAGAAATTTTCAGTTCTTCCCCTCATTACTCGCAAGCGCGGCTATTTTTCAAGCGCCGCGAAATCATCCGACGCCGCGAGGAACCGAACCTTTCTCGCGAAATATATCAAAAATCAACCAATTTGATTGAAACGGCATAAAAAATAATACCGCTTGTACTGTTTCACGAAGCGTCCGCATAAAAATTAATATAACGGCCGAACCGCTAAAAAACATCCGCGAAGTCGAAACGCTCGCTCGGCGCCAAACCATTCAAAGCGAAGGAAGTGAAATCGGAATGATTGCGAAAGCGCCCATAAACGATGGCTACGGACTTGACGCCGAATCCGTCGCTCGTTCCAGAGCGCGGCACGGCGAAAATCAGATAACGCGCAAAAAGACCAAAAGTTTTTGGGAAAAGCTCTTTGAAAACTTTAACGACCCCATGATAAAGATATTGCTCATCGCGCTTTGCATAGACGTTTTCTTAATGGTGAGAGGCTCCCAGTGGTACGAGACCATAGGCATAGCGATAGTGATACTGATAGCGACCGTCGTTTCCACTCTTTCGGAGCAAGGGAGCGAAGCGGCGTTTGAACGTCTTCAACAGGAGGCGTCTAAAATAAAATGCCGCGTTATAAGGCGGGACGGCGTAATTGAAATTCCCGTGTGGGAGGTAGTGGTCGGCGACCTTATAAGTCTTCAGCCCGGCGACAAGATACCCGCCGACGGATTCATTATAGACGGTGAACTTGACGTTGACCAGTCAGCTCTTAACGGAGAGACTAAAGAAGCGCGAAAACGCCCCTCTTACGGCGTACGAAGCGAACCCGGCCTTTTGAGCGGCGACAGACTTTTCAGCGGTTCGGTAGCTTGCTCCGGCGCGGGCGTCATGCGGGTTTCCGCCGTCGGCGAAAAGACATTTTACGGAAAACTGGCTTTGGAAGTGCAGGAGGAAACCGGTGACAGTCCGTTAAAAACCCGCCTGGCCGGGCTTGCGAAAACTATAAGCGTCTTTGGATACATCGGCGCGTTTTTCGTCGCGTTGGTTTATATATTCAACGCCGTGGCGTTCGACATGGGCGCCGAGCGGCTGAACGCGCTTATTCGAAACCCCCGCGCGCTTATGGAGATTATAGCGCACGCCTCTACGCTCGCCGTAACAGTCATAGTCATGGCTGTGCCGGAAGGGCTTCCGATGATGATAACGGTCGTATTGTCGTCAAATATGAAACGCATGTTAAAAGACAACGTGCTTGTACGCAAGCTCGTAGGCATAGAAACGACAGGCAGTCTCAACATATTGTTTACTGACAAGACAGGCACGCTCACGCGCGGCGAACTTGAAACGACGGGCTTTATCGACGGCGACGGCGGCCTGTGGCCAAAAAATGGCGGCTTATACCTAAAAAATATCTGGAAAGACATATACCGCTGCGTGCATCACAACTCGACCGCCTCCATGTCGCTTGGCAAAGCCATAGGCGGCAACGCGACAGATCGCGCGCTGCTGGAATATGTAAACCGCCACGCTGTCGCGCGCGAAAGCGTAAGCGGCGCGGAAACCGCGGCGTTTTCGTCACAGACCAAATTCATGGCCTCTAGAAGCGTCGGAACAAACCGCCCTGTGACGTTCGTAAAGGGTGCGCCGGAAGTAGTCTTATCCGGCTGCTCTACGTATAAAGACGCCGACGGCGTCGAAAAACCTTTCGAGCATATACGTAAGCTAAAAAAAACTATGTCTGAACTCCAGAAAAACTCGGCGCGCCTAATAGCCGTCGCCACCGCCGGCCACACTGTCCAAACGGCGAATGACTTGACTAATTTAACGCTTATAGGCATATTGAGCGTGCGCGATGACATACGCCGCGAGGCCGCCGCCGGAGTAAAGCGGCTTCAGGACGCCGGCGTGCAAGTCGTCATAGTCACGGGCGACTCCATTGAAACAGCGGAATCCATAGCGCGAAACGTCGGCGTCCTGAATGAAAGCTCCATATCCATCACATCGCGGCAATTTAACGCCATGAGCGACGACGAAGCCGCCGGCGTTCTGCCGCGTCTCGCTGTCGTCGCGCGCGCGCTGCCCAGCGACAAGAGCAGGCTCGTACAAATCGCCGGATCCAATGGACTTGTCTGCGGCATGACCGGCGACGGCGTAAATGACGCCCCCGCGCTCAAACGCGCCGACGTGGGCTTCGCTATGGGCAGCGGAACGGAAGTCGCCAAAGAGGCCGGCGACATAGTCATACTTGACGACAACCTGCTGTCCATTGCGAAAGCCGTGAAGTACGGACGCACGATATTTAAAAGCATACGCAAATTTATTATCTTTCAGCTCACGCTTAACTTTTGCGCTATGGGCATATCTATGATCGCTCCGCTTATAGGAGTGGACTCACCCGTAACCGTGATACAGATGCTGTGGATAAACATGGTTATGGATACGCTTGCCGGTCTCGCCTTCGGCGGCGAACAGGCGCTTGAGGAATATATGCGCGAAAAGCCGAAAAAACGCGACGAGCCTATTATAAACGGCTATATGTGGCGCGAGATATTTGGCGGCGCCATCTATTCCCTGCTGATTTGCCTATGGTTTTTAAAAAGCAAGTTCGTAAGCGAGTTTTTCCCTGAAAACAGCTTGCGCCTTATGACGGCGTTTTTCGCGCTATTTATGTTTACCGGCATTTTCAACAGCTTTTGCGCTCGAACGCACCACATGAGTCTTACTGACCATATGGCCGGCAACAAACCGTTTATTTTCATTATGGGCATCGTCACCGTCGCGCAGATAATCATACTTTACTTCGGCGGAACCGTGTTTCGCACGAACGGCCTTACGCTCCCCGAATTTCTGTTCGTCGGCGCGCTGTCCGCCACAACCGTCGCGGCCCATTTGTCGCGCAAAGCCTTCTACGCTAAACGCGGCATGGAAATAGGAACTTAAACGCTCATTTCAAGCCGCGCCGACGCCGGAGTCAGGCGCCGGTACAGGGCCAATAAGCCGAAAAGACGCAAAATGGAGATATTAAACCGACTCTAAGATCCGCGCTATTGATATATTTTCAACTCATTGCGGAAGTTAGGAGAAAAATCGTATGCTAAACTGGCTGTGGGCGGGTATGATAGGCGTCGCCATTATCGTAGCGGGTATAACCGGGCGTTTCGGCGACGTCACAAACGCCGCGATAACGTCATCTAAAGACGCTGTGGAGCTTTGCGTGACCATGCTCGGCGTAATGTCGATGTGGATGGGACTTATGCGAGTAGCCGAAAAATCAGGGCTTATTTCAGCGCTGTCAAGGAAAATGGCGCCCGCTTTGCGCTACCTCTTTCCTGACTTGCCGCGTTCGTCAAAAGCGTTTCACTACATATCCACCAACATAATAGCCAACGTTTTAGGGTTAGGCTGGGCGGCCACCCCCGCCGGCCTTAAAGCTATGGAAGAGATGCAAAAACTGAACCCGGACAAGAAAACCGCGACAAAATCGATGTGCATGTTCATGATTATAAACATGTCGAGCCTACAATTGGTAACCATGAACTTAGTGGCTTATCGTTTGCAATATAATTCTTCCAACCCGTCGGAGATAATAGGTCCCGGCATACTGGCGACGCTCGTTTCCACCGCCGCCGCCGTGGCGTTCGCTAAGTTATGGGAAAGAGGCGATTGAGACGCGATTTTTACTTTATTTGTCAGACCTAATCGTCCCGGCTATGTTCGTAATTATTTTAGGTTACGCCGCCATAAAAAAAGTGAATATGTACGACAATTTCGTGGAAGGGGCGACCGAAGGATTCTCTACCATATTGAGAATTATGCCTACGCTTATCGGACTTATGGTCGCGGTCGGAACGTTGCGCGCGTCCGGCGCCCTTGAATTATTCGTCGGGCTAATATCGCCGTTTATGAAAGCGATAGGGTTTCCGGAGGAAGCCGTGCCGTTGTCGCTTATGCGCCTTATATCGTCTTCCGCCGCTACCGGACTTCTTTTGGACATATTTAAAACCCATGGCCCGGATTCATTCCTAGGACGCTTCGTATCCGTAATGATGAGCTGCACCGAAACGGTTTTTTATACCATGAGCGTATACTTCTTAAGCGTGAAGATAACAAAAACGCGCTATACATTGGCAGGCGCGCTTTTCGCGAACTTCGCGGGCATCATCGCGTCGCTTCTTATAACGCGTTCTATTTTCTAAGATATTCAAAGAATATACGCGATAAGCGCCGATACTGAACTCAGTTTGAAATATAGCCAAACCGGACGAGGATTTTTCGCGTTGGCCAGGCGCAAAGCCCGGCGTTAAAAAAACCGTTCGGATGGTCATGGGTTAGAACAGGTTCAGTATAATGTCAGAATAACGTAAGGTTTTTCAAGGCCACGCTTTCAAACCTCGCGTTAGCGGCGCGCTCATGGCTCATAATAGCGTTTCATCCGAATCGGGCGCGCTAATCGCTTCAATCTCCACTATCCCTTTCAAATCGTGCGTCAGCACATATTGACTGTTTATAACGCATATCATATTGTCGTCATTCACGCCTATTACGCTGCCCTCAAATACTTTGCCGCGGCTTGTAACAACGCGCACTCTCATGCCACGTTTAAAGGTCTTTCCGTTGAAAGCTAATATTTCTCCGTAAAATATGGCGCAACATTTTTCAACGACTTTTTTAAGCTCTTCCTGCGAATATTTGAAAGCTATAGGACCGAACACGCGTTTCAGAGCCTTTCCCGCCCAAAGATACAGCCATGTGCATAGAGCGGCCAGCGCGGCCGCCCATAGCGCTTCCGATAAAGTCAATCTCAACTTTAAAACCTCCTGTTGACGCGGAGTTTTTCTCTACGGAGAATCGTACGATAACGGCGCGGTTTTTCGCCTAACGCTGAACTCAGTCTAACCCATAACCATCCGAAAGGTCTTCCTAATGCCAGACTTTGTCACGAAGCCTCGCCGAACCCCATTGGTTCGTCCGCGTTTCGCGCCTGGCTCAACATGAAAAATCTTCGCCCGGTTTGATTATATTTTACACCGAGTTAAATATTAAATATGACTATCCAATCGTTTCATGAAGCCGCGCAAATGCGCGGCGCCGGGGTCCGGGGTCGAAGACCCCGGCGGGGTTTGGGGCGGAGCCCCAAGGTCTTTATAACTTGTCAATCGCTTCATGAAGCCGCGCGAATGCGAGGCGCGGGGTCCGGGGTCGAAGACCCCGGCGGGGTTTGGGGCAGAGTCCCAAGGTCTTTGTGACTTGTCTGGATAGTCATTATATTAAATCAGGCTTTTTATAAATTGCTTCGCGGCGCGTCCGGAAAAACCCTTTTTGCTTATCTCCCACCTAAAAGCGAGTGACCGCAGTTTATCGTCAGTCAATTTTACGCCTTCCCGTTCGGCCAGCGCGCGAACAATGTCAAGATATTGCTCGGGCGTAGGCCGCGGAAACGATATAGTTATTCCAAACCTATCCGCCAACGAAATTTTCTCATTAAGGGTATCCTCAACATGCACATCGCTCGCGCGGTCGTCCCAACTTTCCTTTACCAGATTGCGCCGATTGCTTGTCGCGTAAATAAGAGCGTTAGGCGGCAGCGTCTCCGCGTCACCCTCCAATACGGACTTCAGAAACAAATAATTATAGTCTATAGTATCAAACGAAAGGTCATCTATAAATACGATGAAACGTTTGCCACGTTCGGCTATTTTTGTAAAAACTTCTCGCAGCCTGGATATTTCCGAAGAATTCACGCTTAAAACGCGCAGTCCTTCCCCGGCGAACTCATTGGCGAGCGCCTTTACGCACGACGACTTGCCCGTGCCATTAGCGCCGACTAACAACATGTTATTAGCCGGCAGGCGATTCACGAACTTTAACGTATTTCGCCTTAGCGCGGACTTTTGCGCGTCATAGCATATTATATCTTCAAATGTGACGGGGTCGGAGTTTTTTACGCCGACAATCTCATCTTCCAATTTCAGCATATTGTTGAACGCCAGAGCGCCGCAGCCATTTTCGGCGTAAAACCGCTTCAAAGCGTTTAAAACGCTTTGAGCGTCAGACATGGCGGATATATCGTCAATAGCGACGTTTTGACGTGAAACTGAAGGGATATAATTTTTAATGACGTTCTGGCGGTCGATGGCGCTGTAAATGACGTCAATATCAAAGCGCATAAAAAACAGCGCGCTTTCAATATCGTTTTTAACGATCTCGCGCAGAGTGAATAATGGTCTTTCGTTTTCGCAAGCCAAAGAGAAAACGTTCTCGGAGCTAAGCAAAACGCTTGTTATGTATTTCGCGAAGATATCGCCGCGCAGGCCGTCTTTTTCCGCTCTTTGCGCGAGCGCTGAAACAAACGCGTCATGCTCGCGTTCCGCTTCGACTAAGCGCCCTTCTGACACTTCCTTGCACAAACTTATAAAACGCCTAATGATTTTATCTTCGCGAAGACTATCATATATTATAAATCCCCGCCTTGACGCTTGTTCAAAATAATCCATAAGCTCATTCCATTTCATATATTCTAAAAAAAACCGTCCTATGCCGACGCAAATCTTTTACAACCGACGAACGCTCGTCATATAAAAGAGCTACATCGTTTTTGTCGCGTATTACGGCTACGCCGTCTATAAGACGTCTTTTTAGGCATTCGTCAATGTCTAATCCAACGTCATTCATCTCGTACGCGGCTATAAACTCGTCTTTCGCGGCGTGTTTCGTTAAGAACGTCTCCTCTATCACGGCGTAACCGTCCGCGCTTTCTAAAGCACCGCGCTCATCTAAGCCCTCTATTATAGAGAGGTTTGACGCGCCGGATATGATTATATTGCGCTTATCACGCGGCGCGGCGTACTTGCTTAACATATCCGCCTTACATTTTACGCTTGGCGGCGCCAAAGGATGTTTTTCTGAAAACCCGTTTACTTCCGAAAAGAAAAAAGAGTCGGTAAAATTAAAAAATCCATCGTTTGAATCGACCGAATCTATCCACGAAAACAGCGTTTCTCTTTGGGGGAAATCGCCGTTTTTCAACAGCCAGTACATTACATCCTCACACATGCGATTTATTATCGTCACGTATTTATGACGAAAAACCTGCGCGAAAGTGAAATAGCGATTTATCAGAAATTGGTCCGCAGGCACTACGCCTTTGGAGTTAACGCCCATTATGTCTACGCCATAATAGGGATGCTTGACGATTTCCATACGTCTTATAAGCGCGCTTATCTCCGCCGCGCCATTCCCGGCGCCGGATGACGAAGCGTCGCGCAGTAGATAGTCTATTCGATCGGCGTCCATTTCCGAATGCAATATCTGCACAAATTTTATAAGCCGTTCGTCTTTAATATCCCCCGTTATTATCGAGCAAACGTCATCGACACTGATATCGTTTTCGCTCAACGCCTCTTTTATCGCGCCGCTTGAGCGTATGACTCTTTCGCTGATTGACTCGTGATGAAACGTGTCGAGACTTTTGTTCATAAGCGTATGCGTTATGAAAGAAGGCTGTTTTTCGTCAGCGAGCAGTCTTTTTGTATAAAAAAGAGAAATATCGTCGCTTTTTTTAACCTTGTCCCCGTTAAAAAAACGCCTATACGCTCGTTCTCCCACATGCGACAACGGATAATGCCCTACGTCATGCAGCATCCCCGTCACACGCGCAAGTTGCCGCTCTTTTTGCGTAAATCCAAGTTTTTGCGCCATGATGTCAGCTATATGCATTACTCCCAAACTGTGAGAATATCGCGTATGTTCGGCTCCTGGAAACACCCAGTTGGTCGCGCCAAGCTGCTTTACGCCACGCAGCCTTCGGAAAGCCGGCAGACTTTCCAGCTCTTTTTCCAGGCTCGTAAGGGATATGTATCCGTGTACATTGTCCAGTATATAGTCAGAAAATTTAATCGCCTTCACTCCGTTCAACATCATTTTTTTCCATATTTCTTAACTTATCCGTACAATCATATCATAGATATCAGACTCTTGAAATAATAAAAATGAAAGCCCGTCCATGTTTGAGCGGCCGCTATGCCCCGGCTAAACCCAAAGCCGCGGCCCATCGGTATAATGATTAAAATAATCGCAAAATTAAAGTTTCTCCAAAAATTTTGAAGCTTTTATACTGAACTCAATTTGAGACACATCCAAACCGGGTGAAGATTTTTCGCATTGGACCAGGCGCAAAGCTCGGCGTGAAAAAGATCGTTCAGATGGTTATGTCTTAGAGCTTGTTTAAGATCTCGCTTTTAGCGGATTTTTTGTGATGATTTTTCGCTAAACGCGGAAGCGCGAACGCCGCGTATTCGAAGGATATACGCAAAGAGCGCTGACAAAGCGTGGCGGAAAATAGACCTGCCCCAGAATCTTACTTCGACGGATTCACGAGCGGATTTTTCGCAAGGCTAAGGAAACGAAAGCCGCCGTGTACATGGGCGCATACACAAGGATTTCGCTGACGCCGCATTGTGGAAAATCCGCCGCGCTGGCGCCGGAGTCAGGTTTCGGGACAGATCTAATAAGCCGGAAAGACGCAAAATGGAGATATTAAACATGCTCTTAGACCGAATTAAGTATTACAGTTGAATGCTATTAAAACAGTAACGCAAACAATCATCGAAACTATCAAAATAAGATAAATCTTTCCTCAGCTTGCATTTAAGCCATGCCCAAAAATTCTCAATAGGGTTATATTCCGGGGAATACGGCGGTAGGAGCGCTATTTTATGTTTACGGCTTTCGACAAGTGAAATAAGCCATTTCTTTCGATGGAAAGCGTCATTGTCCATTATAATGACGGTAATGTTTAAGATAACTGAAGATTGCAAGTTTAATTGCCTACCATAAATTGCCAGTTACACTTAGAGCCTATCCAACATTAAGCAATAATGTTATACTGAAACCGGGTGATGCGAAATGATGGGAAAGCAAGCATATAAGTCATGGACAATAACGGATGAATTCTGGGAAGCGGTAAAAGCGTATATACCCGAACACGAACGTGATGGGAACCGCAAATGCCAGCGCAAGGT
>JAISER010000010.1 GCA_031263985.1 Clostridiales bacterium | reverse complement strand
CCTCAAAGCTTTGATAAAAGGCGTCATCCTAGATACCTCTCCCGCACTTCGCGCCGACTAGGGACATTATTGGGCGAAAGAGCTTGGCGGACTTCCTCAAAACTTCAATAAAAGGCGTCATCCTAGATATCTTTCCCGCGTTTCGCGCCGACTGAGGGACATTATCGGGCGAAAGAGCTTGGCGGGCTTCCTCAAAGCTTCGATAAAAGGCGTCATCCCAGATGCCTTTCCCGCGACGCCGACTGAGGGACATTATCGGGCGAAAGAGCTTGGCGGACTTCCTCAAAGCTTTGATAAAAGGCATCATCCTAGATACCGTTCCCGTGCTTCGCGCCGACTGAGGGACATTATCGGGCGAAAGAGCTTGACGGACTTCCTCAAAACTTCGATAAAAGGCGTCATCCTAGATGCCTTTCCCGCGGCGCCGACTGAGAGACATTATCGGGCGAAATAGCTTGGCGGGCTTCCACAAAGCTTCGATAAAAGGCGTCATCCTAGATGCCCTTCCCGCGCTTCGCGCCGACTGAGGGAATATTATCGGGCGAAAGAGCTTGGCGGGGAGCTCAGATAACGCGCTTCAGAACCCTCTTATCGCCGGACGGCAAAACCCTTTCGGCATTTACGACTGTAATCTCTCCCGCTCTCCACGCGCGGAAAAGGACTGAGTTCAACGTAATGCGGTCACGCACGCCCAACCATCCTTTTCACACGTCGAATCGATCAAAAAACCTTCGCGTTCAAGCGCCTCCAAGACATCATTAAGCCGTTCGGCGATTATGCCGGACGATATAAACGCCCCGCCGCGCTTCAACGCCGTCCGCGCGAACACCGCCAGAGCTATTACCACATCCGCCACGATATTAGCCACGACTATATCATACGTCTGTTCGAGCAGCTCGCCGCGCAAGCTCTCATCATTTAAGGCGTCGCCCGTATAAACCGTGAGTTTTTCAGGCGACACGCCGTTAAGAGACGCGTTTTTTCGAGTGATATCCGCCGCGTTACGGTCTATATCGACAGCCGCGGCGCGTTCAACGCCCAAAAGAACCGCGATAACGGACAATATTCCGCTGCCGCACCCGATATCCAACGCTATAGCTCCGGGCGTCACGCGTTTTTCAAGCTCCATTATACATAACCGCGTCGATTGGTGCAAGCCCGTTCCGAATGCGCGCCCAGGCTCTATAGTAAAAACCGTTTCGTCGTCTTTGCGCTCATATTCCTCCCATACCGGCTTCACCACGACTTTTTCACCGACCTTAAACGGCTTGTAGAACTTTTTCCACTCGTCAATCCAATCGGAATCATCTTTCCGGCGCGTCTCCACGCGAAGACTTCCCATATCATCCGCCGCCCTCGTTTCGCGCAATGTCTTAATCGCCGCCTTTACGCCGCGTATGATAACCGCTCCGCTCTCATCGTCGTTTATGTAAAACCTTATAAATGGCTCGCCGCTCTCGGCGTTCAAAAGCTCGTCGTCCACATAGTCCCAACTATCGGGATTGTCGCGTATAAACCGTTTCATATCAGCGTCGTCATGGATCTGCGCGCCTTCTATGCCAGCGTCCATAAGCGCCGCGAAAACAGCTTCCATGCCTTCGCTCGTCGTGTAAAGCGTAGTCTCAATCCATCTCATAAGTTTCTCCGATCCCTTTTAATACTGAACTCAGTCTAAATTGAGGAAGGACGCTGAAAAAGCGTCCTTCTCGCCAACGGCGTCATTTCTGAGCCAGCACATATTGCAACGAATTTATATCGCCGATTTTACTTATCATCTGACTTACTATGTTTTGGGAATCCGCCTGATCCTGCGCGAGTTCGTAAATTTCCGATAAAGAGCGCAACATAGCGCATTCTTCCTGTATGGCGGCGCTTACGCCGTCATAAAATTTCACGCCGTCCGGCACCGAAGCCTTCGCCGGCTCGAACTCAGCGCCGCCCATGTTTTTACATACGTCGTTGTAGGCGTTTTTACGTTTTCCGGCGTTAGACGATATATCTTGCAAGATAGAGCGGAACTGCGAGCGCGGCGCGTATTGCGCCAGATAATTATAGAGAAGCGACGCGTTATTTTCGCTTTGCACTATGTTTTGAAACATCGTATAATCCTGTTGTTTAACGAGCGGAGCCGGCGAAGCGGCCCCCGGGGAAAACAGCGGCTCCGCGTTCCGTAGCGAAGGCGCCGTCATGTTTTGCGGCGGCGGAACCGCGGTTTGCGGCGGAGGCGCGGCCACGCTTTGCGAAGGAGACTGGGCCTGGCCGCCGCCGAGTCCCGACTGGATTTGACGCGCTATGTCTGAATTATTTATCGGCTGAAGCGTCACGCCATCCGGCAATTTCTGATTAAACCCGTCCTCCAGACCGCCCGGCTTTATGCTCGGAAACGCGCGGCCGCGAGACGACTGATTAGCCTGAGACTGGTTAGCCTGAGGCCGATTGGCCTGAGGCTGATTGACCTGAGGCTGGCGAGCCGGCTGTTGAGCCGCTGGCCACTGCCCCTGTCCTTGATTATTTCCACGAAGTAAATTTTGAAGCGCCTCAGCAAGCCTAGGCTGCCGCTGTTGCTGCAGGTCGCGTTCCCTTTGACTGAACCTCACGGGATCTTCATAAGATCCGCCAGATCCGCCGAACTGCCCGGGGTAAGGTCGTCCGGAATAACCTTGAACTGGTTGACCTATCGCGTTATGCGAGCGTCCTCCGTTCGAAGGCGCGTATTGACGATTATTCCATAAAGGCATAAATACACCCCTATTTTCAAGTTTCTATATTTTATTCCCCCGTAAAAAGTTATGTGAACATATTATTTAACGGCGAAAACGGCGCGCCGGCGCGTTTAGAGCCTGTTCAAAATCTCCATTTCGCGTCTCTTCGGCTCACTTTCCGCCACGCCTCTTCGCGCATATTCTTTGAATACGCGGCGCTCACGCTTCCGCGTTTGATAAAAAAACGGTCATAAAATCCGCTAAAAGCGTTACGAGATATCATTTCGCGCGTAATATCCGCTGTCTATAAGCAGCGCCTCGTAATTGTCAGCCGTCGCGTTTACCGGCTCGCACAGATAGGCGGGAATCACGCCCGCGCCGTTGTCGTAAGTTCGCGTGTCGTTGATATCGACGGGAGAACCGGTAGCGATAGAGTTGACCATATTCACGACTTGCGCGGCCAGCGCGCGCGTATCTTTGAACACGGACATAGCCTGCGTCCCGGCCAGAATGTTTTTAACTGACGCCACGTCGCAATCCTGTCCGGTAATTATGGGAAACCCGGAAGCCCGCTCGAACCCCGCTTCCAACAGCGCGCGCGTAACGCCGTTCGCCACGGCGTCGTTAGACGCGAGGGCCGCCGCCAAAGGCTTGCCCGAAGGCGAATAGCCCTGTTCCGCTATAATCGCCCGCATGCGTTTTTCGGCTTCATCCGCTTTCGCTCCGGGCGTTACGCACTGTTCAAGCTTGGTCTGTCCCGACGGAACGACCAGTTTCCCGGAATCTATAAAAGGCTGCAACACGTCCATCGCGCCAGCCCAGAAAAAATTAACGTTGTTATCCCCGGAATCCACGGTGAAAAGCTCAATGTTAAACGGACCCTCGGCGCTGTCAAGTTTAAGCGCGTCGCGAATATACGCGCCTTGCAGTCGTCCCGCCTTATAATTGTCGAACGTCGCGTAGTATGTGACCGCGTCGCTATTCATGATGAGACGGTCATACGCTATGACGGGTATGCCGCTGTCCTTGGCGTCTTTCAAAACCTCAGCGAGCGAAGCGCCCTCCACCGGGGCTATCACTAGAATTTGAGCTCCCTCGTCTATCATGTTTTCAATCTGCGCCACTTGCAAACCGACATCGTTGTTTCCGGCGTACTGGACGTCTATGTCGTATCCGACCGCCTCAAGCTGCGCCTTAATGTTTTTGCCATCCTGGCTCCAACGCCGCAACGTCTGGTCCGGCATGGACACGCCGACTTTCACCGCGTTCGCGGTTGAACCCGAAGGGTTTTCATCGTCTGTTTCCTCCGATACGGCGTTTCCTTCGTCCGTCGTTTCATCCGCTTTCGAACCGCACGCCGTAACGCCAAACGCTAAAATCGCAGCAAGCGCCATGGAAAATATCTTTTTCATCAGTCGACCCACTCCTATATAGTTTATATGAATCCGCTCTGGAAGCGTCGCCGCCATAAAAATCATAAACAGTCTAAACGTTTTTACCTTTAAAGTCAATTATTATGCGAAAAATAGCATATACAACAAAATAAAATGCGGCGTATCCGTCATATTTTACGAAAACCGAACGCTTTCGCGACGACCTCTTCATAACGACGGCAATATCGCCGTTACGGCCGATATTCCGCAATGTTCGGGCAAACGCTTTACAAATCCGACGTTTTAAAGTAATATTATAAAAATATACGCGAACGGAGGTCGAAAATCATTAATATCGCAGAAAGAGTATATAATTTTTCCGCGGGGCCATCGGCTCTGCCGCTCGAGGCGCTTAAAAAAGCTCAAAGCGAGCTTTTAAGTTACGGCGACGCCGGAATGTCCGTTATGGAAATGAGCCATCGCTCTAAAAGCTTCATCGATATACATGAACGCGCCAAAAGCGACTTAAAAGAAATCATGCTTATCCCCGACGACTATCGGATTATGTTTTTACAAGGCGGCGCCAGCTCGCAGTTTTCAATGGTTCCCCTCAATCTCTACGTAAACAAAAAGGCGGATTACGCGGAAACAGGCTCGTTCGCCAAAAAAGCGCTCAAGGAAGCCGCTCGATACGGCGAAGTGACCGTCATCGCGTCGTCCGCCGACAAGAATTACAGCTATATACCTAAGCTGGACGCGTCATCGTTTTCCAAAGACGCGGACTACGCGCACATCACTTACAACAACACCATTTATGGCACGCGGTTTTCGTCCGCGCCCGATACCGGCGGCATACCGCTTGTAACGGACATGTCAAGTTGCATACTCTCCGAACCGTGCGACGTGTCGAAATTCAGCCTCATATACGCCGGAGCGCAGAAAAACGTCGGCCCCGCCGGTCTTACGATCGTTATAATAAAAAAAGAGCTTATAGGACACGCGCTTGACATTACGCCGGCCATGTTCAACTACGCTCTTCACGACGAAAACGACTCCATGTACAACACGCCGCCGACGTTCGCCATATATTTCGCGGGCCTCGTGTTTAAATGGGCGAAGGATTTCGGCGGACTGAAAGCTCTTGGAGCGTTGAACAGGGAAAAAAGCTCTCTGCTTTACGACTGCCTGGACAATTCCGCTCTTTTTAAGCCTACCGCCCAAAAGGATTCGCGCTCGATCATGAACATAACTTTCGTGACCGGAGACAAGGATAAAGACGCCAAGTTCGTGAAAGAAGCGACGCAAGCCGGTCTTGTAAACATAAAAGGGCATCGTTCCGTCGGCGGAATGCGCGCCAGCGTATATAACGCCATGCCTTTGGAAGGCGTCAAAAAACTTGTGGACTTTATCAAAAAATTCGAGACGGAAAACAAATAAACCGACTAATATTGAATTTACGCCCGGTTTGGCTACGTCTCAAACCGAGTTCAGTATAAAAACCATACGGAGGAAAAACATGCATGATATACTCGCTCTCAATAAGATTTCAACGGCCGGCCTGAAAAATCTGCCGGCCGACCGCTACGCGGTTTTAAACGACTGCGAAAACCCAGACGGCATACTTGTTCGCAGCTTCAAAATGCACGATTTCGAGACGGGTTCTAACCTGCTCGCCGTGGCGCGCGCCGGAGCGGGCACTAACAATATCCCCGTAAAACAATACGCCGAAAAAGGCGTCGTCGTTTTCAACACCCCCGGCGCGAACGCCAACGCCGTTAAGGAGCTTGTGATAGCTGGGCTTATCTTGTCGTCGCGTAAAATCATACAAGGAGCGGCGTGGGTTCAAGCCCATAAAAGCGAGCATGATCTGGCTCAACTGGTCGAAAAAGAAAAAAGCGAATTCACCGGCCCGGAAATATTCGGCAAAAAACTTGGAGTCATAGGCCTGGGCGCCATAGGGGCGCTTGTGGCGAACGCCGCGTACGCTTTAGGCATGGAAGTGTATGGCTTCGATCCGTTCATATCCGTGGACTCGGCATGGAAATTGTCCGTTGGCGTCAATAAAACGTTGTCGATAGAAGCTATATTCTCGACATGCGACTATGTGTCGATACACGCTCCGCTTACCGATGAGACGAAAAATTTGTTCAGCGGCGAGTCTTTTTCGCTCATTAAACCAGGTCTTCGCCTGCTTAACTTTTCAAGAGGCGAGCTGATAGACAACGCGACGCTTAAAAAGGCTCTCGACGACGGCAGGATAGCCTCGTACACGACTGACTTCCCCACCCCGGAACTGCTGACCTATGACAACGTGGTAGCTATACCGCATTTAGGCGCGTCTACGCCGGAATCGGAGGAAAACTGCGCCGCTATGGCCGCCGCGCAGCTTCGCGAATACATTGACTTCGGCAACATTTCCAATTCCGTAAATTTCCCCGACTGCTCACGACCGTACACGGGCAAGAAACGCATATGCGCGTTGCACAGAAATGTGCCTAACGTCGTGGCGTCATTGTCAAAAGCCGTAGCCGACAGAGGCGTAAATATAGACAATATGACGAATAACAGCAAAGGCGACTACGCTTACACTATGCTTGATGTAGACGCGAACATAAACGATGGCGTCGAAAACAATCTGAAATCCATAGAAGGCGTGCTACGTACGAGAATCATATAAGGGCCTGTTTAAGATCTCGCTTTTAGCGGATTTTTGTGATGATTTTTCGCCAAACGCAAAAACGCGAAATGGAAATATTAAACAGGCTCTAAGCGCGGCGCGCTTATAACGGAGGAGAACAATGGCTGCTATACATCCCTTTAAGGCGATCCGCCCGGCGAAAGAGTTCGCCGCGCAAGTGGCGGCGCCTCCTTACGACGTCATGAACGTTAACGAAGCGCGCGAAATGACCAAAGACAATCCGCTTTCGTTTTTACGCGTGGACAAGGCGGAACTTGAGTTTGACGAAGCCCCGGACGACGACTCCGTCTACGCCAAAGCAAGAGAAAACCTTGACAGGCTTATAGAACGACGAGCGCTTACGCAAGACGCGTCACCCATGCTGTACATCTACCGTCTTACTATGGATGGACGCTCCGAAACGGGCGTCGTCGCGTGCTGCGCGATAGATGAATATCTAAGCGGCGTCATAAAAAAACACGAGCTTACGCGGGAGGACAAGGAGCTTGACCGCATAAGGCATATCGAGGCGTGCGGGGCGCATACCGGCCCTATATTTCTGGCGTACCGCGCCTTCGAGCCTATTCGCCGCGAGGTTAGCGAATGGACGCTAGCGCGTGAGCCGGAGTACGATTTTATCGCCGACGACGGGGTGCGCCACCGCGTTTGGGCGATAGACGACTCGGGCGTCATTGAACGCATCGCCGGCCTGTTTAAACAAACGCCGTCGCTTTACATAGCCGACGGACACCACAGAAACGCCGCCGCCGTAAAAGTCGGACTTAAAATGCGCGAGCGAAACGAAGACCCGAATGCGGAGCACAATTTTTATCTCGCCGTTTTATTTCCTGACGAAGATTTAGTTATAATGGACTACAATCGCGTCGTAAAAGATTTGAACGGTTTAAGCGAACAGCGATTTTTCGAACGCGTCAACGAAAATTTCCACGTCGAGCCGTGCATTAAAAAAAGTCCTGAAAAACCAGGGGATTTCTCCATGTACATCGCGCGCGAATGGTACAGGCTAACGACCAAAAGCCATGCGCGCTCTAACGACTTGGTGAACGGTCTGGACGCGTCCATTTTGCAGAACAGTCTGCTGGCGCCGATTTTAGGCGTAGACAACCCTAGAACGAGTCCGCGCGTCGATTTCGTCGGCGGCGTCAGAGGGCTGAGCGAACTTGAACGGCGCGTCGATTCAGGCGAAATGAAAGTCGCGTTCGCCCTCTATCCGGCGTCCATGCAAGAACTGTTCGCAGTAGCGGACGCCGGACTTCTGATGCCTCCCAAATCGACTTGGTTCGAGCCAAAGCTGCTCAGCGGCCTGTTTATACACTCGCTCAAAGACTGACACGGTTTCTCCTTCATCGAATTCATGAACACATGCACATCTTCATTAAAAAAACTTCTTTTACTGAAATGTCGCTTATTTCAGCGATTCTCATACGGTCAAGACGCTTTTTTTCAAACGGCTTGACCATAAAAAATCCTTTTACGCATATACAAAACGCCAAATGGCGTCTTTCCGGGGCACACGCCCTTTTTTTTATTCTAAAAAATCCCCGCGCGCATTTTTTATAAAAATAATAATGACTATCCAGACAAGTCATAAAGACCTTGGGACTCCACGCCGCGCATTCGCGCGGCTTCATGAAACGATTGGATAGTCATAAAAACAATTGTTATAGACGCGTCTAATGCAGTTACAGAATAAATCTGAATGTATTTATTAAACGCCGTCATTGCGCTAATATCAAAACGCCCGCAAATCAAGCGTGAATCGAAAAGACCAAAAAATATATGCCTAAGAGCATGTTTAAGATCTCCGCTTTGTCAACGCTCTTCGCGTATATTCTCCGAACACGCGGCGTTCGCGCTTCCGCGTTTGGCGAAAAATCATCACGAAAATCCGCTAACAACGAGATCTTGAATAGGCTCTAACATCCCCAGTCAGTCTTGTTTTTTTAATATTGAAAAGAACTATTTCGCGCCTCTCTCGCTGCGAGGCGTAAATTGGAAAGGCACGCCATGAACTATTTAATAAATGAGGCGATTACTTGTCTAATGGATAGCGGCGTGAGAAGTTTGCCGATAAAAGCGGACAAACTTAGCTCAAAACGTCTTAAGTGGCATTACGCTACATACAGCGAAGGGTACGAGTTTATAAAAAGCGTGAACTACGAGAGATTTTGCGAAGATCACCCGGCATTCAGCATGAGGCTCGAAAATGGATATTATATTATATTTTACAACGGATTTTTGCCGTTCTCACACATCAACTACATATTGGCGCATGAGATCGGACATATACTGCTCGGCCACTGTCTGCCCGATTCCCAATCATATGACGCGAACGCCCTGAACGAATATCCCGACAACGCGGCGAACAGCGCGTTCATGGACGAATTTGAACGCGAGGCCGACATGTTCGCTTCGCATATTCTCGCGCCTCTATGCATACTGTCCGCCACGCGGGTATTCACGCCTGAAGGCATAGAAACCGAAACCGCAATCCCCGCGCGATTGCTCAAAAACATAGCGGAACCGCCTGCGGAACAGCGCGAAATGTCATATAGCGAAATGAGGCTTTGCATGAGATTTTTGCGCTTTATATTGTTAAAACGGGCGCTGAGGGCGATATTCAGAACAGTTGATACGTTTAAACAAACGTGACAGACTCTGATAAAATATCCCCGCTCACTAAGAGCCTGTTCAAAAGCTCCTTTTCGCGAACTTAACGCTTTAATTGAAATTCATCCGGATCCCCGCGCGGAAAACGGAATTTATCCTTCCAAAGTTATAAAGGTCGCGATGATCGCGTTCACGGTCGGTTTATTTGAAGTCCCGCGAGCGGCGATGCGGTTTCCTCCGCGTACTTTACCTCCAACAGCGTAAGCCCGAACGGCGGCGCGGTCTTGCCGGCTCGCTTGCGATCTTTGCTTTCAATTATGGCGGCGATGTCGCGGGGCGCTATTTCGCCAAGCCCGGCGCAAACGAGCGTACCCACGATAATGCGCGCCATATTGTATAAAAAGGCGTTGCCTCGCACTAAGACGGTAATGAGCCCGTTCGGCGCTTTCAACATATTTATGGCGTATATAGTCCTTACGGTGGTTTTAGCCGAACTGCCCGCCGCGCAAAAACACGCGAAGTCATGAGAGCCGACCATATGCGAAGCGGCGGCTTTCATGGCGTCCAAGTCTAGAGCGGCGTATATGTGCCACGCCGTAAAGCGCAGGAGCGGGTTAGGATGGGGAGCGTTCAGAATTGAATAAGCATAAGTTTTCTCTTTAGCGTCGAAGCGCGGATGGAAATCATCCGGGACCGCGCAAGCGCCCGCCACGACAATATCCGGCGGCAGCTTAGCCCTTATCGCGAAAGGCAATTTTTCAACGGGCAGGCTATAGTCGTTTTTAAGCGTGAAACAGGCGCTCTGACCCAAAGCGTGTACGCCCGCGTCGGTACGGCTCGCGCCGACCACCCTTACCTCTTCGCCGTAAACGGAAAAAAGCGCGGTTTCCAGCTTTTCCTGAACGCTCACGCCGTTTTTTTGGCTTTGCCATCCGCAATAACAGGTTCCGTCATAAGCGACCGTCATTAAAATCTTCATAGTATATCCGTGTCAACCCGCGTTCTAAAACATATAATTTTCAGTATATTGCATGTATTTGCTGACCATCAGCGTAATTTTAAATATAATCGCGTCATCGAAATTACGCAGATCAAGCCCGGTCATCTTTTGCAGCTTGTCAAGGCGGTAGACAAGCGTATTTCTATGGATATAAAGCTGGCGCGACGTCTCCGACACATTCAAGTTGTTCTCAAAAAACTTATTCACCGTCGCGAGCGTTTCGTCGTCAAACTGATCCATAGATATGCCGTGCAAAACCTCGCCTATGAACATCTTGCACAACGACGCGGGCAGTTGGTATATCAGTCTTCCTATGCCAAGTTTTTCGTAGCTTATAACGCGGCTGTCAGACTCGAATATCTTACCGACCTCCAGCGCCATCTTCGCTTCCTTATACGAGGCCGAAACGTTCTTCAGGTCCATCACCACGGCGCCTACGGCGACGCGCGGCCGAGCCTGGCATTCCGCGCTGAGCGTATCGTAAATGGTCAGCGCTATATTTTCCACTTCGGCGACGTCGTCTTTGTCGCGCAGCTCTTTAACGAGTATTATGCTGCTTTCGTCCACCGCCGTTACGAAATCCTTAGTTTTGGACGGAAAAATGTCGCGTACTATTTCAACGGCGTTCAAATCTTTGTCTATATCTATATCGATAAGGTATACGGCGCGCTTAACAGCGTTTTCAACATGAAGTTTCTTCGCTCTTCCATATATATCCACAAGCAGAAGATTGTCAAGCAGCAAGTTTTTAATAAAATTATCCCTGTCATATCGCTCTTTATAAGCTATTATAAGGTTTTGAATTTGGAAGGCGGTAAGCTTACCGATTCGGTAAGCCTCGTCGTCCTCACCCTTTATGCACACCACATATTCAGGAACCCCATTGTCAAACACCTTAAAGTAAT
>JAISER010000087.1 GCA_031263985.1 Clostridiales bacterium | reverse complement strand
AATGGAATTTTTCTTTTGCGAACGCGGAGCGTTCGCGGCTAAAGCTTTTTGACAATGTAAAACCTTGGGGCTTCGCCCCAAACCCCACTGGGGACTTCGTCCCCAGACCCCATTCATCCGTGGGAACTTAAAGCATTCGTCATCAACATGTTTTTAAATGGAATTTTTCTTTTGCGAACGCTTCGCGTTCGCGGCTAAAGCTTTTTGAGGGAGTTTGAGGGAACTTTTTCTCGAAAAAGTTCCCTCAATGTTTATGTTTATCTTTTAATATCTTATCTTTTAACAAAGAAAGGGGGCCGGAACGCGTGAGCGAACGAATAGGCAAACATATAGCCATTTACGGAAAAGGCGGTATCGGTAAGTCCACGACTACATCCAACATAAGCGCGGCGCTTTCCGAAGCCGGATACAAGGTAATACAAATAGGATGCGACCCAAAGAGCGACTCGACGAACACACTGCGCGGCAATAATTATCTGCCGACGGTTCTGGACAGCTTGCGCGGCGGCGACAAAACGCGGTTAGACGAAATATCGGCGACAGGCTTTAACGGCGTTTTATGCATAGAGTCCGGCGGACCGGTGCCGGGCGTTGGCTGCGCCGGGCGCGGCATAAACGCGGCGGTTACGCTGCTTGACGAATTAAAATTGTTCGAGGAGTTTACACCGGACTTTACGCTTTACGACGTGCTGGGCGACGTCGTGTGCGGCGGGTTCGCCGTACCAATACGTGACGGCATTACGGACAGGGCGTATGTCGTCAGCTCTTCCGACTTCATGGCGATCTACGCGGCGAATAATTTGTTTAAGGCCATAAATAAATACGCGCCGTCAGGCGGCGCGAAACTGGGCGGCGTGATCGGAAACGGCCTCTCCGCCGGTTATTCTAATTCAATCTTGGACGATTTCGCGAATCGTACGGGTACGAAAGTCGTGGGCTACATTCCTCGCTCTCTTGTCGTTTCACAAAGCGAACTCTATGGCAAGACGGTCATAGAGGCCAATCCTAAATCGGAACACGCGGATATATATCGTAATTTGGCGAAACACATCGCGGAAAGCGACGACTTAGTCATACCTCATCCGCTTGGCGTAAGCGATTTAAGGGACTGGGCGCGCGATTGGGGCGATAAGATATACAACATGGAAACGGGCGTCGTAAACGCGTTTGAAGCGATATGACGCGCGGCGTCCGTGTTTTTAAAGGAGGCGCCGTCGCTTGGCTTTAATAGATAGAAGATTCGCTCTGACGAGAGAAAAAAGGGTAAGCGCGTTAAGCCATTTTAGCGGAACAATTAGGACTCTTATCGAGTACGCGGACGGCGAGGAGATTACTCAGAGGGTACGCACATTCTCACAAGCGTCATATGACGAGATACTGTTCGCGTTCGGCGCGCTAAGCGGCGTAAAGGGGCTCGCGATAGTCTCGCACGGCGCGATCGGCTGCGCGGCGTCTAATCTATATTTTAGAGAAAAAGGCGAAGCTAAATGGTTTTCAACGAATTTATCGGAAAAAGATTCTATACTTGGAGGCGACGAGATATTACGCGCCGTAACGTTGCGAGCCGCGCGAACGCCCGGCGTTGAAGCGGTCGTAATAGTCGGCTCCCCGGTGGTGGAGATCAATAACGACGACGCGCGCGCCGTTATCGCTGAGTTGGAGGAAGAAACCGACGCGAAACTGATATACCTCAACACGGCGGGGTTCAAGTCTAAGTCGCCGTTTACAGGGTATGACATCGCGTTTCACGGCATATTAAAGGAGCTAGTTGAAAAGACTGACGAAAAGCGAGAGTTTTTGAACGTGTTGTCGGTGACGGAGCCTCCCCGGTCGGTCGCTTCCGTCATTAAAGCTTTAAACGCGCTGGGCATAAGGTATAATCTGTTGTCATCGGTTAAAGCCGTTCGTAACGCGTCGGCCGCGCGGGTAAGCGTATCGCTTAATCCTAACGACAGCGCGTATTTGGGCAAAGGGCTGGAAGAAGCGTTTGGCGTGAAGTATATTGACGCCGCCGCCCCTATAGGACTGGCCGCTACAAGGCGGTTTATTCTGGAAATCGCGTCCGCGTTCGGCATGTCGGACGATGCGGAACGGTACGTTCGGGAACAAGAAGAGAGCGTGACCGACGTAATTGAAAAAAAGCCGCTTAGAGGCAAGCTGGCGTTTATAAGCGCGGAACTGTCCGCCGCCTCGGGATACGCCGCGCTTGTAAAGGATTTGGGCGGCGAAGCGGTCGGCGTATCGGTCACGGAGGTTGACCTCGATAATAGAGAGATTGTAAAGGGTTTCGATGGTGAAACGACGGCGATCATAGCGAATGGCCAGCCATTTGAAACGGCGAACGCCTTATGTAAAAGACCCGTCGATTATTATATCGGCTTGGAAGGACAAACGGCGTTTTCAAGTAAATTCGGCGCGACGCCCATCTCTTTGGCGTCTGACGCGTTCTATGTCTACGATGGCATACGCGCTTTCGCGCGGCGCGTTGAAACCGCCAAAAGACCGCGAACCGGCGAAAACGCGCTTTATGAAAGCGGGTGGCTCAAAAGAAGCGGCGGCTGGTATGTAAAGCGCGAAGTCAAATAGACTGGAGGTCAAATATGTATAGCCCTCGCACGGGTTGCGCGTTACACGGCGCCATAGCTGCGCTTGAGGAAATAAACGGGGTAATCCCAGTCGTACACTCAGTCATGGGATGCGCTGTTCAAAACTATTTGTCTAATAAAAACAGCGGACTGCTTAGCGCGAACATATGCGGATTTGAGCTGCCATCCACAAATGTGATGGAAAAACAGGTTATATTCGGGGGCGGCTCGCGCTTGCGCGAACAATTGAAAAATACGGTCAAAGTCTTAAAGGGAAAACTTTATGTAACTCTTGGCAGTTGCGAGTCCGCTATGGTCGGCGACGATGTGGCGGGCATGGCGCGCGAGGCGCGCGAAGAAGGCCGTCCCGTCGTCGCGTCGGACATAGCGGGTTTTCACGGCGCGGTCCATCACGGCTACGCGCGCGTGTTCAAGGATCTGATTAATTCCGTCGGTGAGACATCCCTGAAAGCGAACGATACGGACGCGCCGATTATAAACGTTTTCGGCGTAATACCTAAAAACGATATCTTTTTTAAAGGCGATATAATGGAAATTCGCCGCGTTTTAGAGGGTATCGGCCTGACTGTAAACGCTTTCTTCGGATATGCGGACGGGGCCGCGGAAATCGCGAGGATTAAAAACGCGGCTCTCAGCGTGTCGTTTTCAAAATGGGGAGCGTATGTCGCCGACGCGGCGGCTCAAGCGCACGGAACGCCTGCGTTGAAGCTGCCGTCTATACCAATGGGGTACGCCGCCGTGGAAGCGTTCTTGATGGAAGTCGCGAAACGTACGGGCGTATCTGACGAAACGGCGGACAGGTTTTTACGTAAGGAAAAGGAGAAATGCGAATATTTCGCGAACTGCGCCGCGAATGAGATTTTAGACGTCGCCGCCGGAAAAACTGTCGTAATTGTTGGCGACGAAAGCGCCGCGCTGCGTTACGGCGGTTTTATAACAGAGACGTTTGGGGCGGATATAAAAGCGACGGTCATAACTGACCGTTTTCTTGATGAAGGCGGCGAGATAGACGCTTCCGGCCTGGGAGTCGTCCGCTTTTCCAGCGACCAAGAAGAGATAGCGGAGATTATAAAAGACAGCGGCGCGGATATAGCGCTGGGCAGTTCCTTGGAACGGGAAGCGGCGGAATCGATTAACGCCGCCGAGCTTATAATATCTTATCCGTCGGACGGAGGAGCGATTTTAAGCAAGACCCACGCCGGCATAGAAGGCGCGTTCACCTTTACGGAGGACTTTCTTTCAGCGGCGCGACAAGCCGAACGGCGTTTTAATCTGAACGTTCGCGAAGGTCTTACCCGAGGGAACGTCACGCACAACATAGGCTGACCGGACGCGACGGCGCGCGCTGATTGAAATTTTTTTAATTTTTTCATTTTCTATATAGACAAGGCCGGATCGGGCGCCGCATAATTACAAGAAGGTAAAAAGCGCCGGCATTAGCGGCGGCGGCTTTCGTACGACATGACAGCGCTTATCCTACTTAAAATTTACGGGAGTGATGACATGAGCAAATTATTTACGTCAGAGTCGGTGACGGAGGGGCATCCTGACAAAATCTCCGACCAAGTTTCGGACGCCATTTTGGACGCGCTTATCGAAAAAGATCCGTTTTCGCGCGTAGCCGTGGAAACGGCGGTGTCCACCGGGCTTGTTCTGATAATTGGAGAAGTGACGACAAACGCGTATGTCGATATAGCGCGAGTCGCGCGGAATACCATACGCGAAATAGGCTATTCTAAGACAGTCGGAGGGTTTGACGCGGATTCCGTGTCCGTTCTGACGGCCCTTAACGAGCAGTCGCCCGACATAGCTCTTGGGGTAGACGAGGCTCTTGAATCCAAGCTCGAGGGGAAGGCCGGAAAATTCGGCGCGGGCGCGGGCGACCAGGGGATAATATTCGGGTACGCCACGAACGAAACGCCAGAATATCTGCCGCCTACGCTGTCTTTCGCGCGCCGCCTTACAAGACGGCTCAGCGACGCGCGCAGAGACGGAACGCTCGACTACTTGCGTCCGGACGGCAAATCCCAGGTTACCGTCGAGTTTGACCGAAATAAGCGCGTTAAAAGAATCGACTCCATAGTCGTTTCCGCGCAGCACGCGGAAGACGCGTCACAGGAACACATTCGCGAAGATGTGATAAATCTAATCATTAAACCGGCCCTGCCCGCGGAACTGCTGGACGAACGCACAAAATATTACGTCAATCCCACCGGCAGGTTCGTTATAGGCGGCCCGCAGGGGGATTCCGGCTTGACGGGGCGCAAAATCATAGTCGATACATACGGCGGCGTAGGGCGGCATGGCGGCGGCGCTTTTTCCGGTAAAGACCCGACTAAAGTGGATCGCTCCGCGGCCTACGCCGCGCGCTGGGTAGCCAAAAACCTTGTCGCGGCGGGCGTGGCCGACAAGGTCGAAATCGAACTCGCTTACGCCATCGGCGTGGCGAAACCCGTTTCGATAGCCGTTGAAACGTTTGGAACAGGCCGGTTAGACGATGATAGAATCACGTCGATCGTAGAGGAAACGTTTGATTTACGCCCCGCGGCTATTATCGACTCTCTGAATTTACGCTCGCCGATCTACAGGCAGACGGCGGCGTTCGGGCATTTCGGGCGCGCGGACATAGACCTGTCGTGGGAGCGTCTTGACAAAATCGACGCTATAAAGGCTTTAGTATAGGCGTCGCCGGCAATAAACCTCTTGATTGTTTTCCGATTGTAGAGTAAAATATGCTTTGCGGAGGTTGCGGTTGACTTGGAGAAACTCCGCTAATACTCGGGAGGTGTGATTTATGGCGTACGAAATAGACGATACGTGCATCAGTTGTGGAGTTTGCGATCCTGAATGTCCGGTCTCATGCATATCGCCGGGTGACTCAATTTATGTCATTGACCCTGACAAATGTATATCATGCGGGGTATGCGCGCAAGTTTGCCCGGTCGGAGCGCCTAAGGCGGGCGACTGATACTGAACTCAGTTTTAAACATAACCAAACTGGGAGAGGATTTTTCGCGTTGGGCCAGGCGCGAAACGCAGGCGAGCCAACAGGTTCGGTCAGTCTTCGCGACAAAGCCCGGCACGAAAAATACCGTTCGAGTGAACAACGCGCTGACAACGATTTTCGCACGAATGAAACAGGCCTTCAATTTCCGCGGCTTATCGACGAAACCGCCTGACAATTGGCGGCTTTTTTCTTGTAATCCGCAAAAAACGCGCGGAGATTTAAAAATGTTCTTGTTATCGCATAAAAAAATAGTATAATAGTTAAGAGCCTGTTCAAAATCTCGCTTTTAGCGGATTTTTGCAGTGATTTTTCGCCAAACGCGGAAGAGCGAACGCCGCGTATCCAAAGAATATACGCAAAGAGCGCTGACAAAGCGTGGCGGAAAATAAGCCGAAAAGACGCGAAATTGAAATTTTGAACAGGCTCTAAATAGTCGGTCGGGTTTTTTCGCTATAAAATCTAGTTTTTAACGTGAAGGAAGAAAAAAAGGAGGGGAGCGCTATAAGCGTTATTATCGGCATAGACATAGGCGGAAGCCTTACTAAGATAGTAGGTTTTAAAGACGGCGCGGCCCAAACCCCTCGAATGGTAAAGGCCACGGATCCTATCGCGTCACTGTTCGGCGCGTTAGGCAAATTTATGGACGAAAACTGCCTCGAAATTTCCGGCATTGAAAGAATTATGATTACCGGCGTGGGCGCGTCTTTTATAACGAAACCTATATATGGCCTGCAAACCGGACGTGTGGATGAATTTCTTTCCAACGGGCTTGGCGGTCTTTATTTAAGCGCTCTTAATCGCGCCATCATCGTAAGCATGGGCACTGGCACGGCGATAGTGCGAGCGGATAGAGACGCTATAGAGCATATAGGCGGAACAGGCATAGGGGGCGGCACTATATTAGGCTTGTCCAGCCGAATGCTTAACGTGCGCGACATGAATCTGGTGATAGAGCTGGCTAAAAAGGGTGATTTGAGCAATATCGATCTGATGGTCAAAGACATTTCCAAAGAAGAGATACCGGGCCTCGCGCCCGACGCCACCGCTTCCAATTTTGGTAAAATCAGCGATATCGCGTCTAAAAACGACATCGCGCTGGGCATGTTGAATTTCGTTTTACAGACGATAGGCACGCTGGCCATTTTCGCGTCGCAGCGATACGAGGTGAAGGACGCGGTTTTGATAGGCAGGTTGTCCACACTGAGCTATTGCGGCGATATCTTCGACCGACTCGGCAAATTATATGACGTTAATTTTATCATCCCTACTTATTCGGAATTCGCGACCGCGTTCGGCGCGGCGCTCGCGTATAATAAAAACAGCGATTATTCGCCTATTCTATAAAAATATAAACATTTACAGCCGTTTGGGCTAAGAGCATGTTCAGAATCTCAATTTTGCGTCTTTTCGGCTTAGACCTGTCCCGAAACCTGACCCCGGCGTCGGCGCGGCGGATTTTCCGCCATGCTTTGTCGGCGTTTGGCGAAAAATCGTCACAAAAAAATCCGCTAAAAGCGAAATCTTGAGTTAAGTTTAAACGGCTACGTTTACCCATCAGGAGGGAAATCAATGTACGACATTGACGAAGCGCGAAAAACCGATCCGGAACTGACCGGCGCGTTACTGAAAGAGCTTGCCAGACAACGTAACAACATTGAGCTTATAGCTTCCGAAAATTTTGTTTCAAAGGCCGTCTTGACCGTTACGGGCAGTTGGCTTACGAATAAATACGC